>CAZPJE010000102.1:0-23028 GCA_964586725.1 uncultured Steroidobacteraceae bacterium | reverse complement strand
ACCGCGACCGGCGCCGAACCGCTGCACGAACTGTCAGACACCGTGGCGCAGACATGACCCGCTTCCGTGCCGGAGCCGCAGCGCGGTGAGCGGCGCGCGCCGCATCGGGCTGCTGCTCGGAACCGTCGCAGTCGTGCTGCTGCTCGCCGTGTTCGCGACGCTGCGCGCCGGCTGGTGGGCGACCGACCCCGCCGAGGCCATCGCGCGCAATGCGACCGCGCCATCGAAGTTCATCACCGTCGATGGCGTGCCGCTGCACTACCGCGACGAGGGCAGCGGCCCCGTGCTGCTGCTGCTCCACGGCAGCATCGTGAACCTGCATCAGTGGGATCCTGTCGTCGAACGCCTGCGGGGCCGCTTCCGGCTGGTGCGACTCGACTGGCCACCCTACGGCGTGTCGGGACCCGACCCGACGGGCGTCTACAGCACGCCACGCGCCGCTGAACTGGTCGCAGGCTTCGTCACGGCGCTCGACCTGCCACCCTTCACGCTGGTGGCGACGTCGAACGGCGGCAACGTCGCGCTCGAGTACGCGCGGCGCCACCCGCAGCGCATCCAGGCCATGGCGCTGTCGATCCTGCCGCTCGAGCGGCCGAGCCAGACTCGTCACGTGCCGTGGCACATGAAGTCACTGTCGCGGTTCCATGCCCGCTTCCTGCCAGACTGGCGCTCGCGGACCTTCTTCCGCTGGGTGATCGACACCACGACACCGTCGGACTTCGAGCCGACGCCGGCGATGATCGAACCGATCTACTGGGCCAACAATCAGCCCGGCGCGCTGGCACGGCAGCGCCAGTACATCGCGTCGAACCGGGTCGCGTTCGAGACCAGCGACGTCGGCGCGCTCGCCGAGAGCGTGCGCGTGCCGGTACTGCTGCAATGGTGCGGCTACGACACCGTGATCTCGCAGGGCGCGGCGCCGACGGTCGCCCGCTTCAAGAACACGACCGTGACCCTGATCGACTACCCCGACGTCGGGCACTTTCCGATGTGGGAGATTCCCGAGCGCTTCAGCGACGACCTCGCCGCCTGGGTTCAGGGCTTAGCCCGGTCCGAATAGCGCCTCGGCGTTGTCGCTGAGGATCCGGCGCTTCTGCGTCTCGCTGACATCCCGCCGCGCGAGCAGCTTCTGCTGCACGAGAATGGTCTCGTCGACATCGCCGGGATGGCCGTAGTCACTGCCGATCACGAGGTTGTCGTCGCCGGCGTACTGCAGGATCAGCGGCAGCTCCTCATGCTCTTCGCAGGTCACGTAGAGATTGCGCTCGCGCAGCACGGACTGCGTGAACAGCTTGCGATCGCGTTCATCGCGCACCCGGTGCGCCTGGGTCACGACATAGGTCAGCCACGCCGAGCCGATCTCGAAAAACCCGAAGCGCAGGCGCGGGAAGCGGGTTGATACCTCGCTGGTGCACAGCGCGGTAAAGGACATCAGCGTCGGCACCGACATGTGCCAGCGCGACGGCTTGTTGTCCTTGTTGCGACGCAGCTGGCGAAACGCGGAACTGGCATTGCCGATGTGCACGCAGATCGGCATGTCGAGTTCCTGCGCCACTTCGAAAATGGGATAGAAATCCGGATCGTCGATCGGCCGGTTGCCCTCCAGACCGCGCAGGTGCACGCCGATCGCGCCGTGCTGACGCGCCCAGCGGATGTCCTCGACGGTCTTCTCGATGTTCTTGACGGAGGGCTGCATGACCCAGCGCAGGCGGCCGTTGCTGCCCGCGCAGCGCTCCGCCAGGAAGCGGTTGTAGGCGCGCGTGATCGCAAGCTCCACTTCAGGCCTTTCCGGCGACAGCGCCAGGAACAGGCTGGGGAAGATCACGTGCACATCGACACCCTGGCGATCCATGGCCTTGAGTCGCTCGGCCGGATCCGTCATCGCAAGCGCACCGGGCTTGACCTGCCCCTTGGATGCCTCCTCGATGAAATCGAGGTTGGTCCGGGCGTAGAGCTGACCGTCGATGATCCAGACGGACTTCATCGGTGCCTGCACCGGCGGCACGATGATGCCCTCATCGAGCTCGATCGCTTTCGGCTTGTGTATCCGTTCGGCGGCAGTCATGTGCTCCCAGATCGGAGCCGTCTCGATGATGTGGGTGTCGGCATCGATGTTGCGTGCAGCCATGGGATGACCTTCGAGCGGGGAGCCAAGCCGCATTCAAACACGGGCGCGGGCGCCGGTCGCCACGCAGCCGTTCGTGATCGGGCGTGCGCGAGTCACTGTTGGAACGATCGCGAGCAGGCGCTCGCGGCTGCCGGAAGCGAGGTGCTGCGGTGGCCGGCCCCGACCGCTGCCGCTCACTCCTTCTTCTTGATCTTCACCGGCAGCGCGTAGGTTGCGCCGAACGACGCCCCGTCGGCGCCTGCGCCGACAAAAGTCAGCTGGGTCACGCCGTCGTTGCAGAAGCGCACGACCGACCAGGTATCGAACGAGATACTGCTCGCATCGGCGCCAGTCGCGGCAACTGGTTCGACGAGCGCCTCGCCTTCGACAGCCACCAGCTTTAGGCTGCGCAGATCGGCACCGGCCGGCAGCGAAGCGGGATCGACCGTGAACTTCACGGTCTTGAGGTCCTTGTCTTTCTCGATGTTGAACTCGAGCGGCTTGCCTGCGCGACCACCGGCGAACTCGTGTCCGGTGATGCTGATCTGATTGGCTGCCGACGGCACCGGCGGAACGGGTCTCGCGTTGGCGGGATCGACGTTGATGTCAGCCAGCAGGTTGGCGTCCCAGCTCACGCCGCGTTCGACGTACGGATTGACGCCGCGCGTCAGCAGGCCCGGGATGCCCCAGAACAGAACCCAGGCCACCGTTGCACCGGAGCGGCTTCTGCCTTGCTTGCTGAAGTCCGCATCGATGGGAACCACGGTACCGTCCACGGCTTCGACGGTGCGGACGCTGATCGCCATGGATCCGCTCTTGCCGACGCGGCCGCGACCCTGCGATGCATCCATCTTGCCGAGCACCGGCGTGCCCTTGCGGATGACGACCTGGCCGCCGATCGACACGTCCGATTCGACGGTGAAGTAAACGGGTGCACCGGCTGCAACATAGCCGGACGTCACGTGCTGTTGCAGCACGATCGGGACACTCATGCCCTTGGGCACCGCGACGGGCTCCGCCCTGCCCGCGGTGGCCGCGAGCAACACCAGACAGCTGGCGAGACCTGCGTAACGAACCCCTCGACCACGACGCATCGATGTCATGTTCCCCCCGCTCGTTTTTGTTGTTGGCTGCGTCGCCATGCTAGCTGGCATGGCCCGCAAGCCGCAAACGGGGAAATTCGAGGCGGCAGCGAATCGCCGCGGCGTGGACTACTCCCGACCGAGGGTGCCGAACACGCGCCGCGTGTAATCCTGCAGGTCATGCACGCGTTCGACGCCAGCCTGGGTGGACGGCTGCCACGCTTCGACGGCGCCCGCCGGCAGGCAGCGATGCTCGGCGAGCACGCGCTCGAGTGCATCGAGGCGCGCGCGGGTCCCGGCGAGTTCGGTGCTCAGCGCGACCACGACGTCCCAGAGCTTCTCATCGCTGGCGTCCTGCAGAAAGCGCGGCCGCGCCGGACCAGCCACCTGCGGCGAAGGAATCTGCGTGCTCATGCTGCCCCCTTCCATGCGCCGACGACCTGCCAGTTGCCGGTGCGGCCATAGTCTTCGATGCGCCCCGGCGCATTCGGATCGGAGTTCCAGGGCACGGCCGACATCGCATCGATGAAGATCCGCTCGCCGACGAAGCCGGCCTGGGCCAGCTCATCGCGCAGGTCGAGTTCGTACAGGCGGCTCCAGAAATTCTCGTTGTTGAACCGGCCGTCCCAATCGCGCATGCACTGCTCGAACCATGGCCGGTCATCGTACGGCGGCTGCTCGATGTGCAGCGTCAGGCCACCGGGCGCGAGCTGCGCCTCGCAACCGCGGAACACGTTGCGCAGCGCGTCGTGGCTGGTTTCATGCAGCACGATCGCCGTGTACGCGAGATCGACCGAACCGATATGCGCAGGAATGGCCTCGATGTCCGCCTGCACCCAGCGGATGTTGTGGATGCCGAGCGACGCAGCACGGGCAGCGGCGTAACGCAGCATGCTCGCACCGGCGTCGATCGCAATGATCTCGGCGTCGGGGAAGGCGCGCGCGACCGCGCAGGTATTGAGCCCGGCACCGCAGCCCAGGTCGAGGATGCGGCGCGGCCGAAACTCAGGGAAACGCAGCGCGAGCCATTTCGCCAGCGCGCGGCCCGCGCCGTCGCTGTTCGGACCAGAGCGGCCGGGCACCACGGAGTAGGACGAAGCCTCGTAGGCAGCGCCGACGGCGACGTCGTCGTCCCCGAGGTTCGTCAGATACCCGCCCGGCAGCAGATGGGCATGGATGTCCACGAGATATGCCGGGGGCTGCAATTCGCTGTCGAGCTCGACGGGCGCCGCGCCGCGCAACGCCGAGCGCGCGGCCGCGGCGAGCGACTCCTGCTGCCGCATCGCGGTGTCGAGATTGCGCTGCTGCCGCATCTCCATCGAGCGCCGCCGCAGATGACTCCACAGCGCGTAACTCGGATCCTGCTCAAGCAGATTCCAGGCCTGCTTGCGGCTTGCGACCGGCGAGTCGGCGGCGGCCCGTTCGAACCGGCCGCGCATCGCAGGCACCACTTCCTGGGCAAGAAAGTAGTTCAGGTGCGTCAGCGCATCGAGGCGCGCTTTCTCGTCGGCGCTGAGTTGCGGCAGCACCGCATGCTTGCCAATGGTGGACCACGGCTGCGGCAGCGTGCCGATCGGCAGCTGCGCCACGGGCGCCGGGCTTGGGGTCTCGCTTTCGACGGCGGATGCCGGGGCAACGGACGCGGAACGGACGGCACGTGGGGCGGCGATCGACATGGCAACTCCTTTGCTGACGACGGCGGCAGTATGGGGGCACTACACAATCCGAACTAGCAGTATTATCCTTCCTAATCCTACGACATATCCGGATGATCCCATGAACCTGCGCCACCTGGATCTGGTCCAGCTCGACTACCTGCGCGCCGTGGCGCGCACGGGGTCGATCACCGCGGCGGCCACGGCGCTGTCGGTCGCCCCGCAGACCGTCAGCGGTCAGATCGGCGTGCTGGAAGAACGCCTCGGCGCCGCGCTGCTGGAACGCGTCGGGCGCGGGGTGCGATTCACCGATGCCGGGCGGCTGGTGCTCGACTACGCCGCCGATATGTTGAGTCGCGGCGAGGACCTGCTGCGGGCCCTGGAAGGCTCCTCTGGCCAACCCGCCACCTTCACGATCGGCGTCGACCAGATCGTGCCGAAACTGGTGGCGCGCCGCTTCCTCGAACCCGTGCTGGCACTCAACCCCGCCCCCAGGCTCGTGTGCCGCGAAGGCAATGAAGCGACGCTCGTGGCCGAACTGCGCGCGCGGCGGCTCGACGCGATCCTGGTGCCCGGCGCGCCGACGGACGCGGCGGGACTGCGCGTCACGCTGCTCGCAAGCTCGACGGTGTCGGTGTTCGCGACCCGGACGTTGGCGCGCAAGCTGAAGCCCAGGTTTCCGGCCAGCCTGGCCAGCGCGCCACTGCTGCTGCCAGGCATGGCGAGCGACGCTCGCCGACTGGTGGAAGGCTGGCTCGCGAGCCGCGGCCTGCAACCGCGCATCGTCGGCGAGTTCGACGACGCGGCGCTGCGCGAGGTGTTCGGCGCGGTGGGCGCCGGCGTGATCTTCGCGCCTGACCTGATCGGCGCCGCGTTGCGCAACGTCTACGGCGTCGAGCACGTCGGGACGATCGACGAGTTGACTGCGCGTTACTTCCTGGTGACGCCGGAGCGTCGCCACCAACCGCGCGCGTTGTCGGTCATCGAGGCCGCGGCTGCAGCCTGAGCCAGGTTCGACGCCGGCAACGAGCCTAGGCCCGCGTTGCTCGCACCAGCCGCCGCTTGAGTCCGGGACGAACCGAGGACGCGCCAGCCACGACGCGCGCGAACTCGCGGCGCGCCTGCCGTTCGACGCCCTGCTCGAGTTTGCGATAACGCTTGATGAGGTCGAGGCCGAAGGGCGTCACGCGCGCACCGCCGCCCCGGCGCCCGCCCGTGGCGGTGACGACGACGGCCTCGCTGAACGACTGGTTGACGTCATCCAGCAGCAACCAGCCGCGGCGATAGCTGAGCCCGAGCACCCGCGCGGCCTGCGACAACGAACCGCAGCGCTCGATCTGCTCGAGCAGCGCGACCTTGCCCGGCCCCAGCGAGGCGCCCGTGTCGAAGTCGAGACGGATGCGCACGTGGACCGATGGTGATGTGGCCATGGCGGCATTCTAAGCCCGCGCTGCCCTACACGCCGCGGAAACCCCGCGCCACGATATAGACCTCGCGCGACTTGGGGCGCGACGCCGCGGGCTTGCGTATCGACACCTTGACGAACGACTTGCGCAGTTCCTTCAGGTAGGCATCCGAGCCCTCGCCCTGGAACATCTTCGCGACGAAGTTCGCGCCCGGCTTGAGGGCCTTGCGCACGGTATCCAGCGCCAGCTCGAGGAAGTACATGCAGGCCGCCTGGTCGGCGGAATCGATGCCCGAGATGTTGGGTGCGATGTCCGAGATGATCAGGTCGAACTTGGCGCCGTCGAGCCATGCGAAGACCTTCTCGACGACGTCGTCTTCGGTGAAGTCGCCCTGGATGAAGTCGACATTGGTGATCCGGTCCATCGGCAGGATGTCGGTCGCCAGCACGCGCCCCTTCGAACCGACGATGCGTGCGGCCACCTGCGACCAGCCGCCCGGCGCGGAGCCCAAGTCCATGACCCGCATTCCGGGCTTCAGCAGACGATCCCGCTCGTTCAGCTCGATCAGCTTGTACGCCGAGCGCGAACGATAGCCGTCCTTCTGCGCCTGTTTGACGTAAGGGTCGTTGACGTGTCGCTGCAGCCAGAGGCTGCTGCTCTTGGAGCGGGCCATGACGCGCTAGAATAGCGCCATTCGCCCCCTCTGTCGGGTCAACCGACCAGGAACTGACGATGCTGCGCATCACGGAACTCGCGCTGCCGATCGATGGCCCCGCCAACGCGCTGCGCCAGGCGATCGTCGAGCGCCTGCGGATCAACGACGCCGATCTGCTCGATTTCACCGTTTTCAAGCGCAGTCACGATGCGCGCCGCAAGAACAGCGTCGTCACTTTCGTCTACATCGTCGATGTGAGCGTGCGCGATGAGGCCGCCGTGCTGCGCCGGCTGGCCCGCGATCGCTACATCGGCCCCTCGCCGGACACGCAGTACTACCCGCCCGCGACCGCACCCACGGGCCTCGATGAGCGTCCGGTCGTCGTGGGCTTCGGCCCCGGCGGGCTGTTCGCGGCGCTGATCCTGGCGCAGCAGGGCTACCGGCCGATCGTGCTCGAACGCGGGCGCGATGTCCGGCGCCGGACGCAGGACACCTGGGGGTTGTGGCGCAAGCGGATCCTGACTCCAGAGTCGAACGTGCAGTTCGGCGAAGGCGGTGCGGGCCTGTTCTCAGACGGCAAGCTGTACAGCCAGATCAAGGATCCGAAGTTCTACGGCCGCAAGGTCATGCGCGAGTTCGTGCGCGCCGGCGCGCCGCCGGAGATCCTCTATGTCAGCCGGCCGCACATCGGCACGTTCCGGCTGACGGGCGTGGTCTCGACGATGCGTGCGGAGATCATCCGCCTCGGCGGCGAAGTGCGCTTCGAAAACAAGGTCACCGACGTGCTGCTGGAGGATGGCCGCATGCAGGGCGTGCAACTCGACGACGGCACGACGCTGCACAGCCATCATGTCGTGCTCGCGCTCGGGCACAGCTCGCGCGACACCTTCCGCATGCTGCAGCGTCGCGGCGTCTTCATCGAGCCCAAGCCGTTCGCCGTCGGCTTTCGCATCGAGCACCCGCAATCGATGATCGACCGCGCGCGCTACGGCACGTTCGCCGGACACCCCGCGCTCGGCGCCGCCGACTACAAGCTCGTGCACCATGCGCACAATGGCCGCGCCGTCTACAGCTTCTGCATGTGCCCGGGCGGCACTGTCGTCGCGGCGACATCCGAAGCGGGTCGGGTCGTCACGAACGGCATGAGCCAGTACTCGCGCAATGAACGCAACGCGAACGCGGGCATCGTGGTGGGCATTCAACCGGCGATCGACTACCCCGGCGGCCCGTTGGCGGGCGTCGACCTGCAGGAGCGACTCGAGGCGCACGCGTTCGAACTGGGCGGCGGCGACTACTCGGCCCCGGGCCAACTCGTGGGCGACTTCGTGCAGGGCGTGCCCTCGCCTGCGCTCGGCGAAGTCGAGCCTTCCTACAAGCCTGGCGTGCGCCTCGTAGACCTGGCCTCGACGCTGCCCGCCTACGCGATCGAGGCGATCCGCGAAGCGATCCCGGTGTTCGGTCGCCAGATCCGCGGCTTCGATCGCCCCGATGCGGTGTTCACCGGCGTCGAAACGCGCACCTCATCGCCGCTGCGCATCACGCGCGACCCGCAATCGCTGCAGAGCCTGAACGTGCGTGGACTGTTCCCCTGCGGCGAGGGTGCGGGCTACGCCGGCGGCATTCTGTCCGCGGGCGTCGACGGCATTCGCGTCGCCGAGGCGGTGGCCCGCAGCCTTTGCGAGGCGGCGCCGCGCAGGACGCTGAGCGCATGAACTTCGACGACCTGCGCAAGCTGCACCAGAAGAAGTTTCGCGAGGAACTGGGCCATTTCCTGGTCGAGGGCGAGCATCTCGTGCTCGAGTTGCAGCGCGCGGCACGCCGCGATGCGCGCTTTCGCGACTGCGAGGTCTACGTCACGCACGAGTTCGGGCAATGGCAAAGCCCGTTTCCGGTCCACGTGATCAACGCGCGCCAGATGGCGCAACTGAGCGAGACGCGCGCGCCGCAGGGCATCATTGCTGTCGTGCCGCTGCCAGCGGCGCCCGCGCCGGCCACGGCGCGCGAGATCGCGGTCTGCCTGCACCAGGTGCAGGACCCGGGCAACCTCGGCACGATCCTGCGGACGCTGGCCTGGTTCGGCGGCTTTCGCTGCCTGCTGACCCCGGGCAGCGTCGAGCTGTTCAATGCGAAGGCGATCCGCGCCAGCATGGGCGCCGTGTTTCACGTGCCCGTGGAAACCGACGTCCCGCTGGAGTCCTTGCGCGCCCGCTACCCGCGCATCGCCTCCCTGGCGACGCGCGGCGCGCCGATCCAGTCGCCGGGCTTCGCTGCGCACGACTGCTATCTGTTCGGCAGCGAAGCACACGGACTGCCCGCCGCGGCGATCGAGGCGCTCGGCGCCGCGCTGTTCACGATTCCCGGCAGCGGCGCGATCGAGTCACTGAACCTGGCGACGGCCGTCAACCTGTGCGCGTACGAGCTGACGCGGACGCACTGAACGGCGCCACCACATCCACGCACCGGTTGCGAACAGGAAGGCCGGCGCGAATCCGGCCACGAACCACAGCCATTGCGTCAGGCGCCCGCCCCAGCTGCCGAAATGCCACGGACCCATGTTCGCCGCAAGCCGGCTGCCCGTTGGCTGATGTCGAACCCGATCGACGCGCAGCACCTGCGCCGAGTAGGGATCGACGAACAGGCGGTTTCGCCCGACGACTGAATCACCCGGATCGCGGAACGACAACGATGCCGCACCCGTGGGTGGCCGCCCGGGCCGCAGCTCGTCGAAGCGCGCCGCGGGCTCTGCATCGCGCGCCGCATCCCACAGCTGCTGCAACGGGCGTGCAACGGCAGGTTCGCCGTCGGTGCTGGGCGCGACCCGCGGCGGCGGCGCGGCAGCGTCGCCCGTCGCGGCGATGATCAACGCAGTGGCTGTGCTGCGATACGCGTAGTAGAGGCCGGTGAACGCAATCAGCGCGAGCACTGCCGCCAGCGCGAGCCCTGACAGCGCGTGCAGATCGCGCCACTTCATGAACGCGGGCCGGCGGTGGACGTGCAGCGCGAGCCTGCGGTTGCGCCACCCCGGCCACCAGAGCACCGGACCGCTGAGTGCGAGCAGCAGCAGGGTCGCTGCCAGCACGCCGTTGAACTTCAACCCTGGCTCGCCAGCGAACAGCGCGTAATGAAAGTCCTGCAGCGCGTCGACGAAACCCGAGCTCGCATCGCGGACGCCGAGCACGACGCCGCGGTAGGGATCGACGAACACCTGGACCAGCGCGGCCTCTTCGAGGTTGCGCGCGCCGGCCGTCTGCACCACGACGATGGGCGCATCGCTGTCATTACCGGGGAGCACGACCCGTGTCAGGACCTTGCCTGGTACGGCCTGCAGCGCGAGCTCGATCCAGCGATCGACCGGAAGTCGCGCCTCGGCGGGCTCAACCTGTCGCCAGTCGCGCGTGATGTACTGCTCGAGCTCGGGGCGGAACACCAGCACGCTGCCCGTCAGCCCGAGCAGCACGAGCAGCACGCCGGCCGCGAGCCCGCTCCACAGGTGCAGCTTGACGAGCCAGCGCCGCATGCGGGGCCGGCGCCGGCCTCAGCCTGCGGGCGTCAGCGTCAGCACACCGAGGTAGGGGCTGTCCGCGGCGAGTTCGAACGTCCGGGTGCAGCGCCCTGAGGCACCGCGCACTTCGAGCTCATACTGACCGCTGCCCGGCTCGAGCCGGTCGATCTTGAACTCGCCGAAAGTGTCGGTCGTTGCGCGGCCGACTTCCCGACCTGCGCGGGTCAGGATCACTTCCGCGCCGGCGGCACATTCTTCGATGCCGCCGACATGGTGCACGACCGAACCACCGACGAAGCACTTCGTCATCAGGTGCAGGTTCTTGTAGTAGACGCGCGGCTTCGTGCCGAGTTCTGGCTGCAACACTTCGAGGCCCTGCTCGGTCGCGATGCGCTGCATCTCTTCATCGGACACCTTCATGCCCTCGAACGCGCCGGTCGGACAGGCCTGCTCAGCACGCGTCTTGGTCCAGCCCGCATCGAGCAGGTGGGCATCGAAGATCCAGTGCTGCGGCAGCTGCTTCTCCTCGTTCCAGGAAATCGCGCCATACGGACAGGCGTCGACGATCTGCTTCTGGCCGCGCGACTTGTCCGGATCGATGATCACGATGCCATCGAGCCGCTTGCGCACGGCGTCGTTCTTCGCCGCCTTCATGCACGGCGCATCGTCGCAGTGATTGCACATCACGGGCATGAAGTGCGCTTCGACGAGCGGGTACGCACCGCGCTCCTTGCGCACGATGTCGAGCCACTTGTGTCCCTGGGGCGGTTGCGCCGCCGCATAGCCCGGGAAATCGTTGCCGTTGTGCTCGTCCTTGACCGCGATGAAGCAGACGCGACAGTTGTCGCACTTGTCGACGTCGACGACCATGTTCCACTTCTTGCTCATCAGGCCGTCTCCGCCGGGCGCCAGGTGTCGACGCCGGTCCATTTCTCGATCTGGATCAGCGTCGTGTTGGGTCGGATGCCGTGCGTCTTCTTCGCGATCGCCTTGCTCGGGTTCAGCATGTTGATGCAACCGCCGAGGTCGGTCGACTTGCCGGGCTCGCCCGCGGGCCGGTACTCGGCTGACGCGGTCGACGCGGACACCACGCCCTTGCGCAGCCGGTCCGTGACCTGCGCAGCGCATACCACCGAACCGCGATGATTGAACAGCCGGATCAGGTCGTCGTCCTGGATGCCGCGCGCGGCCGCGTCTTCGCGACTGATGCGCGCCACCAGGTAGTAGTGCCCGTCCTTGAAGACGCGGTGTTCGCGGATGTCGCGCAGGCTGCTGCCCTCGTCGTCGCCCATCAGATGGAACGGATAGCGCGAGTGCGGCGACAGCAACTGCAGCGGGAAATCGGCAAGCTCGGGCTCGCGCTGCTTGTCCTCGTACACCGGCATGTACTGGTTCAGCGGCGGGCGATCCGGGTCGTCGATGCGTTTCAGCGTGGTCGCCACGAACTCGAACTTGCCGGACGGGGTCTGCAAGCCCTCGCCAAAGCCGCTGACGTAATCGGACGGCAGCGGATACGGCTCGGGCGTGTCCTTCTTGCGGCCTTCATAGAACCAGCGGTTCGCCGTCGGCGCTCGCGCGGGTTCAGGATCCGCCGGCACGACGTAGTAGCCCTTCTTCAGGAACTGCCGCCAGGTGATGTGCTTGGCCATATCCGAGGAGTCGAACACGCGCTTGCACCAGTCGAACTCGGAGGTGCCGCCTTCCGAGTACAGCGAACCCATGCCGAGCTTCTCGGCGATCGACAGGAAGATGTCGTAATCGGACTTCGACTCGCCCAGCGGTTCGATCGCCTTGTGCTGCAGGGCGATAACGCGGTGGTTGTTCATCGAGTACATGTGGTGCACGTAGCCCGCGCCGACGTTGTACCACTCGCCGATGTCCCAACGCTCGAACACGGTGCAGGCAGGCAGCACGATGTCGGCGAACGGCGTCTCGCCTTCCCACCAGACCGACTGGTTCACGACGAACTTCAGGCTCTCGTGCTGGTAGGCCTTGATCCAGCGATTCGAGCCGACCTGCGTGCCGAGCGACGAGCTGCCGTACTTGTAGAGCATTTCGACGCGCACGTGGCCCGGCGACGGATAGCCGAACGGGAAGAACTGGCCCTGGATCGACGCGACGTCGGTCAGGTAACCCATCGCCTTGCCCTGCGTGATGGCCTCCGGGAACCACATGCGCGGGATCGCCTGCCGCACCGAACTCATCGTCACGATGTGCGGCATGCGCTGGTAGTTGTTCGCGGAATTCGCGCTCGCCATCATTTCGCCGGAGAAACTGCCTTCGCCGTAACCCGGGAAATAGAAATTGAAATCGAGCGGTGCGCCGAACTGCAGGTTGCCGAAGTTCGAACCCGGGCGGCCATAACCCTGCATCGCGCCGAGGATCGTCATCATGCGCGCCCACTGGATGCCCATCGGGCCGCGGCCCGCGCCACCCAGGCCCACGCCCCAGCCGCCGGCACCCAGATAGGTGCGCTTCGTGCCCCACTCGCGCGCGAGCGCGCGCACATCGCGCGCCGGCACGCCGGTTTCCTTTTCCTGCCACTCCGGCGTCTTCGCCACGCCATCGGACTCACCGAGGATGTAGGCCTTCCAGACATCGAAGCCAGTCGTGCGCTCCGCGATGAACTTCTTGTCGTACAGGCCTTCGGTGATCCAGACATGGCACAGCGCCTGCGCGAACGCGGGGTCCGTGCCCGGCTTCGGCGAAATCCACTTGCCGCCGAGGTGCGCCGCCGTGTGGTTCATGTAGGGATCGATGTGCACCATCTTGATCCCGAGCTGCTTGGCCCACTCTCGGCGCTCGGTGCCATCGAAACCGTAGGTCGCGTCCGGGTCGCTGGACCAGAACACGATCATCTCGGCTTCCTTCAGGCAATCCTCGACCGTGCCGTAGAACTCGGGGCAGCCGAGGCGCAGGCTGTTGCCCCAGTGGTGCATCGCGCCCCAGAACCAGCCTTCCCAGCTGTCCGGCGTATGCACGAGCTTCGTGACGCCGATCAGGTTCCAGAAGCGGTTGAAGGCGCTGAGGTAGTGCCCGAGGTTGCCCCACTGGTGGTGCGAACCGTTCGCGACACAGATCGCGCCCGGTCCCACGGCCTTGGCGCGCTTGATCTCCTTGACGACGATGTCAGTCGCTTCATCCCAGCTGATGCGGACGAACTTGGACTTGCCGCGGTTCTGGATGTTGCGCTCGCCATCGGGGTCGAAATCGACGCGCTTCATCGGGTACTGGATGCGGCTCTTCGAATACACCATCGACTTCAGGCAGATCGCATGCGTCGCGACGGTGGTGCGGCGCTTGGGTTTGAAGGTCTTGCCGCGCGCGGTGATCTCCCACGAAGCCGCGTCTTCGTCGTCGAAGTCGATCGGCGTCGTGCGCAGGATCTTCCCATCCTTGACGTAGACGAAGATCGGGCCGCTGTTGGTGCCGTTGGTGTAGCGCGTGACGCCATCGCCCATGTCGGTGCCGGACTTCCAGGTCACCGTCTCGAGACGGGCGAGCGTCTGCATGAACCAGACCGCGAGGTCGTCCGGACCGTCGAGCCCGATCTTGAAGTTCTTCGCCGCGTCGATGCGCTCGAGCATGTCGAACGGCGGCGTCAGGAAGCTCTTGGCGATGTCCTTGTTCTTGAAATGGATCGTCAGGTCCGGCTTGTCGTGCAGGCCCTTGCCGGTGCGTACCTTGCCGCCGTCGAGCTGGATCCAGCGACCCTCGGGTTTGTCGCGCAAGCGGAATTGCGCGATGACGTTGCGTTCCTTGAGGCGCGCGGCGTATTCGGGATAAACGCGCGCAGCGGCCCGCATCGCCTGCGGGATGCCCCAGAGCAGCACCGAGAGATTCATCCTGGATTCTCCACAGAAGTCATTGGCTGGAATGATGCGGCCCGCCGCCGCGGATGGGAAGCAGCAGCGCTTTGCCAGCGCGCAAAGACCCGGCCAGACGACGCAAAGCGCCGTCCGGCCTGACCATGCAGCGGGCGACGGGAGGCCGAGGGGCTCTAGACTTGAAAGCCGTGCAGCGTCAGCGGCAAAGACCTGACGCGCACGCCGGTCGCGGCGAACACGGCATTGGTGATGGCCGGCACGCTGGGCGGCAGCGCCGGCTCGCCGATGCCCGTCGGCGGATGATCGCTCAGCACCCAGGAGACCTCGACCGGCGGCGCCTGCGTCAGGCGCAGCAGCGGGAAGTCGTCGAAGTTGCCCTGCACGGCGCGGCCGCGTTCGATGACGACCTGCTGCGCGAGCGTCTCGCCCAAGGCATCGAGCACCGACCCGGCGACCTGCTGCTCGGCACCGCCCGGGTTGATGATCTGGCGCCCGACGTCGCCGACGCACCAGCAGCGGTTGACGACGAGCTTGCGCTCGCGGTCGACCGCGACTTCTGCGACGGTCGCGAAATAGCCGAGGTGGCTGTAGTGAAAGCCCACGCCCAGGCCCGTGCCGCGCGGCAATCGCCGCTTGCCCCAGCCCGATCGGTCGCGAACGGCCTCGAGTACCCCGCGCATCCGCGCCGCATCGTAGCGATCGCTGCCATCGGCGTTCTGCACGACGCCACGATCGCCGAGCAGGTCGAGCCGGAATTGCAGCGGATCGCGACCCGCCGCGTGCGCCAGTTCATCGATGAAGGACTGCATGACGAACGACAGCGCGTTGCTGCCCGGCGCGCGCAGCGGCCCGGTCGGCACGCCGAGCGGCATCACCGACGACTCGAGCACGAAATTCGGGATGAAGCGCGCCGGGAACTCGCTGCCGCTGATGCCGGCGCTGGAGGCGAACCGCTCACCCTCGCCGAACGAGACGAAGTGATCGCGCCAGGCCACGACGCGCCCGGCCTTGTCCAGCCCGCCGCGAAAGAAGTGAAAACCCGCGGGCCGGTAGAAGTCGTGGCGCGTGTCGTCTTCGCGCGTCCACAGCAACTTGACCGGCGCGCCGACTTCGCGCGAGATCCACGCCGCTTCGGCCATGTAGTCGTTCATCAAGCGGCGACCGAAGCCGCCACCGATCCGGGTCAGGTGGATCGTGATCGCGCTTTCCGGGATACCCAGCGTGCGTGCGACGAGTTCGCGACCCGGTTGCGGATTCTGCGACGGCGCCCAGAACTCGCAGCGACCGTCTCGGAACCAGGCCGTGCAGTTCTGTGGCTCGAGCGTCGCATGCGCGAGGAAGGGGTAGCTGTAGTTCGCGGTGACGACCTTCGCGGCACTGCGCAGCGCTGCATCGACATCGCCATCGCCCCGCAACCTGCGCTGCGCCGGCTCGCGCGCCGCCGCTTCGGCCGCCGCCGCGAAACCCGCGCTGCCCTGGGATACCGTCGCGCCTTCGTCCCACTCGACGACCAGACGGCGCCGCGCCGACTGCGCGGCCCACCAGGTATCCGCGACGATCGCGACGCCGCCAAGCAGGCCATTGAGGGCCGTGCCGCCCTCGACGACGAAGGCGTGCCGCACGCCGGGCAGGCTGCGCACGACATCGAGGTTTGCCGACTTGACCTTGCCCGCGAACACCGGGCACTTCTCGAACACGGCATTCAGCATGCCGGGCAGCTTCACATCGATGCCGTACAACGGCTCGCCGGCGACGATGCGCGGCGTGTCGACGTTCGGCAGCGACTGGCCGATGATCCGGTAGTCGGCGGCGGCCTTCAGCGGCACGCTCTTGAGATCGGGCGGCGTCAGGGTCGCAGCGCGCGCGGCGAGTTCGCCGTAACCGAGTGAGCGCCCGGACGCTGCGTGCAGTACGCGGCCGTCGCGCGTGCCGAGGTCAGCGACCGGCACCCCGAGCTGCGTCGCTGCGGCGGCCACGAGCATCTGCCGCGCTGCCGCCCCGACCTGCCGATGATGATCCCAGTGATCCGGCGTCGAGCGGCTGCCACCGGCGAACTGGCGACCGTAGACCGCCGGGTTCGAATCTGCCTGCTCGATCCGCACGTCTGCCCAGGCAACGTCGAGCTCCTCGGCGATCAGCATCGGCAGCATGGTCTTCGCGCCCTGGCCGACCTCCGGATTCTTCGCGACGATCGTCACGATGCCGCTGGCGTCGATGCGCACGTAGGCGTTCAGCGCCGCCGGATCCGGCGCCGCGCCATCGGCCGCCGCTGCGAAATCGCTGTCGAAGTGCGCCGCGAGCAGCAGGCCGCCACCGGCCAGCGAGGACACCTGCAGGAAGGATCGGCGGGTCAGTGTGGCCATGGCGTGATCTCCCAGCGTCGATAAGTTGGCATCGGGACGCCGGACCTCGTCATCATCGAAGCTCCCGGACCCGTCCTCGGCCGAACGTAGCAGAGCCTGCCATGAATCGATTGCTGATCGCGACCTTGTTGAGCGTGGGCGCTGCCGCCGCCACCGGGCCGCTGGCCCACGCGCAGACCCAGCCAACACCGCAACCACCACAGACAGCACCCCTGTCGCCCGCGCTCGAGTCAGCCGTCACGGCGCTGCAGCAGGCGGGACTGCGCGATACCGCGGGACTGAAATTCGTCGAGGACCTGACGACCGAAGTCGGTCCGCGTCTCGCCGGGTCCGAAGCCGAGGCGCGCGCCCGCGCCTGGGCGATCCGGCGGCTCACGGCGATGGGCTTCGAGAACGTCCGCAGCGAAGAGTTCCCGGTGCCGTACTGGGCGCGCATCGCGGAGAGCGCGGAAGTCGTCGCGCCGTCGCCGCAGAAGCTCGTCATCACGGCGCTCGGCGGCTCGACAGCGACGCCCGCCGAAGGCATTACCGCGCAGATCGTGCGCTATACATCACTCGAAGCTCTCGATGCCGCGCCTGCGGCTGACGTGCAGGGCCGCATCGTCTTCCTCGACGAGCCCACCACCCGCACGCAGGACGGCTCGGGCTACGGCGTCGGTGTCGCGAAGCGCCGCTCCTGCACGAAGTACGCAGTCGACAAGGGCGGCCTCGCCTGCCTGATCCGCTCGGTCGGCACGCAGCATCGCCGCTTCGCGCACACCGGCATGATGCAGCGCCCGAGCGTCGGCGGTGCAGGACCGGGCGCGGCGCTGTCGCCGCCCGACGCCGACCAGCTCGCGCGCCTGGTGCAACGCGGCCCCGTGAGCGTCAAGCTGACGATCCGCGTCGAGATGAGCCCCAGCGTGCCGTCGGGCAACGTGATCGCCGAGATCCGCGGCCGCAGCCAGCCACAGCAGATCGTGCTGATCGGCTGCCACCTCGACAGCTGGGACTCGAGCCCCGGCGCGCTCGACGATGCGGCGGGCTGCGGCATCGTCGTCGGCGCCGCGAAGCTGATCATGGAGCGCGGCGAGCGACCGGAGCGCACGATTCGCGTCGTGCTGTACGGGTCGGAAGAAGTTGGCCTGTTCGGCGCCGAGGCCTACGCCAGCCGCCATGCCGACGACCTGGTCAACCATGTGATCGCCGCCGAAAGCGATTTCGGCGCGGGCCCGATCTGGCGCTTCGACACGCGGGTCAGCGCGGCCGCGCTGCCGTATGCGCGCGCGCTGCAACGCGCGGTGCAGCCGCTCGGCGTCGGCCCCGGCCACAACGACTCGACTGGCGGGCCGGACCTGGGTCCGTTGCGTCGCGCCGGCGTGCCTATCGCCGGCCCGCAGCAGGACGGGACGGACTACTTCGACTATCACCACACGCCCGACGACACGTTCGAGAAGATCGTGCCGTCGCAATTCCGCCAGAACGTCGCGGTCTATGCGAGCTTCGCGTGGCTCGCTGCGGCCACTGACTGGGATTTCCGCAAACCCTAGGGCGCCGGCCCGAGCAGCGCATCGCTTTCGCAGGTCGTGCCCACGGGAATGCCCGGTTCATCGCGATGGCGCGAGTACAGCGGCAGGAAATCGGTCTGCACCGCGCTGTCGATCAGTTCGCGAAAGCTGCGGATCACGAAGTAGTTGCGCTGGAAGTCATCGATCCGGTAATCGGTGCGCAGCACCCGGGTCAGGTCCAAGCGAATCCGCAACGGCTGCGGACTCTCGATCGCGTAGCGGGTCTCGGCGAATGACGAGAGAATCCCGGCACCATAAGTGCGCAGCCCCAACGGCGTCTCCATCAAGCCGAATTCGACGCTGTACCAGTACAGGCGCGCGAGCATCCCAAGGCCGCCGTGCTCGATCGCGCGCGGGCCGGCCCGACCATAGAGCTCGATGAAATCGGCGTAGGTCGGATCGCAGAGCAGCGGCACGTGGCCGAAGAAGTCGTGGAACAAATCCGGCTCGACGAGATAGTCGAACTCGTCGCGACGCCGGATCCACACCGTGACCGGGAAACGCCGCTGCCCCAGGTGCGCGAAGAACTCGCCCTCCGGAATCAGGCCTGGTACGCCGACGAGTTGCCAGCCCGTGAGTCGGCGCAGCCGCTCGGACACCTGCTCGAGTCGCGGGATGCGCGCATCCAGTCCCAGCGCTGCGACGCCCGACAGGAACTCGGGCACGGCGCGTCCCGCCACCAGCGCGGTTTGACGCGCCAGCAGTTCCGCCCAGACGCGATGCTCATCCGCGGTGTAGCGCGCGTAATGCTGGTCGACCGTGTAGTCGGCGCGCGCAGCGCCATATTCGCCGCGCAGCCGCGGCGTGCCGAAGGTCGGGGCGCTGGGATGCTGCATGGATCGGAACTCCGGAACCGGACTCCGAGTCTAGGTGTGGCTCGCGGGCAGCAATCACCAATTCCGCTTCTTTTCAACGCGATCCGAGTGGATATCGCCCGAAACGCCTCGCTCAACGCGGCTTTTCGCCAAAACGACGCGGTTCGCCGCACTGCTGCTCGACGAATGATCGCAGCATCGTCGTCCATTCCTGCGGCCGGTCGAAGATCACATGCGATCCGCCGCCGGCCAGCTCCTCATATCTGAATGCGGACTGCAGGCGACTGGCGCGGCGGGTGGCCTCGAGCAGCCGGTCGTCGCGATCGACCACCAGCAGCGTCGGCGCCCGTATCGCGCGCAGCGCGGTTTCCATCGAAGCAAACTCGAACAGCGAGCGATAGGCGCGCATGCCGCGATCGGCGGCGATCAGCCACGACACCGTCGAGGCCTGGACGCCCTCGAGCGAACCTTCGCCACGCATGATGCGCTCGCGGATCGCCGCGAAGTGGCGACTCAGGTGCGCGCCGTCGGCGCTCAGCGGTGGATCGGCCTGCGCCGCCATACCCGCGAGTTTCTCGCTGCGCTCGGCGTCGGTGTAGAGCGGCATGCCGTGCAGCACGACGCACTGCGCGCGGCCCGGGTGCCGCGCAGCGAGCAGCGCTGCCAACCCCGCACCGGTGTGATGCCCGACGACGACGGCGCGCTCGATGCCTGCGGCATCCAGCACCTGCACGAGCGCATCCGCATAGGCCGGCAAGTCAGGCTGCCCGACCGGCGCCGGCGAGAAACCGAAGCCTGGCGTATCCGGCGCGATCACGGTGTAACCCGCCGCCGCGAGCAGCGGCATCGCGTGGGCGTACTCGAGCGAGTACCACGGCGTCTGGTGGATCAGCAGTATCGGGACAGACCGCGACGGCTCGCCCGGCGCGAGACGCCGGTAGTGAACCTGCCCCAACGCGGTGGCGGCGTACGCGCGGACCTCCGCCGCTAGCGGCGCTGCCGATGCGGTCCGGCCCGGCGGCGTCGCCAGCAGCAACATCGCGCAGAGCAGTGCAGCCCCGGTGCGGCGCATGGGTCAGGCCGCCAGGATTTCGAGCGCGGCGCGCTCGCCGGACTGGGCAGCCGCTTCCATGCCCTGATCGACGTTGCGGTGCTGTGCGCCGGCGAAGTGCAGCCGCCCGACGGGCGTGCCCATGGTCGGGAAGTAACGATGCACCTGCCCCGGGCAGAAAAAGAACTTCTCGCCCTGGAAGCGTGGATCGGTCGTCCACGACTGGCGATGCGCGAACTGCAGCGCGCCGCGCGCGGCCGGCCGCCAGCGTTCGATCTCGCCCTGCACGAAGCGGACCTGGTCGGCAGGCTCCAGCATCTCGATGCGACGCGCGCCATCGCCATTGAGCCAGACCTTCGCCATGTGGCCGTCGTTGCGATAGTTGCGGGTCACGAACAGCCGCTCGATGGCCGTATCGGTCCACAGGCTCGCTGGCAGGCCGTCGCTCTCCCACCAGCGTTTGCGCACGATGAAATCGAACTGCGTGTTGCCGGCGTAGTTGGCCTCGCGGATCAGGCCCGCTTTGTCTGGCGGCAGCGCCGGGAAGAAATCGACTGCCCGCAGCGGCAGCAGCGGCACGGCGAGGATCGCGTGGCCCGCCTCGACGCGCGTGCCATCGAGGCAGTCGATGCGCACGGAACGTGCATCGTGGTGCACGGCAACGACCGAGCGGTTCAGCAGCACGGGACCCGCCAGTCGCGCGGCGATCGTGTTCGGCAACCGCTGGTTGCCGCCGACGCAGCGTATCGGCTCGTATTGCTTGCCGCTGTACAGGTCCTCGTTCTTTGCGTCGCGATAACCGATCTCGCGCCACTTCGCCTGGTCGCGCAGCAGCGGCAACGCGGATACGTCCCAGATGTCGGTGGCGTTCATCGCGACGTTGACGAGCCGCAGCGCCTCATCTGAAAGACCCCGCTCGCGCAGGAACTGGCCGAGCGAGACATCGAGCGGGGCATACTCGGGCGACAGCCAGTCCGCAACGCCCTTGAACGGCAGGAACTTGTCGAGGTAGTAAACGTCGAGCCGCGACGGCAGGATCTCGCGCTCTTCGCCGACCGTGCGGTTCAACGGCGAGCTTGCCCACGCCTCCTTGCGCACGAGCCCGCCATTGATCGCATAGATCATCGGCAACGAGTTGCCGACCGGTTCAGTCGGGATGTCGAGCTTGCGCACCAGTTCGCGCACCCGCGCATGGGTCGGACCAATCCCAGTGGCGCCGGTCTCCCGGTCCTCCCCCTCGATGTCGATCGTGTGCAGGCAGCCACCGACGCGAGCACCCGCCTCGAGCACGACGACCTTCGCGCCGGCTTCCTCGAGCAGCTGCGCCGCATAGAGTCCGGACAAGCCGGCGCCGATGATCGCGACGTCGTAGCGCTTGCCGGCCGCCTGCGCCCAACCGGGCAGAGCCGCCGACCCAGCAGCGCCGAGCCCCAGCGCGCCCAGTGTCTTCAGTGCATCGCGTCGGCGCATGGTGTCCTCACTCGCCCCGCATCGTGTGCGATAGAGCCAGCATAGCTGGCCTAGCCGCGCATCGCTGTCACTAGTGGAACCTGACGGGGTTCGTTCTATGCACCGCAGCAAGCGGTTTGCCACTTGCGGCACAGCGCTGCTCGCCGCCAAACTCGACTCGATTGCGAGCCCCGAAACCCAGCGGCGACCGGTCGCGTCAAGGCAGCGCCAACGCATGAACAAGCCCGCCTCTTTCCGCCAGACATTCTTCCCGTCCGCGCGGATGCGCGAGTCGCGGCGCGCCGATGGCAGCATCGTGATCACGCCCGAGCTGGAACTTGCGCCCTATGTGCCGAACCTGCCAGCCGTGTTGGGCGAGCGTGCCATGGCGCATCCGCAGCGGGTGTATCTGGCCGAGCGCGAGAGTCGCGGCGGCCCGTGGCGACAGCACACCTACCTCGACACCAAGCGCGACGCGGATGCCATTGCGCAATGGTTGCTGTCACAGCGAATCGCCGCGGATCGTTCGGTGCTGGTGCTGTCGGGCAATTCCATCGCCCACGCCTGCATCAAGTACGGCGCCATGGCTGCCCGCATCCCGGTCTGCCCGACGAGCGTGATGTATTCGCTGATGCCGGGCGACTTCGGCCGGCTCAGGCATGTCGCCGGCCTCGTCAAGCCTGCGGTCGTGTTTGCCGAGACGGCGGCGACCTACAAGCGCGCGCTCGAGACCGTCGACTTTGGCGACGCCATCATCGTGACGGATGAGCCCGGCACGCTGGCCCGCCCGGCAACCGCCTACCGCGACGTGCTCGCAACGCAGCCCAGCGCGCAGGTGGCCGCATCGATCGGATCGATCGACCCCGACGCGCCCACGGCCTACATGCTGACGTCCGGCTCGACCAGCCTGCCGAAGGCGGTGATCCAGACGCAGCGCATGATCACGTCGAACCTGGCGCAGGGGCAGCAGGTGCTGGGCGAGACCGCGGGCTGGAGCGACGTCATGCTCGACTGGCTGCCGTGGAACCATGTCTCCGGCGCGTTCACCAAGTTCGGCACGCTGGTGAGCGGCGGCACGCTCTACATCGATGGCGGGCGGCCCATGCCCGGCCAGTTCGACGAATCGCTGCGCAACCTCGCGGAAGTCGCGCCGAAGTTCTACATCAACGTGCCTTTCGGTTACGCGATGCTCGTCGACGCGCTCGAACGCGATGCTGGCTTGCGGCAGCGTTTCTTCCAGAATCTGCGGCTCGCGCTGTACGGGGGTGCCGGCCTGCCGCAGGCGCTGTACGACCGCTTTCAGCAACTCGCGGTCGACACCATCGGTGAGCGGATCTTCTTCACGACGGGTTACGGCGCGACCGAAACGTCGTCGGGATGCATGTCGATCTACTTCCCGACCGAAGAAGTCGGCATCGGATTGCCGATGCCGGGGCTGACGGTCAAGCTCGTGCCCATCGGCCCGCGCCATGAAGTGCGGATGCGCGGCCCGATGATCACGCCGGGGTATCTGTCGAATCCGGACGCCAACCGCGACCTCTTCGACGACGAGGGTTTCTACAGGACCGG
>CAZPJE010000101.1:0-3031 GCA_964586725.1 uncultured Steroidobacteraceae bacterium | reverse complement strand
AACGCCATCCGCAAGCTGATGGATCTGGCACCCGAGACGGCGCTGGTCAAGCAGCCCGACGGCCGCTGGCAGGAGGTCAAGGCAGAGACGGTCGCCCTGGGCGCGGTGGTGCGCGTGCGGCCTGGCGAACGCATCGCCCTCGACGGCCTCGTCGTCTCCGGAGCCTCGGCCGTCAATCAGGCGCCGATCACTGGCGAGAGCATGCCGGTCGAGAAGAACCCGGGCGACACGGTGTTTGCCGGCACGATCAATGACCGCGGAACCTTGGAGTTCGAGGTGCGGTCGCGCAAGGGCAACACGACGCTCGACCGCATCGCCCGCTCCGTGCAGGAGGCGCAGGGGCAGCGGGCGCCAACGCAGCGTTTCGTCGACCGCTTCGCAAGCGTCTACACACCGGCGGTCTTTGCGCTGGCCATCTTCATCGCCGTGATTCCGCCGTTGTTCTTCGGCGGCGTTTGGTTCGACTGGGCCTACAAGGCGCTCGTGCTGCTCGTCATCGCCTGCCCATGTGCCTTGGTGATTTCCACACCGGTCACCGTCGTCAGCGGCCTTGCCGCCGCTGCGCGCAGGGGCATCCTGGTCAAGGGCGGGCTGTACCTTGAGCAAGGGCGTCTGCTGCGCGCGGTGGCCCTGGACAAGACCGGCACCCTGACACACGGGCGTCCCGCGATGACAGACACGATCCCCCTGGGTGACATGCCGCATGCGGAGGTGCTGCGCCTAGCTGCCAGCCTGGACGCGCTCTCGGAACACCCGGTGGCGACCGCCATCGTCAATGCCCATGGAGACATGCCGCACGCCACCGTTCAGCGCTTCGAGGCGCTGGCGGGCCGTGGCGTCAGAGGCGACATCGACGGCCAGACCTATTACATCGGTAATCAGCGGCTGGCCACCGAGTTGGGCGTGGTGTCGGAACCTGTCCGCGCTCACCTCGAGAGCTTGGAAGCTCAGGCGAAGACGGCGGTGGTGCTCGCGACGGACAAGGTCGCGCTGGCCGTGCTGGCCGTGGCGGACACGGTGCGCGACAGCAGCAAGGAGGCTGTGGCTGCGCTGAAGCTGCTCGGCGTGGAGCCGGTGATGTTGACGGGTGACAACGGCAGGACGGCTGCTGCCGTCGCGGCCCAGGTCGGCATCACCGACGCACGCGGCGATCTGCTTCCCCAGGACAAGCTCGAGGCCATCGGGAAGCTGGCAGCGTTGGGACCGGTCGGCATGGTGGGCGATGGCGTCAACGACGCCCCGGCGCTGGCCAAAGCCAACATCGGGTTCGCCATGGGAGCCGCGGGTACCGACACGGCCATCGAAACCGCCGACGTGGCGTTGATGCAGGACGACCTTCGCAAGCTGCCCGAATTCATCGCCCTGTCGCGCCGCGTCGGCGGCATTCTAAAGACCAACATCGCTTTCGCAATCGGCACCAAGGCCATCTTCATGGTGCTGGCCTTCACCGGGCATGCCAGCCTGTGGCTGGCCATTCTGGCCGACATGGGCGCCAGCCTAGTCGTCGTAGCCAACGGACTGCGGCTCCTGGGTGGCCGCACCGCGAGCGAGCCGACGCGCAATGCCGACTGACCGCAGCGTCCGCCATGCGTTCGGTCTTGCCGCATTTGTGCTGGTCGCCGACATCGCCACCAAGTCCACAATCGTCGCGCTGCTCGAGCTGGGCGAACAGCGGGTCTGGCTTTCCGTCCTGAACATCGTGCATGTGCTGAACAGGGGCGCCGCATTCAGCTTCCTGCACGATGCAGACGGCTGGCAACGCGGATTCTTCATTGCCGTGGCACTGGCCGCATCGGTGTTCCTCACGTTCATGATCCGGCGCGCGGACACGTCGGTCATCGAGCGCTTGAGCTTCGGATTGATCCTGGGGGGTGCCCTGGGCAACGCCTTCGACCGCATCGTGCGCGGCGCAGTTGTCGACTGGATTGACTTCCATTGGGGTGCTGCCCACTTTCCTGCGTTCAACGCCGCCGACATTGGCATCTCGATCGGTGCTGCGCTGATGGTGATCGACGTGATTCTGGGGTCGGTCAAACGGCGCGCGCATGGATGACGCCTCAACTGCCGCGTTACTGCGCCGTGCGGTTCGCGCTTTTTCAGTGGGATCCAATCTCACTGTCGCTTTGCACGAAGCGGGTTTCTCCGCTCCACCATTGAGGACGACCCACTGCCGTGGACATGGACATTTCACTATT
The DNA here is from genome assembly GCA_964586725.1 of uncultured Steroidobacteraceae bacterium. Taxonomy (GTDB): domain Bacteria; phylum Pseudomonadota; class Gammaproteobacteria; order Steroidobacterales; family Steroidobacteraceae; genus UBA964. The sequence goes on along the minus strand of CAZPJE010000101.1, from coordinate 836 downwards.
AGTTAAGGCCGCGGTTCTCGGCATCGTCGAAGGCCTCACGGAATTCCTTCCTATCTCGTCTACCGGTCATTTAATCCTGGCGTCGTCGCTCTTGCGCTTCGACACCCACGCCGCGAAAGTGTTTGAGATCACCATCCAGTCCGGCGCCATGCTCGCCGTCGTCTGGCATTACCGAGAGCGACTTGCGGCGACCGTGACCGAATTCGCGACAGATCCGGCGCGACGACGGTTTGCCTTCAACCTGTTGCTCGCGTTTCTTCCGGCAGCCGCGATGGGTCTGTTGCTTGGGTCGTTCATCAAGGCGCGGCTTTTCCATCCCACCGTAGTGGCCGTCGCCTTCGTGCTCGGCGGCGTGGTAATTCTGTGGGTCGAGCGTCGTAACGCGGTCAAAGACTCGAAAGTCGTTTTGAGGCGAGTCCAGACCATCGACGACCTGACCGCCTTGGATGCACTGCGCATCGGCCTCGCCCAGTGCGCGGCGCTGGTGCCTGGCACCAGCCGCTCCGGCGCGACGATCATCGGCTCGATGCTGTTCGGCCTGCCGCGGTCCGTGGCGACTGAATTTAGCTTCTACCTCGGCATCCCAACACTGTTCGCGGCTGGCAGCTACTCGCTCTGGCAACAACGGCATGCTCTGGGTGTCGGCGATGTGCCGGTGTTCCTAACCGGGACCCTGTTCGCATTCTTCAGTGCGTTGGTCTGCATACGCTGGCTCATTCGATATGTCTCCACCCACGATTTTAGCGCCTTCGGCTGGTACCGCATCGGCTTCGGTGCGTTCATCCTAATCAGCTCGGCAGCGGGTTGGCTTTCATGGACCGGTAATGACATCGCCT
>CAZPJE010000100.1:0-9292 GCA_964586725.1 uncultured Steroidobacteraceae bacterium | reverse complement strand
AAACCTGGGTACAGGTCCCAACCGGGGGGCCTCCGGCGGTCCCTGCGGGGGGGCTGATAGACAAAGACCGAACAGCCAAACACCAACCGCAGCCGATCCACCTACATCAGCTCACGGCGTGTTCAGACAAGCGGAGCCGGCTCTACTCCGATGATCTTTCTCGGCTGCAACGACGGTCAGTTACGGAACTGAGCGCATGGCTGCCTTGGTGCAGACCCGACTACTCCTAAAGCGATACTCTGGATTGGATCCCCACTCATTGAAACCCTGGCCGCATCGCAGCGAATTTCCGAAGGCTATCGCGTAGCATCGAGCATCACAAGATGTCGCGCTGCAGTCCACGGAGCGACGAGCCAATGAAACCCACGTGATCCAACCATTTCTTATTGTTACGCGTCTCTTCCTGCCGCGCGACTCGAACTGCTCAAGCGTAACGCGTCGAACCCCAGCGATTTTTGACATCAGCGAGTCGTCGTCGACTCACAGCGACCTGTTGCCCGTCTTTCAAGAGAATTACCCAGCGACCGCGGACGCACTTGGCTTGCTTGACATGCCGGTCGGCGACCCATTCGCCGCGTCGCACTTCCATCCCCTCATCCGATAATCGATCGGTGACCCGGCGCATCGGACCGGGCACTGTGGTCACACCTTCCGGACTTAGAATGTGAACGTACTGCAGATCGGCGGTCACGCGAAGCACCCCGCCACGGATCACGAGCGGTAGCAAACGATCGGCACGATCGTCCGACGAATCCTTTGGGATCTCAGGGTCTGCTGCTGCCGCAGCTTCGGCCAAATGCTCGGGCTTGTGACTCGGCGTCTCGATGCTCTCCGATAGCGCCGCTGTCGATAACCAGGCAGGCAGACTCGCAATGAGGCAGCTTGAAAAAACAGGTAACGCGCTGACCAACCACTCCTCGATGATTACAAAGAACCATGCGGTATCCGTATCAGGCATCCCGAACAGCAGGTCGATCGCCAGCGATGCCGGCACGAACAACATGGTAGCAACCATGCTCGAGATCAGAAGTAGCGCGCGACTTAGTCGCTCGCGCCCGGAAACAACCAGCCATTGACTGAACCACCATGAAAGGAAAGTTGCGGCTGCGGTGACCATCCAGAACGCATAGCGGATGATAACCCCGTGCTCGGCGACTGGACCGGCCTGCAAATTGGCCAGCATGAGAGCGATCAGCACGAAAACCGTCGCCGCAAAAAGCCCCCACCGCTGCGTCAAGGAATGAGCTCTCATATCACGGCATCTCTATCCGACAACTCGCTGCGTGCACTCGGAAAACGGATCTCGACGCGCGTGCCCACTCCCGGACTGCTCTCGATCATGACCGGCCAACCAAAGCGGTCGGACAGCCGTCGTACGATAGTGAGACCGACGCCATGCCCGCCGCGTCGCGCGACATCGCCGCGAACGAACGGTTGGTACATTGCATCGATCTGCTCTGGTGCCATGCCGACGCCGGTGTCGCGAATCACGACCGATTCAGCACTCACCGCCACCGTCACCGCGCCGGCATCGGTATAGGAGAACGCGTTACGTAACACGTTGCCCAGCAGCACCGGCAGTACCTTCTCCGGCGCCGCGACAAGCAGCTTGTGTGTCGCGCAGAGACTCGCTTCTACTGGTTTCCCCGCGGCGATGAGACGTGCTCGATCAAGCTCTTCGGCTAGGACGTCGTTGATACAGACGGTCTCGACCGGCAAACCGGTCTGGGACTCGCGTGCAAGCAGTAGGAACGCACTGGTGAGTTCCTCCATGTCTCGCGCCGCCCTACCGATGCGTGCGACGGAACGGCGGCTGGCCTCGCTGAGCCCGACATCGGTCTGCAGCATTCCGACAGCCAATTGGATTACCGTCAGTGGACTGCGCAGCTCATGGCTTGCATCGCGAGTGAAATCACGCTCGCGCGCCACGAATTCCTTGAGACGCTGGGCATAGCGCGCCAGCGCTTCGGCGAGCTCTCGTACTTCATCGTCAGCCTCGCGTGGCAGCCTCGCCGGATCAAGCTGCGCAGGATCCGGTGCCGCCGGATCGAGCTCACGAACCGCTCGAGCCAATGCAATGACCGGCGAAAATGCGCGACGTGAGGCGCGGAATGCCAGCCAAGTGGACAAATACAGCACCAACAGGACCATCGCGAGCGGCAGCAGTCCGAACATGGTGGCGAGCTTCCCGACTCCGCTGCGATCGAACACGAGGTAGAGACGCTCGCCCTCGCGATCCGACACATAGACCACCGTCTCGACATCGTCGATCACTCGCTCGTGATGCCCGAGGGGCAACGCCGCAATCGACGAGGGCACCATACCGAGGTAACCGGTCAGATTCACGGTCGCCGGCAAAGGGAAAGCGGGGTTACGCTCACGCTGTTGCCAGAAATGGGCGACTTCTTCGCGCAAAGCTTCACGAATAAGTACACCCTCGAGCAGCAGGCTCGCAAGAAAGACGCCAACCACGGCTGCAGCACCAATAAACCCAGCCTGCAACAGGAACGCGCGACCGAGCCGCGCACGCAGCCCATTAGCGGCCATCGTCGTCAGGTACCCTGTAGCCAGCGCTCGCTATTGTATGCAGCAGCGCGCGATCGAATGGCTTGTCGATCGCCTTGCGTAGCGAGTACTGGTGACTGCGCAACGTATCGCTGTCCGGCAGCACGTCGCCCCCAACCTCCCGCTCGAGTTGTTGCCGAGTCACGACTCGCGGCGATGCGCGCATCTGCGCGGTCAGCAGCTTCAGGCCGATTGGCGTGATTGTCAAAGATTGACCACCGCGAGCGACACGAAGTGTACCGGTGTCCAGCGTCAAGCCGCCCACGGCATAGATCTCGCGAGCGACGGCCCGGCGGTGACGGCGTAGCAGTGTATTGATTCGCGCCTCAAGCTCACGAACCTCGAAAGGCTTGACGACATAGTCATCCGCCCCGGCGCCGAGGCCCGTGATCTTGTCGTCCGGTGTATCGCGGGCCGTAAGCATCAGCAGCGGCGTGTCGATGCGAGCCTCCTCGCGCAGTTTCCGGCATACCGCAAGGCCATCGAGTCCGCGCAGCATGATATCGAGCACGATGACATCATAGGGATTAGTCACTGCGAGATGAAGGCCTGTGACACCATCCGCTGCTTAGTCCGCCGTGAATCCGCGATGCTAAAGGCAATCGATGATCGTACTGGCAATGTCACGGTGACCATCGACCAGCAGGATACTCGGCTGTGACATCTCGCGACCTCAAGACCCGGGTGACGTCGATTGATCCGTCGCCGCTTGCTGCGGGACCTTGACGAGCTTGCTGATGTCGTAACCCATGGACTCGACCCGGGCGACGAGCGCGGCATAGCGTGCAGCATCGATGGTCGGCGTTCGAGCCATGATCCATACGTAGTCGCGAGCGCTGCGTGCGATGATCGTCTCGGTGTAGCCGGGATCAACATGCGAAATGACGAACTCTGCCTTGATCGGCCATACGAACTGCATGCCCCAGATGGCATTGTTTGAACCTTCGATGACAAAGCCCTTGGGCTGCATGCGCTTGGCAGGGCCGTCGAACGCCCCCTTGTTGAAGGTGAAGGTTGTCTTGATGGTGCCATCGGCGGCGAGCTCATAAGACTCGATCGCGTTATAGATGTCCTTCTCGAGGAAGGTCGGGATGACACCGATGACATACCATGGCCCCATGAATCGGGGCAGATCGAGTGAGGGCACGACGGGCACCTTGACCTTCTGGGGCGAAATCGCGCAGCCGGCGAAGGAGCACACCAGCGTGCATGCAAGTACCACTCGTAGCAAACGCGGGAAACGTTCCATTTTCATGATGCGCACTCCAGTTTTAGAAAGATTTTCCCGCGTCCGCAGTGTAGCTCGCCGAGACTGAATCGGGACTGCGCAGATAACGCAGCGTTCGGCCGCCGTCGAGCTTGCTGTCCAACGACACCCACTCGCCACTATCCACGGTGTAGGCAATCGAGATATCGATGCTCGCCCCTCTTATCGCATAGCGTTCGACGGTGACCTCACGCTCTGCCAGGCGTACGCTGCCCAGTCCGAGTCGGTTGATCCGTACCGGCGTGTACTCGCCGGTCTGCGAGTTGAGCAGCCGCTGTCGCTGCAACAGCAGGTCCCTATCCCAGTAAGCGAAGCTCGCCACGCAGTCGCCGAGAGCGCGCTCTCCCTCCGGGCTGACGACGACAAACGTACTGCCGCGATCCCGACCGCGGACGGTCTGCTTCTTGCCGTTCGAGTCGGTTCGCGCGTCGATGGTCTGCAAGCAACCGTCTCGCCACACTTCGGTGTTGCGGTGATCATAGGCAAAGGCCGTGATGCGCAGAAACCGCACCTCGAACTTCGCTTCAGTCTCGATGCGCTTTCCATCTTCAGTTGGAGTCAGGATAAATCTCTGAAAGCCGATCTCTCGGTCGTCCAGGAACACATCAAAGTTCAGCTTGCGCACTCCATCAGCGACCGAAGCACTGACGGGCATGGGGGTAGACACGGCCAGCGATGACGCAACGACGAGCATTATCGGCATGAGTTTCATCGACAAATACCTCCAGTCAGGGCGCGCGCGGCGGCCCGGGAAAAAAAGCGTTGGTACGCCGAATGTAGGCGCTGTAGTCCGGACGACGATCACCGATATCTTTCTCCAGTAAGGCGACCCCGGAGACCTTGAGCAACAAGATCGACATTACAAGTGGGCCTGCCACGCTCCACCACGCACCCGAAGAAAGCGCGATGAGGAAAAAACCCCACCAGATGCAGAAGTCGCCAAAGTAATTTGGGTGACGGGTATAGCGCCACAGCCCGATGTCGAGCACCTTGCCGCGGTTGGCTGGATCACGCTTGAAACGACTCAGTTGCCAGTCGCCACCCGCCTCGAAAACCAAGCCGGTCAGCCACAGCATCACGCCGAGCGCGTCCAACCAGCCGAGCGGCGCCGTTGAGTTGATCGCCGCCAGCAGCGGCAACGAAATCACCCAGGCCAATCCCGCCTGCAAGCCGAATACAAGATACACACTCTTCACGGCAAACCCTGGCTCGTTGTTGGCACGAATTTTTTGATAGCGAAAGTCTTCGCCTTGTCCAAAGTTGCGCCAGCCGATGAAGGTGGCGAGCCTGATCGACCAGAGGCCCACAAGCGTAATCACCAACCACGCGCGTGGCCCGGGGGCTACTTGTGCTGTCGCGTAAGTGATCGCTGCCAGCAGAAACATCAGCGACCACATGATGTCCACGATGCTGACGTTGCGCAGCGGCAAGCTGAACAGCCATCCTGCCGCCGCGAATCCAAGCAGCACCGCGAGCCCATCCAGCCAGAGATTGAAATCAAACATTTCCATGCGCCTCCTGCGAAACCTGCGCCGCTTCTTTCGGCAAGGTGGGGTCGATCCCATTCAGACGCGTCGCGAGATACGCGAGCAGCGGCAGCAGCGCAGCCCAACCGAGCGCCTGTACGCCGAGCGCCAGAATCGCATCGGACATTTCGACCCCGCCAAGTCGCTCGCCGGCTAGATAGGACAAGGGACCGCCGACAAGACCAACGAGTGCAGCCAACCACGGTCGACCCTTGAGCCACGAGAGGGAGAGGTTGAGCGACGTGGCGAACACCGCCCACATGGCCACGATCCAGTAAGGAGCGAAGCCGGGTAAGAAGTTTCCAGTCGGGTAACTGAACAGACCGATCGTCACCAGCAGGCTGTCCCAACCCAGGCCGATCGCGGCCACCAGGGCTACCAACCACGCTTCCGCAGAGGGTTGCTGCGCGAGACAAAGGTGTAGTCCGATGACCACGCCAGCAACAAATACGCCGACAAAGGCTTGGTCATTAGCGCCGCCGAGTACGCAGGCGAACCACGCGATCTCGAGGACGATGAAGTTGAGAACGGCGTGTAGTCCGAATCTCATCCGCGGCATTCCTCGCTCCAACGAATGACCATTCATGGAGCGACAAAATGCCAACCGCGCTGTGAAGACGGCGTGAAGAACACGTCAAAGGGACGTCAAAGACGCAGTCTCACCCAGTACGCGACTCACGACCCTGATACGGACGTAACCATCAGAATCCCGAATGATCTTCCGGCTAAATCATCTCGGGTGTTCGCCACCGTGGCTGTTTGCAAGCATGAAGACGTTGGAATCGACGCATCAGCAATCCAACGCGCTACCACGAGTACTCGAACGACAGCCCGAAGAGCGGGAGGCTCTCCTCTTCCTCCTTGATAGTCTCGCCAGTCAGTATGTTGAACTCGGAGGGCAGGCCGGCCGGTCCGCCGTACACGTTCAGCACATCGAGAAAAACGACCACATCCACCGGACCGACGGGTCGTCTGTAGTCCACTCGAAAGTCGAGTGCGTGGAATGCATCGCCGCGGCCGATGTTGGTCTGCGTGACTTCCTTCGAGAAGCGCACAGGCCTATCCGGTGCGAGCACATCGCGGTGCGAGATAAATCGGTCGCCGGGCTGCCCGGATCCGTACTTCCAACGGGCGGAGATCTGCCAGCGCTTGTTGATCTCCCATCGACCGCCGATCGCCGCGAAGTGCTCACGGTTGAAGTTCCAGTCGTAGTACCCGCGGTCGTCGTTATCATCGACGCGATAGCGGTTCCAGGAGTAGACAAAGTCGGCGGCCCAACCGCCGGCGAACGCCCGCGTCAGTACGGCATCGAGGCCGACATTGCTGCCCTTGCCGGCGTTGGTGATGCGTCCGTCGGTGCGGCTGCCTTCGACGAGCCGATCATCCAACCGCTGCGCGTACGCTTCCACCAGAAGGTTGAGACCGTCGCGGATGCGGTAGTCCACTCCGGCACCGAGATGGATGAGGCGCTCGCTCTCGAGGCGGGCGTTGGCAGGGTCGCTGGAGCGCGCCAGATTGCGCGGCGACTCGTAGAATATTCCCGAGGTCGCCGAGAACCGCAACGAGGGTGAAAGCGCATAGTTGAAGGACACACGCGGCGACAGCAGGTCCTCGCGACTGAAGCCGTCGTGATCGTAGCGCAGCCCGACGCGCAGGTCGGCGGCACCCCAGTCGAACAGCTGCTCGCCGTACAGCGAGTAGTTGTTCCCGCTCTTTTGGTAGGTGGAATTGATGTCCGAGGGTCGCAGCACGATGTATCTCGCGCCGGGCGGGCGCGGGTCGTCCGACTCGTACATGAAACGGATCCAGTCCTCGCGCAAGCGGGTCGCGTAGTCGAGGTCCGTGTGGGTCAGATGCAGGCCGGCGGCGAAGCGGCCGAAGCGGTTGCCCAATGTCACGTCGCTGCGCCATCCGAGCTCGGATTCCTTCTCCGTGACCGTGAGCAGGCGCTCGCGCACCGGCACTTGAGCGGCCGGCGTGCCGATGGGGACGAGGTCCGGATAGGCCTCGCCCTCTGCGGACCGCTTGTCGCTCTCGCGGAAGTACACGCGGTCGACCCATTCACCGTCGGCGCCGAATTGCCGCCGCCAGGTCGTACCCAGCAGCATCAGATCCTGCTCGTCGTTCTGCAGCCCGAGATCCTCGATGCCCTCCTCCTCTTCCTGGGCGGCGAGGATGTTGTCGATGTTGCGCTCGTACTCCTCCGGCGCGTAGATCGCGAGGAACTCGATCTCGTCGTCGTTCTGCAGGCGGGTCCTCGTCTTCAGGATCACATCCGTCGACACGGGCGCACCGAGGTCCTCCTGGCCGATGGTCTCGAAGAACTGGCCGAAATCGAAGCGTCGCGCCTGAAGGAACATCGAGGTGCGGTCGTCGAAACCGCTCGGCCCCTCGTACAGGACCTCGACGCCCGCGAGATCCACACGCAGGCTGCCGACCGGCGACGGGCCACCGCCGGCCACATCGAACTGCAGCAAGGAGGCCTTGCGGCCGCCGAACTCGGCGCTCCAGCCACCCGGCGAGAACTCGGCCCCGACCACCGCATTCGGCGCGAAGATCGAGTAGCGGCCGCCGTTCACCACATCGTCCTGCTCGCCCAGCGTCTGCTCGAAGTGGACGACCTGCTGGAACGGGAATCCGTCGACGAAGATCAGGTTGTTCTTTGGGCCGTGGCCGCGCACTGAGAAGCTGGCGAACTCGCCGTTCGACACCACGCCGGGCAACCCTACCAAGGCCCGCATCACATCGCTGCCGCTGCCGGCCGCGTTGCGCAGTTCATCACGGGTGACGTAACGGTCCGCCGCGCTGCCGTTCGGATCGGCGCGCAACGCGCGGGAGACGATGACCACTTCCTCCAGCGCAGTCGCGACAGGCCGGAGCTCGAAACGGACAAGCCCGGTCCGGCGTTCGATCACCCGAACAGCCGGTTCAACGCCGGGAACATGGCCGTCCATCACGGCACGGACCTCGTGGAAGCCGTCCGCGAGACCGGCGAAGGACGCTGAACCGTCCGCCCCGGTCGTCGCCCGTTCCTCGACGCCGTTACGCGAACGGACGATCACGGCCACACCGGTTAACGGCCGATTCGTTGTCGCATCGACCACCCGTACCGATAGTCCACCGACCGCAGCCTCGACGGCGGGTGACAACCCGAGCAGCAGCAACGAGGCGACGAGACTCCCGAAAAGACGGGTCGATCGGGACATGGACATGCTTTACTTCCTTCGATGGCTTGCAGATGGGCGCAGTGAAGACCGTTGGACCGCGACTCCACCAACAAAGATCTGCCGCTTGTACGCGGCGCGCAACCGACGGCGTCATCCCCGCATGAACGGCGACGCCAGCGCATCGGTGGTGGTGGCCTCCCCTCAATGCCCGGCATGGCCGACGCCGCCCGGACCCTGCCCGTCAACGAAAGCATCGCTATCCCTGGCAACTCCCATTAGCCACGATTGCTAGCGACAAGGGCCGGCAAGACGCTGACAGATACGATCGAGATACTCTGCCTCGCGCGAGGGATTACGAAAGCCTTTCGGCTTTACACCACGACCGATGAGGGACTCGCCGAGACGTTCTGGGGTCTCGACCCTGTCGAGTTCAACCACAGCGTCGAGCCCGATCTCAACACCTATCTCGTTGAGTCATTTTGGCTCTCGAGAATTGGTCCGGGTGAAATTCAAAGCGCCTGCGATCTGCATCGGCAAGGCATCATCGAAACATCCGTTGGACCAGAGAGCCTATAGTCCGCTACCGATCTTGGTTCGCTCGGCGTGCTCCTTGATAAATGTTCAGTGCCGGCTCCGCTTGTCTGAACACGCCGTGAGCTGATGTAGGTGGATCGGCTGCGGTTGGTGTTTGGCTGTTCGGTCTTTGTCTATCAGCCCCCCCGCAGGGACCGCCGGAGGCCCCCCGGTTGGGACCTGTACCCAGGTTT
>CAZPJE010000099.1:0-1995 GCA_964586725.1 uncultured Steroidobacteraceae bacterium | reverse complement strand
CCAACGAACTGATCGACGACATTCGCGATCGCGAGGGCATCTAGTGCGCGCGCTGCTCGACGTGAACGTGCTCATCGCGTTGCTCGACGAACAGCATGTGCATCACCAACTTGCCCGCACTTGGTTCAGTGCCAATGTCTCGGCAGGGTGGGCGTCCTGCGCGCTCACTCAGCTGGGCTGCATCCGCGTCATGGGCAACACGCGATACACGAGTCCGCGGCCCGCAGCTCAAGTCGCGCTCCGGCTCGCCGCCGCCACGCGCACTGCGCATCACGAGTTCTGGAATGCCGATCTCGATCCGCTGGCGTCGAGCCAGCTCGACTGGTCGGGCATTCTGTCGGCCCGACACACGACCGATGTCTACCTGCTCGCGCTCGCTCTCGCGCGCGGCGGTCGGCTGGTGACGTTCGATCAACACATCCCTGCGCGGGCGGTTCGCGGCGCGACAGACAAGAATCTGGTGGTGCTCGACTGACCGCCCAGCACGAGGCGGCGTCGCAGTCAGCAAAGCGTAGCGAGTCGTCCACTTCCGTGGCATGTTCTCGGCCATGAAAGTTGCCATGGATTCTGCCGGCCGCATCGTAGTGCCCAAAGCCTTGCGCGAGGCCTTGAACCTCAAGCCTGGTCAGCCGCTTGAGATCCGTGCTCGAGACGGTCGTCTCGAAATCGAGGTGGCATCGACGCCGCTCAAGCTGCCGACGCTCACGGCAGACGAGGTACGCGCGACGCTTGAGCGCGTGCGCCGTTGACGGCATACGCCTGATAGAACACTGCGTACATAAGACCGATTCCGTCCTGACGAGACTGACCCGTCGGGCACTCAACTCTCCGCGTACTTCGCCACCATCCGGTGATAGTGCTGCACCGCCGGCTCGTTGCGACCGAGCAGCAGGTGCGTGTTGGCGCCGCAGCCCAGGTTCTTCTGGATGCTGAACGCGAGCGAATAGTCCTCGTCGCGCACGGCGCGCAGCGCGAGGTCGCTGAACGCCTCGGCCGCGGCCTTCTCGGCGTCGCTGCGCGGCGGCGTCGCGGTCAGCACGGTCTGGCGCGTCAGCGTGGTGTCGGAACTCGCGCCGGGGAAGATGTGGCTGACGAGGCAGTAGCCACCCAGGATCCCCGACACCGACAGATTCGGGAACCCGGCATGGATGCGCCGGATGCGCGATTCGGCATCGGCGGGGTCGGTGGGCGGCGCGTCGAGATCGCGCAGCGTGCGCCGCCCGAACACCATGCGCTGGTGCGGGCCATAGACATCGTGGACGAGCAGGTTGCCGATGGTCTGCGAGCCGACGGTCGCGCCATGCACGGTGTCGTGGTGGTAGACCTCGAGGTAGCCATCCATCGTGACGCGCCAGCCGGCGCCGGCGAGATCACGCCGCGCATACAGATGCCAGTCGTGCAGCCGCAGCGACTCGAGCAGCGGCGCGAAATCGCCGAGCCACGCATCGATGTCGAACGACAACCCGGGCGTCAGGCAAATCCAGATGAGTCCGGCGCGTTCGACGCAGGGCAGCGGCGTGAGGCCGAGCGTGTCGGTATCCACGGTGCCGAAGGTCTCACGCGCGGTGAGGTTCACGAGCGCGCCCTGCCGGTCGTAGGTCCACGAGTGGTAGGGGCAGACGAAGCGCAGCGTGCGCCCCGCGCCGTCCGGGCAGACCGGCGCGCCGCGGTGCCGGCAGGCATTGAGAAACGCGCGCAGCACGCCGTCGTTGCCGCGCACTACGAGCACTGGCGTCTGCGCAACCGTCTGCGCGAGATAACTGCCAGGCTCGGGCACTTCGAGGCTGAGCCCGAAGGTGATCGGCAGCCGCCGGAAGATGCGCTCGACATCGTGCGCGTAGCGCGCCTCGTCGGTGTAGTGCTCGATCGGCACGCGCATGACGTCGGCGGCTTGGTCGGTGGTGCCGGCCTTCAGATGCGCGAGCGCTCGCGCGGCGAGCGCGGCGGCGTTGTGGGGGGAGGTCATGACGCCAGAGTGTAGAAGAACGTTGAGAT
>CAZPJE010000098.1:0-4352 GCA_964586725.1 uncultured Steroidobacteraceae bacterium | reverse complement strand
CGCACGCCGTGAACGCCTGCAGCCCGATCGCAGACACGGCCCGGTGCGACAAGCCGGTCAGCTTCGCGCCCTTCAGCCGCCTTGGATCCGACCCGCCGCTTGCGCCGGGCCAGGGTGGGGGCGTTTGAATTTCCTATCCCCCCATTCCGCGGCGCTACTTCGACAAGTCGATCGTGCCGGCCATCGGCAGCAAACCGGTGCGCGAGGTGACCACCGAGGATGTGCGCGCCATCATCTGGCGCAAGAAGGACGAGGGCTTCGACGCGGCGGCCGGCGTGATCCGCGGCGTGCTGAAGCGACTGTTCGACTACGCGATGACCGCCGGCCTGACCGCGACCAATCCCGTGATGGCCCTGCCCATGCGGCATGTGCACCGCGCGCGCTCACGCGATCGGGCGCTGGCGCCGCAGGAGATTCGCGTGTTCCTGAAGGCGGTGATGGACTCGAATGTCCGCCGGCAGTTCAAGGTGGCGCTGCGGCTCATCCTGCTAACGCTGGTGCGCAAGTCGGAGTTGATGCTCGCGCGCTGGGAGCATGTGGATGTCGAGAAGGCCGAGTGGCACATCCCGGCCGAGAACTCCAAGACCGGCAAGCCGCACATCGTGTACCTGTCGCCGCAGGCGCTGGCCTTGTTTGCCGAACTGCGCTCACTGGCCGCCGGCAGCGAGCTGGTGCTGCCGGCGCGCGGCTCGCTGACCAAGCCGTTCGCGCACAACGCGATGAACAATGCGCTGAAGGTGGCGCTGCGGGGGCAGGACATCCCGGCGTTCACGATTCATGATCTGCGCCGCACGGCATCGACGCTGCTGCACGAGCATGGGTGGCCGGCGGATATGGTGGAGAAGGCGCTGAACCACACGATCGGCGGGGTGCGCGGGGTTTACAACCGGGCGGAGTACGCGGGGCAGCGGAGGGAGATGCTGGGGTTCTGGGGGGAGTATGTGGAGGGGTTGGCGAAACGGAATTGATCGGCGGCGTTCGGCCAATTGGCGACGGTCGATGCGACGCCACAAAGCGGACCGCCGAGTCGCGAGACTGATCCGAGGGCACCGGCGAGTCCCTGCATCGCCGAACCATCGTGGCGATCACCACGGTCTCAGGTGGCGTCGGCGCTCAAGCGAGGCAGCAGTTCCTGCTCGCCACTGTCGGTGACTTCCACGGCGCGACCGGCAGCGCGGCGCAGCCATCCTGCCTTGGTGAAGTGCTGGTAGATCTCGTCGGCCAATTGGCCAGCGAGGTGATCGCGGCGTTCTGACCAATCCAGGCAGCGGTACGCGAATCGGCGCCGTCCACTCGGCGAACCCGGATTCATCCCCAGACCTTGGAGCCACTGTATTCCAGCTTCGGTCAGTTCATAGCCGTCGGTCGCCGATGTCAGGCGTTCTTCGCGCTGAAGTGCATCGAACACCGTAACCGCCAGTTGCCCCGCCAAGTGCCCGTAGCAGCATCGCGCAAAGCGCAGGCGTTTGCGCTCAGGATGGGCCCACGCGCGGTCGTGTACATCGCGCTCCGCGATCAGCGCCAGGGCCTCCAGAGCATGCGCCACCTCGGCATCAGCCAGCCGGTAATACCGGTGACGGCCCCTGGGCTCGCAGACAACGAATCGAGCATCCAGCAACTGGCCCAGGTGCCCACTTGCGGTAGCCGGAGTCACCGATGCGGTCTTTGCCAGTTCGCTCGCGCTGGCGTATTCGCCTGACAGCAGGTAGGCCAGCATGCGAGAGCGCGCCGGGTCGGCCACGATGGCAGCCACTCTGGCCAGGCGAGGTTCGTGGGGCGTACTCATGGATGTCAGATTAGCGCGCTTTGCGAGTCCGACGGTGCCTGGTCGCGCGCAAGCATCCCGTAGTCGCGCACTACCGTGGCGACCCGTAGTCGGTAGCCCGCGAGCACATCGCTGCGGCCTTCCTGCTGAGCCTGGCGATGCATTCCGTGGCAGCGCCAGCTGCGCACTGCCGCTTCATCGCGCCAGAAACTCAGAGACAAATATCTTCCCGGTCGTGCAAGGCTCTCGAACCGCTCTACCGAGATAAAGCCGTCTATGGACTCCAGATCGGCTTTGAGCGCAGCTGCGAGTTCGAAGTAGCGCGGCGCTGCACCGGGGCGCGGATCCACTTCAAAGATGACCGCAATCACGGCGTCACCTGCCGCGCGACGTTGCGTGTCGTACTCACATCCTCGAGCCAAGTACGCTCCTCGCGAAGAATGAAGCGCTCGGACTGAGCGCGCTCAAAGTTGGCCCGCCCCTCGGCGTCGCTCTTAAGCGTTGCGCGGTAGCGCTCGTAGGCCGCCATGTCGTCGAAACCGATCAGACCCCAGGCCACATCGTTGCTGCCCTCGTGCGGCAGGAAGTAGCCGATAAGTTCGCCACCGCAGCGCGGAATGATGCGGCCCCAGGCTTCGGCGTAGCCTTTGAAGGCGTCGCGCTGGAAGGGGTCAATCTGATAGCGGATGAAGCAGGTGATGGTCATCGTGTGCGCTCATGGTCGGATGGATTGGAGTGCAACTGTGCAGCAGATGATGCGTGGGATGCTTCGGTCGAGGCCGAAGTGTGTTGAGCCCCGGGTCCCGAGGCGCGCGGGCTGTCGTTGGTCGGGGTCTGACGACGCCAGGGTCAGCTTCCGATGCCTGCGGCTGGCGCCTTTGGGTCGATATCGCTCAACGGCCGCCGCTGTCGCGCTGAGGGTACGACCTGGACCCCCTCACCCTTGCTATTGCTGCTATTTCCGCTAGCGATACGGAGCCTTCGGCCGCGAGCCGGTAGCAGGAATAGCAGCAATAGCAAGGTACCCGGGCTTTTTTTGGCAATGGCCTTGACCCGGGGTCTTGGCTCAACCGCTCACCTATCCACGAGCGCCGGGTTCACCACCACGAACCTCCGCTTGCCATCCTCCTCCACCCGGGCTCGCCCGCGCTCAGCCAGCAGCGCGAGCGCCGCCCTCATGGCCTTCGCGTCCCGCACGCAGCCCGGGCCGAACTGGTACACGCGGGGAGTGGGGATGCGGTGGTCGCCACAGCGGCGGGCCTCGGCGATCAGCCACGCGTCGAGGCGAATGGCGGCGACAAGGTCGGTTGGAGTGTCGAGGTCGGAGAGAAGGCGGCGGGCTTCGTGAAGTTGCCAGCCGATGACAGTCGCGGCGGCGTGGACCGGTTCCGCGTCAACCACTCCGCGAGGCCCGTACGACAGCACATGGAAGAGCGCCGCCAGGCGCGCGACGTTCTCCGCCGCCTTGGCGGCCACGTCCCGGATGTCGGCGAAGTCTCGGCCCGAGGCCAGCGCGCGCTCGATGCGGTCATGCGCCTGCACCCACTCGGTATGCGCCGGGGGCGACAGCGCCAGCTCGATCGGCTGCAGTCCACCATCCGCATGCGTGGTCAGTGGCGTGTCCAGCAGCTCCCGGATACGCAGCCCGAACCGTTCCACCGCCAGCATCGACTCCGGCGCCACCCGGTATCTGCGAGTCCCCTGCGTGCTCGCCGGCCACGCGATCAGGAACCGCGCGATGAAGCCGCTACCTCGGGGCAGCGTGCCCGCGCGTTCGAGAAAGCCGCGCAGCGCCTCGGGTTGCACCATCAGCCCGAAGGTGAGGCGGCGGTCGCGCAGGCGGAACGACGGTTTGCTGCGGCGGTCGACCGCGATCTCGCCGCCGTCCCACAGCACGTTGAGCAGCGCGAGGTTGCGCATGATGGTCTCGTAGCCCATGCCGTGGGCGCCGAAGACGGCGCCGGCCTCTGCCGACATCACCGCGCCGCTCGGCCAGCCGCTGGCCAAGGCGTGCGAGATGGCTTCGGGGGTGGCGTCGGCGTACAGCAGCCGGGGCAACGGCGCGGCCTGCGGAGCGTTGGCTGCGAGGTCGTTCAGCGCGGCCTCGTCCTCGGCGGTGTCATGCCCGTCGCGCCGCTTGCGGCGGATGGCTTCGAGCAGGCCGTCGCGCTTGGCTTGCAGCACGGCGGTGGCCGAGGCGTGTGCGGCCTGCTCCGGGGCGGCGGCCCGGGTGCGGTCGCGCTCCCACTCGCGCAGGGCCGCGCCGAGGATGCGGTCGCAGGTGGTCTTTCGGTCGCCGGACTCGGCCACCGCGAGCACATAGAGCGACACCGGGCCGACGAGCTGTGCGTCGCGCCGCACATTGACCAGACCCTGCGCGGCCACCGACAGCGTGGACAGGGCCGAGCACGCCACCAGCGCGGCCGGTGCCTGGACGAAGGCCTGCTGTCAGCGGCATCTCAATAATCCCCACCTGTGGCATCTGAAATTTCCCCACCCATCCCTTCGCAACAGGAGCGAGAGATGGAAGTGCAAGCAGTGCAAGAGCAGGTGATCGGCGCCGCGGCAGCGGCGCCGCAGGTGGGTC
>CAZPJE010000097.1:0-5223 GCA_964586725.1 uncultured Steroidobacteraceae bacterium | reverse complement strand
CTTGGTCGTAGGTTCGACTCCTACACGGCCCACCAACTACCGCTCCGCAACCGCCGACGTCACGATCAGCCAGCCCAGCCCCACCGCGACCAGCACGCCCACGATCTGCTGGGTTCGCGACCACGACAGGATGCTGGTGTCGAGCACCGCGATCCCGACGGCGGTGACGATGAACCACAGCGCGCTCTGCAGCGCGACGCCGGTCACGCCCATGGTCTGGATGAACCGGACGGCCAGCACGTAGCACGACAACCCCACGGCGAAGCACAGGACAGACAGCCCCGCCATCCGCACGTCGATGTGGCCACCGGGCCAGGCCTTCGACGCATACAGGAAGCCTCGGGCGTCCAGCAGGCCGGACAGCGACGTCAGGCCGACCACGAAAACCAGGTTCCACCACTGCATGCGGATGAGCATAACCCTGAATGGGGCGCCGCAGCAGAGGTCCCCCCGCGGTCCCGGCGGGTGCGGCGGGCAGCGGGCGGATTCCGCTATAATGGCAAGTTCCCGACCGCTCACGACTGCGATTGGCGAAGCTGCGCGAAAGTGGCGGAACTGGTAGACGCGCTGGATTTAGGTTCCAGTGGGCAACACCCGTGAGGGTTCGAGTCCCTCCTTTCGCAGAACCCTGACTCTCTGAAGGACGATTTGCATGCAGGTATCGATCACCGCCACCGTGGGCCTGGAACGCAAGCTCGACGTGGCTGTCCCCGCCGCGCGGGTCAACGAGGAAATCAATTCCCGCCTGCGCGAAATCGCGCGCACGGCCCGCCTGAAGGGCTTCCGCCCGGGCAAGGCGCCGTTCGAGGTGGTCAAGCGCCAGTACGGCGGACAGGTCCAGACGGATGTCGTCTCCGAGCTGCTGCAGCGTTCGTTCGCAGATGCCGTCAGTGCCGAGAAGCTTCGGCCGGCGACGGATCCGCGCATCGAGGCGCTGTCGGCCGAGCCGGGCTCGGACCTGCGCTTCACGGCGGTGTTCGAGGTGATGCCCGAGTTTCAGGTCAAGGCGGTCGACTCGATCGAACTCGAGCGTCCCGACGCCCAGGTCACCGATGCCGATCTTGAGGCCATGCTCGACACGATGCGCAAGCAGCGCCCTGATTACGTCGCGGTCGAGCGCGCGGCTGCCGATACCGACAAGGTCACGGTGGATTTCGAAGGCCGCATCGACGGCGAGCTCTTCCAGGGCGGCGCTGGCCAGGGCATCTCGTTCGTGGTCGGCGCGGGCCGCATGCTGCCCGAGTTCGAGGCGGGCGTGAAAGGCGCGAAGGCCGGCGAGGCGCGCACGGTCGAAGTGAAGTTCCCGGACGACTACGGCCGCGCCGAGATCTCCGGCAAGACGGCGCAGTTCGCGGTCACGGTGAAGTCGGTCGAGGAACAGAAGCTGCCGGAGCTGAACGAGGAGTTCTGCGCGGCCTTCGGCGTCAGCGAAGGCGGCGTCGAGGCGCTGCGCACGGAAGTCCGCCGCAGCATGGAGCGCGAGCTCGGCGAGGCGGTCCGCAATCGCCTGCGCGGCCAGGTGCTCGATGCGCTGCATCGCGACAACCCGATCGACCTGCCGAAGTCCATGGTGGCGGAGCAACTGCGCTCTATGCAGCTCGACATGGCGCGCCGCATGGGCATCAAGGACGTCAGCCAGCTGCCGGCGCCCGAGGGTCTCGAGGAGCCGGCGCGGCGTCGCGTCGCGCTCGGGCTGATCGTCGGCGAGCTGATCCGCGCGCAGGGCATCAAGGTCGAACGCGAGCGCGTTGCGCAGAAACTCGCGGATCTGACCGCGTCGAACCCGAATGGCGATGAACTGCGACGCCAGTACTTGCAAAATGCCGACGCGATGCGTCAGATCGAGAGCGCGGCGCTCGAAGACCAGCTGATCGACTGGGTGGTCGAGCGCGCGCGGGTCACGAACAAGCCCGCCACTTTCAGCGAACTGACCGGCTTTGGCCAAGGTAACGCAACATGAACGAACAGGCCCTGAACCTCGTGCCGATGGTCGTCGAACAGACGGCCCGCGGCGAACGTGCTTATGACATCTACTCGCGCCTGCTGAAGGAGCGGGTGATCTTCGCCGTGGGTCCGGTCGAGGACTACATGGCGAACCTGATCGTCGCGCAGTTGCTGTTCCTGGAATCCGAGAATCCGGAGAAGGACATCGCGATCTACATCAACTCGCCCGGCGGCTCGGTCAGCGCGGGCCTCGCGATCTACGACACGATGCAGTTCATCAAGCCCGATGTCAGCACGATCTGCGTCGGCATGGCGGCCTCGATGGGTGCGCTGCTGCTGGCCGGCGGCGCCAAGGGCAAGCGCTTCATGCTGCCGAACTCGCGCGCGATGATTCACCAGCCGTCGGGTGGCACGCAGGGCCAGGCCACGGACATCAGCATCCAGGCCAAGGAAATCCTGATCATCCGCGAGCGCCTGAACGGCATCCTCGCGCATCACACGGGCCAGACGGTCGAGCGCATCGCAGCCGATACCGAGCGCGACACCTGGATGAATGCCGAAGCTGCCGTGGCTTATGGTCTGGTTGACAAGAAGCTGGACAAGCGCGTTTCCGTGACGCCGGTCCCGACCGGCAGCACCTGACGGCCACGAATTGCCGCCCTGTCCGGGTTCTGTCCAACTCGTCGTTTCCGCGCCACTGTGGCGCGGTTCTTGGTCGCCCGTGCGAGGCCGTGCTATAAGGTCTCGTACAGTGTTTTCAGGGGCTTGCGTGCATGAGCGATGATTCCCGGGGCCGTAGCGACGACGGCAAGCTGCTCTACTGCTCCTTCTGCGGCAAGAGCCAGCATGAAGTCCGCAAACTGATCGCGGGCCCCTCGGTATTCGTCTGCGACGAATGCGTCGAGCTGTGCAACGACATCATCCGCGAGGAACTCGAGGATCGTGCCGAGCGCGCGCGCGACAAGCTGCCGAAGCCAGCCGAGATCAAGAAAGTCCTCGACGAATACGTGATCGGCCAGGATCGCGCCAAGAAGACGCTCTCGGTCGCGGTCTACAACCACTACAAGCGGTTGCAGACGCGCACCAGCGGCCCGCGCGGCAAGGACGAAGTCGAGATCGCCAAGAGCAACATCCTGCTGATCGGCCCGACGGGCTGCGGCAAGACGCTGCTGGCCGAGACGCTCGCGCGGCTGCTCAACGTGCCGTTCACGATCGCCGATGCCACGACGCTGACCGAAGCCGGCTATGTCGGCGAAGACGTCGAGAACATCATCCAGAAGCTGCTGCAGAAGTGCGACTACGACGTCGAGAA
Organism: uncultured Steroidobacteraceae bacterium; assembly: GCA_964586725.1. Lineage (GTDB taxonomy): Bacteria > Pseudomonadota > Gammaproteobacteria > Steroidobacterales > Steroidobacteraceae > UBA964. The sequence continues at coordinate 1,967 of CAZPJE010000097.1, read as the reverse complement.
GGCGCAGACCGGCATCGCCTACATCGACGAGATCGACAAGATCTCGCGCAAGAGCGACAACCCGTCGATCACGCGCGACGTGTCGGGCGAGGGCGTGCAGCAGGCGCTGCTGAAGCTCATCGAAGGCACGGTGGCCTCGGTGCCCCCGCAGGGCGGCCGCAAGCACCCGCAGCAGGAGTTCCTGCAGGTCGACACCTCGAACATCCTGTTCATCTGCGGCGGCGCGTTCGCGGGTCTCGAGAAGATCATCCTGAACCGCACGCAGAAGAGCGGCATCGGTTTCACGTCTGAAGTGCGCGAGCAGAACTCGCGGCCGCACGGGGTCGACGTGTTCCACGACGTCGAGCCGGAAGACCTGATCAAGTTCGGCCTGATCCCCGAGTTCGTCGGGCGCCTGCCGGTCGTCGCCACGCTCGAAGAGCTGGACGAAGCCGCGCTGATGTCCATCCTGCTCGAGCCGAAGAACGCGCTGACGAAGCAGTACCGCCGCCTGTTCGACATGGAAGGCGCCGAACTCGAGTTCCGCGACGACGGCCTGCGCGCCGTTGCCCGCCGCGCGATGGTGCGGCGCACCGGCGCCCGCGGCCTGCGCACCATCCTCGAGAACGTGCTGCTCGAAACGATGTACGACCTGCCGTCGCTCAAGAACGTGCAGAAGGTGGTCGTCGATGAGTCCGTCATCGAAGGCCACGCGACGCCTTACATCGTCTACAAGTCCGAGGCGCCGGAAGGGGACGCTCCGCCGCGCAAGGTCTCGGGCGGCACCAACGGCTGAGCCGCGCCGCGCGGCGCGTGACGGCCGGCGCTCGCCTGCCGGCATCATGGTGCGCTCCGCAATCTGAGCGCGGCAGGTTGATTCTGCGCAAATCGGCCATACTGTAGACACAGGTGCCGGTGCGTTTCGGTGCCTGAGCCCTGTCCCTGGCCGAGGTGCACCCCGTGTCCGACGAAACCCCCAGTTCCCCGCCCGCCGGCCTCAAGGTCACGGCGATCGAGAACATCCCCGTGCTGCCGCTGCGCGACGTCGTCGTGTACCCGCACATGGTGATCCCGCTGTTCGTGGGTCGCGAGAAATCCATCCAGGCGCTCGAAGCGGCCATGAAGGCCGACAAGCGCATCATGCTGGTCGCGCAGAAGCAGGCCGACGTCGACGACCCGAAGGCCGAGGACCTGTACGCCATCGGTACGGTCGCCTCGATCCTGCAGTTGCTGAAGCTGCCGGACGGCACGGTCAAGGTGCTGGTCGAAGGCGTCAGCCGCGCCCGCATCGATTCGCTCGAACCCACCGCCTTCTTCGGCGCGCACGTGTCCATGCTCGCCGACATCGACCAGTACGAAGAGAAGGAGCTCGAGGTCCTGTCGCGCTCCGTGATCTCGCAGTTCGAGCAGTACGTGAAGCTCAACAAGAAGGTGCCGCCCGAGGTGCTGACGGCGCTGTCAGGCATCGAGGATGCCGGCCGCTTGGCCGACACGGTCGCCGCGCACATGTCGCTGAAGCTCGGCGAGAAGCAGAAGGTGCTCGAGATCCTCGACGTGCGCCAGCGCCTCGAGCACGTGCTGGTCGCCATCGAAGGCGAGATGGACGTGCTGCAGATCGAAAAGCGCATCCGCGGCCGCGTCAAGGCGCAGATGGAAAAGTCCCAGCGCGAGTACTACCTGAATGAGCAGATGAAGGCCATTCAGAAGGAACTCGGCGAGATGGAGGACGGCGTCAACGAGGTCCAGGAGCTCGAGCAGAAGATCGAGAAGGCCGGCATGCCCAAGGAGGCGCGCGACAAGGCCACCGCGGAGCTCAACAAGCTGAAGATGATGTCGCCGATGTCGGCGGAAGCCACCGTCGTGCGCATCTACATCGACTGGCTGGTCAAGGTGCCCTGGAAGAAGCGCACCAAGATCATCAAGGACATCGCCCGCGCCCAGAAGATCCTGGATGAAGATCACTACGGGCTCGAGAAGGTCAAGGAACG
>CAZPJE010000096.1:0-2477 GCA_964586725.1 uncultured Steroidobacteraceae bacterium | reverse complement strand
CCGAGGTCGAACTGCTCGAGCCAGAGCATGATCGGCGCAGCGTCGAGCGTGTACTCAGCGACTGCCTTGAGAAGGGAGAGATCGGTGACGCGGTCATGTCCGCTTCGTGCGCGGACGCGACTCGCCTATGGCAGTTCCGCGAGTCGGCCGGTGAGATGTTGAGTCGCCTCGCTCCGGCAGTCGGACACGACGTATCGCTGCCCATGGCCAAGATGGACGCCTATGTGGAGACGGTCAGGGCGCGCTTTGAACGCGAGTTGCATGGGGGAGTCTGCGTGGCCTTCGGGCATCTCGGCGACGGCAACCTCCATTTCCTGACGGCGCTGCGTACCGCTGAGGATGCCGAGGCGCTCGACTCCATAGTTTACGGAGAGCTGCCGGCCGGGGGGTCCATTTCGGCGGAACACGGAATTGGCGTGAGCAAGAAGAAATGGCTCAAGGTCAGCAGAACGCAGACCGAGATCGACTTGATGCGAGGGCTCAAAGCGCACTTTGATCCCCGCGCGATTCTCAATCGCGGGCGCGTCGTGTGAACAGGATCGAACGGATCCGGTCAGTGCTCGGCGGCACTGCGCCGGATCGGACGCCAGTAGCTTTCTGGACGCACTTCCCACAGGAGGCGCGTACGGGGAAAGCAATGGCCAACGCACATCTGGAGTTCTATCGACGCAGTCACGGCGACATCCTGAAGGTGATGAACGATAACCCGTATCAGCTCGTCGGCGTCAGTCGGATTGACCAACCCTCCGACTGGCGACGGCTCCGCCCGGAACCCCGCTACTCACCAGGCAGGCGACAGTATCTCGATGGACTCAAGCAGATACTCGATGCGGTCGGGCATGAGGTGCCGGTGATCGTGACCGTGTTCAATCCATTCGCGACCGCGAACGACAACCGCGCGGGCATACTGGATTTCTCCGATGCCTCGTTCGCCGGCATAACGCATGACTTGCGCACCGATCCGAAATCTACCCTCGTAGGGTTGCGCGTCGTCGCTGAGAGCCTGGCTGAGTTCTCTCGCGCTTGCATCGAAGCGGGGGCCATGGGGGTGTTCTTCTCGGCCAATGGCGGCGAGCGTGATCGGTTCCATGATGACGAATTCGAGAGCTGGGTGATGGCGACCGATCGCATGGTGCTCGACGCTGCGCGCGATGCTGGCGCGCAGTGCAATGTCCTGCACGTGTGTGGCGCTCGACAACGCCTCAGTGCGTACAGGGACTATCCGGCGCAGATCGCGAACTGGGCTCACGAGCTCGACAATCCGTCCCTGCTGGAGGGGAGGCGGATGCTCGGCAGAACGATTCTTGGCGGGCTGGACGCACAGGGCCCGCTGACCAGGGGCTCGCGTGGGGAGGTCGAAGAGGAAGTGCGCCAGGTACTCGCTTCGGCTCCCGCACCCGCGTTCATTCTTGGTGCCGGCTGCGCGGTTCAGGGAGACGTCAGCCCCGATCTGTTTGCGTGGGTGCGTGAGATCGGCGCACGGTTATCCTGACGCCAGCAGCTTGCAGAGGGAGCATCGCCCTACGCGTCCGGTGTGTCCGGCATGCAGCCGCTCCGCATGACTGTCGATACGGTGCTGCTCAACCGAAGCCGCTGACCAGTACGACGGCTGCCGTCGCGAACGCGAGTCCGGCCAATTGCGCAGGCTGAAGGCGCTCGCGGTCGATCATCGTTGCAAGCGCAACAGTGAATGCTGGGTAGAGCGCGGCGAGCACGGCGACGATGGCCATCTGACCGATCTGCAATGCGATCACGAAGGCGACCATTGCAGCTCCGTCCAACACTGCGGCGATCCAGAGTCGCGACCGTCCCACTGAAGCTCCCGCAGCACCGGCGGGCACGCGCGATGCTGCGAACCATAGCAGCGCAGCGGCGACGCTGCGCGCGACCGCGAGGGGCCAAAGTCCGGCGGCTGCGTCTATCCCGTGGAGGCCTATCGTGAAGCCTCCGATCCCGAGACCGGCAAGCAACGCCAGGCCTAGCCCGCGTGTCTTGTCGGCCGGACTCCGGCCGACCGGTCCGGAGCTGAAGAGCGCGACTCCGACGAGGCCGGTCAGGAGTCCTGCGTACTGGAGCGAACTGAGCGGTTCGCCGATGCCTACGGCGACCACTACGGGCAGCGCAGCGCCCGTGACGGCGGCCGTCGGGGCTGTGACGCCGATTGGTCCGATCGCCAATGCACCGTACAGCGCGCCGATCCCAACGGCCATCGAGAGTCCGGCCAGCGCAGCGACTCCGAGCTGTATGCCTGATATCGCGGGAGGGGGCCCCCATGGCAATGTCAGGGCAACAGCGCAGAGGCCGAGACTCTGAATCCAGGCTGCCACCCTGATTGCCGGCATGCGCCGTGCGGCATGCGCGGCTAGGTAGTCGGCGAAGCCCGCGCCGGCAGCAGCGCCCAGCGCGAGCGCCAATGACAGGTGAGATGGTTCCATGATGAGACGTCGCAACGACAGTGGGTCGCGCACACCACCCGC
>CAZPJE010000095.1:0-11734 GCA_964586725.1 uncultured Steroidobacteraceae bacterium | reverse complement strand
GGCGACCAGCTCGGCCAGGTTCTTGTGCGTCGCCGACAGGATCCGCACGTCGACCGGCTGCTCGCGCGCTTCGCCGACCGGCCGCACGCTCTTCTCCTGGATCAGCCGCAGCAGCTTGACCTGCATGTGCAGCGGCAGGTCCGCGACTTCATCGAGGAACAGCGTGCCGCCCTCGGCGCTCTGCACGAGGCCTTTCTTGTCGGCGACGGCGCCCGTGAAGCTGCCGCGCTTGTGGCCGAAGAACTCGCTCTCCATCAGCTCGCCGGGGATCGCGCCGCAGTTGACCGGCACGAAGGGGCCGCTCGCGCGCGGACCGGATTCGTGGATCAGCCGCGCGACGAGTTCCTTGCCGGTGCCGGATTCGCCGGAGATGTAGACCGGCGCCTGGCTGCGCGCGACGCGCGCGATCAGCTCGCGCAGCTGCTGCATCGGCGCGGAGTAACCGATCAGTCGCGGGCCGCGCATGGTCAGCGCGCCATCGCCGCGCTCGCTCAAGCGGATCGCGCTGGCGACGAGCTTGCGCATGACGCCGAGGTCGAGCGGCTTCGAGACGAAGTCGAAGGCGCCGAGCTTGAGCGCCCGCACGGCGGTTTCGACGTTGCCATGCGCCGTGATCACGGCGACCGGGATGTCGCTGCGGTTCTGCTGGATCCACTCGACCAGTTCGAGGCCGTTGCCGTCGGGAAGCCGCATGTCGGTCAGGCACAGGTCGAAGCGCTCGTTCGCGAGCAGAGCGCGCGCGCCCGCGACGTCACCCGCGGCGCGGGTGTCGAGATTCATGCGGTTCAGGGTGAGGCTGATGAGTTCGACGAGGTCAGGTTCGTCGTCGACCACGAGCACGACAGGTTTACCCATGGCGGCACTCTAGCGGGGATGGCCCGCCAGATTAAGTCGAACCCATCGCAAAATGCTCACTCCCAGCGGTTCGGGTCCGAGAACACGAGCCGGAACACCGTGCCGCCGCCGGGCCGCGGTTCGTACAGCAGTGTCGCCGAGTTGCTCTGGGTCAGTTCCCGGGCCAGGAACAGGCCGAGGCCGGAACCGCGCTGGTGCCCCGAGAAGAACGGTTCGAAGATCCGCTCGGCGTGCTCGGGCGGGATGCCGGGCCCACGGTCGGCGACTTCGAGATAGGGCCGGGCCGAGGGCCTCAGGCGACCGAAGCGCAGCTCGATGACGCTGCCGGTCGCGCCATCCGCCGGCTGGCCGTGGCGCAGCGCGTTCTCGCACAGGTTCCAGACCACCTGGCGCAGCTGCGAGGCATCGACGCGGATCTCGATGTCGACGTCCTGCCGTTGCACGACGAGGCGCGCTGGATCGATCTGCATCGTCGCGCAGAACTCCTCGGTGAAGGTCGCGAGCCAGGTTTCCATCCGCAGCAGTTCCGGACGGCGTGAATCGCGCCGCGACATCGACAGCACGTTGCTGATGATGGTGCTGACGCGCTCGCCGTTCTTCGTGATGATCTCGGTCAGGCGGCGGTCGTCGTCGCTGAGCTGCGGCGATTCGCTGAGCAGCTGCGCGGCGTGGCTCATCGCGCCAACGGGATTGCGGATTTCATGCGCGATGCTGGCCGAAAGCCGGCCCAGCGAGGCGAGCTTCGACTGCTGCACGCGCGTGGCCAGTTCGCTGGTGTCCTCGAGGAACACCAGCACGGGTGAACCCTCTGCGCTGCCCAGCGGCGCGAAATGCGGCGCGATCTCGCGCGCGCCGTCGGCGGCGACGAATGTCGCTGCCGCCTCGGGGCTCGCGTCCGTGCCGTGCTGGCGCCAGGTGGTCAGCAGGTAGAGCAGCCGTGGCGAGGCCTCGCCGAGCAGCGCGCCCGGGAAGGCGGCACGGTCACCGAGGATCTGCGCCGCTGATTCGTTGATCAGGCGGATCCGGTCCTCGTCGTCGATGACCAGGATGCTCTCGCGCAGGTGCTGGACGATGTACTGCGACAGCTGCGCGAGGTTCGCCAGATCGACTTCCTGGCGCCGCAGCAGCGCCTCGTTCTCGCGCAGGCGGTTCGCGACCGGCCAGACGCCGAATGCGACCAGGAAGATGATGACGCCGAGCACGCCGGCATTGGTGTAATCGGCCGACGGCGCGCCCCCGAAGACGGCGCTCGCGACCTGCTGGAGCAGCACCGCGACGCTTGCGGAGGCTGCGATGAACGCGGCCGTGCGCGGCTCGGCGAGCAGCGCGGTCGCAGCCACCGGCAAGGCCAGCAAAACCCCGAGGCCGCTGGCGACGCCGCCGCTGACATACATCAACGCGGCGATGCCTAGCGCGTCGACCAGCCCGTGCGTGATCGCGACATTGCGCAGCGGCAGCGAGCGCAGCCGCAGCGCGAGCACCAGCAGGGTGCCGGCGACGAAGTACAACGCGCAGACCACCAGGAACAGCGTGGGCGCAACCGCGCCGACCGTGGGTTCAGGCTGGGTGGACTGGCGGATCGCGAGCAGGGTCGGCGGGATCAGCAGTCGGTAGAGGTTCAGCAACCCCAGGATGCGGCGGGACAGGTCGCTGGGTGCGGCCAGCGTCGCGACGGGAGTGCTCATGTGACGTGATCATCGTCGATAGTGCAGGAAGGTTTCCAGCGCCCCGCGTTTTCGGGGACAATGCCGCCTTTCCCCTGAAACCGACGGATCCCAGCGCCCATGAACCTGCACGAGTATCAATCCAAGGAAGTGTTTGCGAGCTACGGCATCCCTGTGCCCCGCGGCCAGGTTGCCGCGAGCCCTGAGGCTGCGGTCGCCGCGGCGCAGGCGATCGGCGGCGCGCTGTGGGTCGTCAAGGCGCAGGTGCACGCGGGTGGCCGCGGCAAGGCCGGCGGCGTCAAGCTCGCGCGCGACCTCGACACGGTCCGCTCGGCGACGGCCGGCATGCTCGGCCAGCGGCTCGTCACCAAGCAGACCGGCGCCGAGGGCCTGCCGATCGACACGGTGTATGTCGAAACCGGCTCGAAGATCGAGCGTGAGATCTACCTGTCGCTGACCTTGAACCGCGAGAAGGGCCGCATCGCGATGATCGGCTCGGCCGCCGGCGGCATGGACATCGAAGAAGTCGCGGCGCATTCGCCCGAGAAGATCACGACGGTCAACATTCATCCCGCGGCTGGCCTGCAGCCGTACCAGTGCCGCCGCATGGCCTTCGCGCTCGGCTTCAAGGATGGCCAGATCGCCGAGTTCCAGAAGATCGCGCTTGCGCTCTACCAGCTCGTCATCGACAAGGATGCGAGCCTGGTCGAGGTCAACCCGCTGATCGTCACCGAAGGCGGCAAGCTGCTCGCGCTCGATGCGAAGATCAACATCGACCCCAATGCGGTGTTCCGCCAGAAGACGCTGGCCGCGTATCGCGACGCGAACCAGGAAGACCCGATGGAGCGCGCGGCCAGCGAGCACGACCTGAACTACGTCTCGCTCGATGGCGATATCGCCTGCATGGTCAACGGCGCGGGCCTCGCGATGGCGACCATGGATCTCATCAAGCTGCACGGCGGCAACCCGGCGAACTTCCTCGACGTCGGCGGCGGTGCCACCGCCGAGCGCGTCACCGAGGCGTTCAAGCTGGTGCTGTCGAACCAGAAGGTGCGCGCCGTGCTGGTCAACATCTTCGGCGGCATCGTGCGCTGCGACCTGATCGCCGAGGGCGTCATCACCGCGGTCAAGAATGTCGGCGTCAAGGTGCCGGTGGTCGTGCGCCTCGAGGGCACCAATGCGGAGAAGGCGCGCGCGATGCTGGCGGGCAGCGGCCTCCAGCTGACCGCTGCCACCGATCTGACCGACGCCGCCACCAAGGTCGTCGCGGCTGCGCGCTGAGCGCGCCCTCACGTTATCAAGGGTTTGAAGACATGAGCATTCTCGTCAATCGCAACACGCGCGTGATCTGCCAGGGTTTCACCGGCAAGCAGGGCACGTTCCACTCCGAACAGTGCCTGGCCTACGGCACCCAGCTGGTCGGCGGCGTCACGCCGGGCCGCGGCGGCGACAAGCACCTCGGGCAGCCGGTGTTCGACACCGTGCACGATGCGGTCAAGGCCACCGGCGCCACCGTCAGCATGATCTACGTGCCGGCCGCGCATGCGGCGGATGCGATCCTCGAAGCGGCCGATGGGGGCATCGAGCTCGTCGTGTGCATCACCGAGGGCATCCCGGTCAACGACATGGTGCGCGTCAAGGCGACGCTCGCCGGCACCGGCGTGCGGCTGATCGGGCCGAACTGCCCGGGCGTCATCACGCCGGGCGAGTGCAAGATCGGCATCATGCCGGGCTTCATCCACAAGAAGGGCGCGGTCGGCATCGTGTCGCGCTCGGGCACGCTGACTTACGAAACAGTGTTCCAGACCACCAACAATGGCCTCGGCCAGAGCACCTGCGTCGGCATCGGCGGCGATCCGGTGCGCGGCATGAATTTCGTCGACGTGCTCGAACTGTTCGAGCGCGATCCGGGCACCGAAGGCATCGTGATGGTCGGTGAGATCGGCGGCAGCGATGAAGAAGCCGGCGCCGAGTTCATCCGCCAGTTCGTCACCAAGCCCGTCGTGGCCTACATCGCGGGCGTCACCGCGCCGCCGGGCAAGCGCATGGGTCATGCGGGTGCGGTCATCGCCGGTGGCAAGGGCACGGCGGCCGACAAGTACCGCGCGCTCGAGGAAGCCGGCGTGCGCACCGTCAAGTCACCCGCCGAACTCGGTGCGGCCATGCTCGACCTGCTCAAGAAGCGCCGCGCCAAGTCCGCGCAAGCGCGTGCGGCCGCCGCTGCGGCGAGCGAGCCGCTCGCGACCACGCCTGTATCGCCGCGCCCGAAGTCGCAGGCGCTGAAGGGCAAGGCGAAGCCGAAGGCCGCCGCTAAGCCCAAGGCCAAGGCGGCGCCCAAGGCCACCGCCAAGCCCAAGGCGAAGGCCAAGGCTGCCCCGAAGCGCGCCGTGGCACGCAAGAGCTCGCCGCGACGCAAGGCGGCGCCGAAGCGCAAGCGTTGAGCGCGTCCGCCCGGCTGACGATCGCGCTCGCTGAGCTCGACCTGCTGGTCGGCGATGTCGGCGGCAACGCCGATCGCGTGCTCGCGGCAATGGCGCGCGCGCGCGATGAGTTGGGCGCGCAGCTGCTGGTCTGCCCGGAGCTGACGCTCGCCGGCTATCCGCCCGAGGACCTGCTGTTCCATCGCGGCTTCCGCCACCAGGTCGCCGCGGCGCTCGAGCGCTTGCGCGCCGCCGCGCAGGGCATCGGCGTGCTGGTCGGCTATCCGGAGTACAGCGGCCAGCAGATCTTCAACGCCGCGGCGCTGCTCGAGCAGGGCGCGATCCTCGCGAATCATCGCAAGGCCTGCCTGCCGAACTACCGGGTGTTCGACGAAAAGCGCTACTTCGAGGCCGGCGCGCAGCCGACGGTCGCCGAGTTCCATGGCTTCCGCGTCGGCTTGCTGATCTGCGAGGACATCTGGGAGCCGGAGCCCGCCCAGCTCGCGCGCTCGCAGGGCGCAGAGCTGCTGCTCGTCATCAATGCGTCGCCGTTCGAGCTGCGCAAGCAGGCGGCGCGTGAAGCGGTCGTGCGCGACCGGGTGCGCGACGTCGGCCTGCCGGTCATCTACTGCAATCTGGTCGGCGGCCAGGACGAACTCGTGTTCGACGGCCAGTCGTTCGTGATGGATGCCGCCGGGGAGATCGTGCTGCGCGCGCCGGCGTTCAGCGAGGGGCTGCGCTGCATCGATGTGATCCGCGACGCCGGCGGGCGAGTCCGCCCGGTGCTGCCGACGCGCGCTGCGGCGCAGCCGGCCATCGCGGCCGTCGCGCCGCCGCCGGACGACGTCGAGAGCGTCTACCGCGCGCTCGTGCTCGGCGTGCGCGACTACGTCGGCAAGCACGGCTTTCCGGGGGTCGTGATGGGCCTGTCCGGTGGCATCGACTCGGCGCTGACGCTGGCGATCGCGGCCGATGCGCTCGGGCCCGAGCGCGTGCATGCGGTGATGATGCCGTCACGCTATACCGCGGACATGAGCGTCGGCGATGCGGCGGAGCAGGCGCAGCGCATGGGCGTGCACTACAGCTGCATCCCGATCGAAGGCATGTTCGACGCGACGCTGGCGGCGCTCAAGGACGAATTCGCCGGCCGCAAGCCCGATACGACCGAAGAGAACATCCAGTCGCGCTGCCGCATGCTGATCCTGATGGGCATCTCGAACAAGACCGGCCGGATGCTGCTGACGACCGGCAACAAGAGCGAGATGGCGGTCGGCTACGCCACGCTGTACGGCGACATGGCCGGCGGCTTCGCGCCGATCAAGGACTGCAGCAAGCTGCTCGTCTACCGCCTCGCGGCCTACCGCAACGCGCAGGGCGCGGTGATCCCGCAGCGCGTGATCGACCGGCCGCCGTCCGCTGAACTGCGGCCCGACCAGAAGGACAGCGATTCGCTGCCGGATTACGCGATCCTCGATCCGATCCTCGAAGCCTTCATCGAGGAAGACCTCACCGTCGACGAGATCTGCGCGCGCGGCTTCGAGCGCGCGACCGTCGGCCGCGTGCTCGATCTCGTCAAGCGCAACGAGTACAAGCGCCGCCAGGCACCGCCGGGCGTGCGCGTCAGCCGGCGCGCCTTCGGGCGTGACTGGCGCTATCCGATCACGAACGGCTACAAACGCTGACGCCGCGATGGGCTGGCTCCATCGACTGCGCGGCCGCGAACTCGCCGACCCGGTGTTCGGGCTGCTGCGCAAGCGCGATCCGGATGGCCTGTGGAGCGTCGACTACGACTGGACGCAGCCGCCGCATGCGCCGCACGGGGCGCAGGGCATCATCATCACGATCCAGCGCGACGGCGCGCCGCCCGACGATGCCGATCGCGCGGCCTGGAGCGAGCTGCTCGCGAACTATCCTTCGTTGACTCGCTCGCTGCAACACGCGCTGTGGCGGTTGTGGGAGCGCCATCGGGCCGCGGTGGACCCGGATGGCGAACTCGAGGCGCTCGGCGACGGCGCAGCGCTGTGGCAGGCGCTCGTGCTGCAGGGCGCGACCGTGCAGCCGCACGGGATCATCGAACTGATCTACGGGTTCTGGGAGCGCGACGAGCCCGCGTGGACGCCCGACTGCGCGCTGGTGCTGCGCGTTTCCGGCAGACGAGTCGACGCCGCCGAGTTGCTCGAGTAGGGCCTCAGCCCCAGGGCCTCCACCACTTCTTCTTGCCGACATCGCGCGCCAGCGAGTCCGGCATCGGCTGGTCGTAGTTGGCCGCGTAGACGTCGCGCGTCTGGGCCGCAAGTTCCTGCATGCCAAGCTGCTGATAGCTGTAGGCCATGATCTCGAGCGCTTCGCGGATCGCCGGGGCGCCGTCGTACTGTTCGATCGTCTCCTTCGCGCGCTGCGCGGCGGCGACCCAGGCGCCGCGATCAATGTAGTAGCGCGCGACGTAGATGTTGTAGTCGGCGAGCCGGTTGCGCAGGTGGATCATGCGGCGGCGCGCATCATGCGCGTACTCGCTCTTCGGGAAATCCTGCACGACCTTGCGGAACGCCGAGAACGATTTCAGAGCGCTCTGCGGCGGCCGCGCGTCCAGATCGACGCGGAAGAAGCGCTCGAGGATGTTCGGGGCGCGCTCGAATTCGACCAGGCCCTTGATGTACCACGCGTAGTCGATGCGCGGGTGGGTGGGGTTCTCGCGGATGAAGGTGTCGGCGGCGTCGAGCGCCGATTCCGTTTCGCGGCTGCGGTAGTAGGCGTAGATCAGGTCGATGCGCGCCTGGCGGGCTTCCTCGGCGAACGGGAAGCGCGCGACCAGCGCTTCGAGCAGCCGGATCGCGTTGTTGAAATCCTGCGCCTTGAGGCTGGTCTGGGCCCGTTCGTAGATGATGCCCGGCGCGCTCTGCGGCACCGGATCGTCCGGACGGTTGCGGCAGCCACCCAGCACCACGGCGAGCGCGAGCAGGGCAAGCAGCAGGCCGAATCGCAGCGAGCCGGATCGGGACGGTTGGATGGACACTGCGCCGGGCATTCGGGTCTTCCCTTCTGATTGCGAGGTGCCGGGCTGGGCCGGGCGCGGCATTATAGCCACTCACCCCATTCAGCCCGCAGGTTTGGCTTCCTGATGTCCGAAGAGTTCCCGACGCTGACGCTGTCGCTGCCGCCCGAGCAGGCCGGGCAGCGCCTCGACCAGGTGCTGGCGCAGCTGTGGCCGCAGTTCTCGCGCTCGCGGCTGCAGCACTGGATGGCCGAGGGCGCGCTCCAGGTCGACGGGCGCACGCCCCGGCCGCGCGACCGCGTCGTCGGCGGCGAGAAGGTCGTGCTGCGCGCCGCCTGGGCCGAGGACACGCGCGTCCAGCCGCAGGCGCTGAAGCTCAGCGTCGTGCATCGCGATCGCGGCCTGTTCGTGATCGACAAGCCGGCTGGCCTGGTCGTGCACCCGGGCGCGGGCAACCGCGACGGCACGCTGCAGAACGCGCTGCTGGCGCTCGACCCGAAGCTGGCGCGCGTGCCGCGCGCTGGCATCGTGCACCGGCTCGACAAGGACACCAGCGGGCTGCTGGTCGTCGCGCGCACGCCGGAGGCGCAGGCGCGGCTGGTCGACATGCTCGCCGAGCGCGAGATCGAGCGCAGCTACATCGCGCTGTGCCACGGCGTGCTGTCGGGCGGCGGCACGGTCGATGCGCCGATCGGCCGGCACCGCACCGCGCGGATCAAGATGGCGGTGCGGCCCGATGGCCGCGAGGCGATCACGCACTACCGGATCGAGCGCCGCTTCCGCGCCCATACGCTGCTGCGCGTGCAGCTCGAGACGGGGCGCACGCACCAGATCCGCGTGCATCTGGCGCATATCGGCTTTCCGATCGTCGGCGACCCGGTCTACGGCGGGCGCAAGCGCTTTCCGGCGGGCGCGTCGCCGGCGCTGCGAGCGGCGATCACGGCGTTCCCGCGGCAGGCGCTGCACGCCGCGCGGCTCGCGTTCGAGCATCCGCTGACCGGCGAGCCGCTCGCGTTCGATGCGCCCCTGCCGGCCGACTTCGAGGCGCTGCTCGACGCGCTCGAGGTGGCCTAGGCGTGCCGCGGGTCGATGACGGCGTGGCCTGGCTCGCGCCCGACTGGCCGGCGCCTTACGGCGTCTGCGCGGCGTTCACGCTGCGGGGCGGCGGCGTCAGTGCGCCGCCCTGGGACAGCCTGAACGTCGGCGTGCATGTCGGTGATGCCGCCGATGCCGTGCAGGAGAACCGGCGTCGGCTGCGCGCCGCGCTGGCCCTGCCGGGCGAGCCGCTGTGGCTCGACCAGGTGCACGGCTGCGAGGTCGTCGATGCGGATGCCGCCGCCGCGGCCTCCGCCGCCGCCCCCGCCGCGGTCCGGCCGCGCGGCGATGCCGTGGTCGCGGCGCGGCCGGGCGTCGTCTGTGCGATCCAGGTCGCGGATTGCCTGCCGGTGCTGTTCGCCAGCCTCGACGGGCAGCGGATCGGCGCGGCCCACGCCGGCTGGCGCGGTCTGGCGGGGGGCGTTCTCGAGGCGACGCTCGCGGCGCTCGGCCGGCCGGCCCACGAGTTCATGGCCTGGCTCGGGCCGGCCATCGGGCCGGCGCACTTCGAGGTCGGGGACGAGGTCCGCGCGGCGTTCTGCGATCCGCCGGCGGGCCACGCAGCCCCCGCCGGCCAGGTTCCGGCCGCAGCCTTCGTCCGCAATGCGCGCGGTCGCTGGGACTGCGACCTGTACGAACTCGCCCGGCAGCGGCTCGCGGCTGCCGGCGTCCACGGCGTCTGGGGCGGCGGCGAGGACACCTTTGGCGAGCCGGAGCGCTACTTCTCGCACCGCCGCGCGGCACCCACCGGCCGCCACGTGGCGCTGCTGTGGCGGGTGAGTACTGTTAGACTATAACGCTCTTGAATACCCTCGGCTGGATCCTCCTGTTCACCGCGCTGAGCGGCGCGGCGAGCGCGCTGCTCGCCGCCGGCGTGCTGCTGCTGCCCGCCGCGCAGCGCATGCGCTGGCTGCCGCACATGCTGAGCTTCGCGACCGGCAGGCTGCTGGCCGCGGCGCTGCTCGCGCTGATTCCGCACGCCGTCAGCAGCGCGGGCTTCTTCAAGGTCCACGAAGTCGGCGTCGCGCTGCTGGTCGGCATCCTGCTGTTCTTCCTGCTCGAGAAGTTCCTGCTCTGGCGCCACTGCCATTCCGCCGACATCGAGACCGACGAAGCGCATTCGCACCATCGCGACCAGGCCTCGGGCGCGCTGGTGCTGACGGGCGATGCGATCCACAACACGCTGGATGGCGTCATCATCGCAGCCGCGTTCCTGACCGATTTCCATCTTGGCGTGGTCACGGCGGTCGCGATCATGGCGCACGAGATCCCTCAGGAGATCGGCAATTTCGCCGTGCTGCTGCACTCCGGCATGAGCCGCGGGCGCGCGCTGGCGCTGAATCTCGCCACCAGCGGCACGGCCCTGCTGGGCGGCGTGATCGGCTACTTCGCGCTGCGCGAGGTGACGCCGCTGCTGCCCTATGCGCTCGCCGTGGCAGCGGCCAGCCTGTTGTATGTCGCGGTCGCCGACCTCATCCCCGGGCTGCATCGCCGCACCGACCTGCGTGGCAGCCTGGCGCAGGTCGCCTGGATCGGCGTCGGCATCGCACTGGTGGCGGTGGCCGAGCAGTACGCGCACTGACCTGCGGCAACTACGGCCCTTGAAAGCCTGCGCGGCCGGCCTCATGTCGGTGCCATGCGTATGGAAAAACTCACTGCGAAGCTGCAGCAGGGCCTGGGCGATGCCCAGTCGCTGGCCATCGGCCGCGACAACCAGCTGCTCGAACCCGTTCACCTGCTCGCGGCCCTGCTGGACCAGCAGGGCGGCACGGTGCGTCCGCTGCTGGTCAAGGCCGGCGGCAACCTCCCCAAGCTCAAGACCGAGCTGTCGCAGGCGCTCGATCGCCTGCCGAAGGTCGAGGGCGCGCCCGGCGACATCCACGTCTCCAACGACCTCGGGCGGCTGCTGAACGTCGCCGACAAGCTCGCGCAGCAGCGCGGCGACCAGTTCATCTCGAGCGAGCTGTACGTGCTCGCCTGCTTCGAGGACCGCGCGTTGCTCGCGCGCATCCTGAAGGATTGCGGCTTCGCGAAGGCGGCGGTCGAGAAGGCGATCGAGGAAGTGCGCGGCGGCGACAAGGTGCAGGATGCCAATGCCGAGGAAGGCCGGCAGGCGCTCGAGAAGTTCACCGTCGACCTGACCAAGCGCGCGAGCGACGGCAAGCTTGACCCGGTGATCGGCCGGGACGACGAGATCCGCCGCACGATCCAGGTGCTGCAGCGGCGCACCAAGAACAACCCGGTGCTGATCGGCGAGCCCGGCGTCGGCAAGACCGCCATCGTCGAAGGGCTCGCGCAGCGCATCATCAACGGCGAGGTGCCCGAGAGCCTCAAGAACAAGCGCATCCTCGCGCTCGACATGGGCGCGCTGATCGCGGGCGCGAAGTTCCGCGGCGAGTTCGAGGAGCGCCTGAAGGGCGTGCTCAACGATCTGGCCAAGCAGGAAGGCCAGGTCATCCTGTTCATCGACGAGCTGCACACGATGGTGGGCGCCGGCAAGGCCGAGGGCGCGATGGACGCCGGCAACATGCTGAAGCCCGCGCTCGCGCGCGGCGAGCTGCATTGCGTAGGCGCGACCACGCTCGACGAATACCGCAAGTACATCGAGAAGGACGCCGCGCTCGAGCGCCGCTTCCAGAAGGTGCTCGTCAACGAACCGTCGGTCGAGGACACGATCGCGATCCTGCGCGGCCTGCAGGAGCGCTACG
>CAZPJE010000094.1:0-5312 GCA_964586725.1 uncultured Steroidobacteraceae bacterium | reverse complement strand
TGTGCTGCTGCGGATCAACCAGCATCCGGCCAGCCGGCTGAACGAACTCGCGCCCCGCGTGTGGGCCGAGCGCTTCGGGCACAACCCGCTCAGGTCGGATCTCGCTCGCCGTCAATAGGCGTCCCGGTTCGGACGCTTACGTCCTGCTGGGCAGCGCGAAGCTCAACGGACTCGATTCCGAGCGGTATCTGCGTGCCGTGCTCGAGCGCATCGCCGAGCATCCGATCAACCGCGTCGCAGACCTGCTGCCCTGGAACCTGAAGGCCGTCGGCCCCGACGAGCAACGGCTCGCCGCTTGATCTGCAGCTCGCGTCAACACGGCCCAGACCGTACGGTTACGATGCGGTGTGATCGAGCCGCAGCGCAACGAACGCACCAAGGTCCGGAGCCGCCGCCATCGACGAGTCCGACTTGTCGCGAGCGCACGGTTGGGTTCTGCGGCAGTCGTACCGAAGGCGAAGCTAACGCCGAAATCCAACGGATGTACTCGGGCTCACAGGCTGACCGTTCAAGATGAACTGACCAGGCGCTCACCGGGCAACGAGCGCTCAGGCAACCTCCGGCGAGAGCTCACGAATGGCCTGGTAGTGAGTTAAAAATACCCGCCCGCTCAAGTCATGCAGAAAATCGGTGTTTTTCAAGCGGTCCATCACCGGCCCCTTCACCTCGGACAGGTGCAGTCGCACGCCCGCACCGCGAAGGCGCAGGTCAACGGCCTCCAGGCTTTCCAGCGCGCTGGCATCGATGTCGTTGATGGCCGAGCACTGCAGCACCACGTGCTCCAGCCAGGGGCGGCTGGCCACCGCGTTATTGATGCGGTCTTCCAGCGCCCGTGAGTTGGCGAAGTACAGGCTTTCGTCCACCCGCAAGCTCAGCACCCGCGGGCTCACCACCACGGCGTGGCGCTGCACGTTGCGGAAATGTTCGGTACCTGCGACCAGACCCACCTCGGCCATGTGGGGGCGACTGGTGCGGTAGAGGTAGAGCGCCAGCGACACGCCCACCCCCACCACCAGCCCGGTCTCCACACCCAAGGTGAGCGTGGCAACCAGGGTGGCCAGCACCGCCAGAAAATCAGACTTGGCGTAGTTCCATGTCTTGCGCAGGATGCTGACATCCACCAGCGACAGCACCGCCACCACGATGGTGGCCGCCAGCGTGGCCTGCGGCAGGTAATACAAGGCAGGCGTGAGGAACAACGAGGCTAGCGTGATGCCGGCTGCGGTGAATATCCCGGCTGCCGGCGTCTGTGCCCCGGCGTCGAAATTCACCACCGAACGCGCAAAACCACCCGTGACCGGAAAGCCGCCGGTGAACGCGGCCGAGAGGTTGCTCGAACCGAGCGCCACCAGCTCCTGGTCGGGTTCGATACGCTGGCGCCGTTTGGCCGCCAGCGTCTGCCCAACCGAGACCGACTCGACAAACCCGACCACGCTGATGAGCAGCGCCGGCACCAGCAACGCTTGCCACAGACCCAGATCCCACAGCGGCAAGGTGAACGGCGGCAAGCCCTTGGGCACGGCGCCAACGATCTTCACGCCTTGCGCCTGCCAGTCCAGGCCCCAGGTCAGCAGCGTGGTCACGGCAATGGCGGCAACCGGGCCGGTCTTGGCCGCGACGTCGGCCGCACGCGGCTTCATGCCGAGGCGCTGCAGCAGGGGCTTGAGCCCGCTGCGCACCCAGAATAGAAAAGCCACGGTGAGCACACCGATGGACAAGGTGAGCAGGTGCGTCTGGCCCGCCTGGGACAGCAGCGACAGCGAGAGATCGACGAAGTTGTGCCCTTCGGCCTTCACACCCATGAGTGTCTTGAGCTGGCTCGCCGCGATCAGGATGCCCGAGGCCGAAATGAAGCCGGAGATGACCGGGTGGCTGAGGAAGTTGGCGAGAAAGCCCAGACGCAGCAATCCCATGGCCAGCAGCATCACGCCCGACAGAAACGCCAGCGTGATGGCCACCGCCCAGTATTCGGGTGTGCCAGCCACAGCGTGCTGGCCAATGGCGGCCGCCGTCATGAGCGACACCACCGCCACCGGCCCCACGGCCAGCACGCGGCTGGTGCCGAGCACCGCATAGAGAAGCAGCGGCGCCACGCTGGCGTACAGACCCACCTCGGGCGGCAAGCCCGCGAGCATGGCGTAAGCCAGGCTCTGGGGGATCAGCATGACGGTGACGATGAGTGCCGCCACGCCATCGCTAACCAGCGTGTCGCGGTTGTACGCGCGACCCCACTGCAGCACAGGCAGGGACGGCAGCCATTGGCGCCAGGTGGTGGACAGCTTCATGCGGGCCGGATCTGTCGAGGCTGGCGTTGTCAAAGGGATGCCGTGGCCGGCGGCGCCACGCCGCTCAAGTTGAAACCGGCTTGCGCGGCACACCGTACGAGCTCGGGCCAGGGCCGTGAACCCGCTTGCGACAGCGCCCACAACGTGGCCGAGCGCATGCCGCTGCGGCAGTAGGCCAGCACGGGGCCGGGCAACTGGTTCAGCAGGTCACCGAACTCACGTCCGTCTTGCGGGCTGACCCGACCCGTCACCACCGGCAGGTAGGCCATGGTCAAACCAGCCAGGCGCGCAGCCGTGGCAATGTCCTGCGAGCTGAACTGGCCAGGGCTTTCACCGTCCGGGCGGTTGCAGACGATGGACTTGAAGCCGGCCTCTGCAATCGCCTGCAGATCGGCCGGCGAGATCTGCCCGGCGACCGACACGGACTCCGACAAGGGCATAGCGTTGATGGGTGCCATCTCAGGCTCCCATGCGCTGGCGCAGGCCGCTG
Organism: uncultured Steroidobacteraceae bacterium; assembly: GCA_964586725.1. Taxonomy (GTDB): domain Bacteria; phylum Pseudomonadota; class Gammaproteobacteria; order Steroidobacterales; family Steroidobacteraceae; genus UBA964. Next base: position 2,537 of record CAZPJE010000094.1, on the reverse strand, counting down.
CGTTCGACGACTTCGAAGATCACCATGCCGACCACCATGGCCACCACGAAAACCGCAGCCTTCACCTCGCCCGAGGCCATTGAGACGATGCCTGGACCGGGGCAGAAACCCGCCAGACCCCAGCCCGCGCCAAAGGTCAGGCCGCCCATAAGCAGGCGCTTGTCGATCTGCGTTGTCTTTGGCAGGTGCAGGGCACCGCCCAGGAAGTTGGTGGTGCGCTTGCGCGCCAGGGCGAAGGCGAAGAAGCCCACGGCGATGGCGCCGCCCATGACCAGAGCCAGCGACGGGTCCCAGTTGCCGAACAGGTCCAGGAAACCCAGCACCTTGGCCGGGTCGGTCATGCCGGAGAGCAACAGGCCCAGGCCAAACAGCAGGCCCACAAAAAATTCAGTGATGCGGTGCATGTGTGTGCTCCTTAAAGAACGTGGCGGACCACGAAGACCATGGCGAAACCCGCAGCCATGAAGGCCAGCGTCGCCACCAGTGAGCGGGGCGACAGGCGCGAGAGACCGCACACGCCGTGTCCGCTGGTGCAGCCCGAGCCGTAGCGTGTGCCCAGGCCCACCAGCAGACCGGCGGCCACGATGGTGGCGAAGCCCGCGTCGATGCGCGGCGCCTGAGCAAAGCCTGCAGGTGCCAACAAGCGGAACACAAGCGGCGCAGCCAGCATGCCCAGCAGAAAAGCGATCCGCCAGCCGGCGTCACCCATCTTCGGCGGCAACAGGCCACCCAGGATGCCGCTGATGCCCAGCACCCGGCCATTGACCAGGATGAAGAAGGCCGAGGCCACCCCCAGCAGGATGCCGCCGGACAGCGAAGCCCAGGGCGTGAAATTGGCCCAATCAATCATCATGACTCACTCCTTTTCACACACACAAAATTTCTCGTACAGCACCTGCATCACGGCCAGCGCCTTGGGGCTGGTCAATGCGTAGTGGATGTTCTTGCCCTCGCGGCGGGTGCTCACCAGTTCCTCGTCGCGCAGCACGGTGAGCTGTTGCGACAGGGTCGGCTGCACGATGCCGAGCAAGGCTTCGAGCTCGCCCACGCGGCGTTCGCCTTGGGAGAGCTGGCACAGGATCAGCAGCCGGTCCGGGTTGGCCAGCACCTTCATCAGGCGGCAGGCCCGGTTTGCGGCCGATTGCATTTCTTCAAGGTCCATCACGCTGTTCTTCATCGGTGTTTCCGTCCGGTTCAGGGAGGCGGTCGGCAAACGACCAGCGAGTGCCGGCAATACATTTGAATATATTATATTCTTTGATATATTGTTGTCAGCTTATTTCAAGGAGACTTCCATGACAACCGCCACGACCCAAACCCCGCAGCCGCAAGTGCATGGCATGTTCGACCCCGCTACCTGGACGGTGACCTATGTCGTGCACAACGGCCCTGGCAGCGAAGCCGCCATCGTCGACTCGGTGCTCGACTACGACCCCAAATCAGGTCGCACCCGGCACGCCTCGGCCGACAAGGTGATCGACTACGTGCGCACCAACCAGCTCAAGGTGCAATGGATCCTGGAAACCCACGCCCACGCCGACCACCTCTCGGCCGCGCCGTACTTGCGGGCCCAACTCGGCGGCAAGATCGGCATCGGCCGCAACATCACGACGGTGCAACACGTGTTCAAGGGCGTGTTCAACCTGGAGCCGGGCTTCAAACCAGACGGCTCGCAGTTCGACCACCTGTTCCAGGACGGTGAGCGCATCCCGCTGGGTGCGCTGTCCGGTGACGTGCTTTTCGTCCCTGGCCACACGCCGGCCTGCGCGGCCTACCGTTTCGGCGATGCAGTGTTCGCGGGCGACACGCTGTTCATGCCCGACGTGGGTACGGCGCGCTGCGACTTCCCCGGCGGCGACGCGCGCGCGCTCTACGCCTCCACCCGCAAACTGCTGAGCCTGCCACCCGAGACGCGGCTGTTCATGTGCCACGACTACCCGCCCAGCAACCGCGAAGTGGCTTTCGAGACCACCGTGGCCGAACAGCGCGCAAGAAACATCCACGTGCACGACGGTGTGAGCGAAGACGAATTCGTGGCCATGCGCAACCGGCGCGACGCCACCCTGGAGATGCCCACACTGATTCTGCCCTCGGTGCAGGTCAACATCCGCGCAGGGGAGTTGCCGCCCAAGGAAGACAATGGCGTGGCCTACCTGAAGATCCCGCTCAACGCTCTTTGACCCTCTCACGACATGCACCCGGGAACGCACCATGACGACCGCCACCGTGTCGCTCGAACAGCAAGCAAGACGTTGAGACCTGATTCAGGTGCGCAGAGCAGCCGCTCGTCGCGTGCTGCAGGATCGCCGCGATGATCTTCAGTTCCCCGGCGCCGCAGCTCGGGCAGCGCCGCAGGTCGATGTCGAAGACGCGCTCGAGCAACCGCGCCCAACCGATGTCAGCGGCATCTCAATAATCCCCACCTGTGGCATCTGAAATTTCCCCACCCATCCCTTCGCAACAGGAGCGAGAGATGGAAGTGCAAGCAGTGCAAGAGCAGGTGATCGGCGCCGCGGCAGCGGCGCCGCAGGTGGGTC
>CAZPJE010000093.1:0-6907 GCA_964586725.1 uncultured Steroidobacteraceae bacterium | reverse complement strand
GCACCGAGTTCAGCACCGTCGCCGTGCGCTGGATGTCGGTGTAGTCGGCATTGAACAGCGCGACGTTGACCCGCAGGCGCCGATCCAGCCACTCCGTCTTCGCACCGAGCTCGATCGATTCGTTCGTCTCAGGGTTGGCGGGCGTACGCAGCACCTGCGCGCTGCCGGTGCGGGCGTTGTAGTTGCCCGAACGGTAGCCGCGCGACCAGCTGAGATACCAGTTCATCGCTTCGCTCTGCGCGTACTTCACGACGAAGCGCGGCGACGTGTTGCTCCAGTCGCGCGAGTCGGCGATGTAGGCCAGGTTGTTGCAACCCGTGGGCGTCGTGCCGCAGCTGACCAGCGGCCGCAGCCAGATGTCCTTCTCGTCCTTCGTGTATCGCACGCCAGCCGACGCGCTCCACTGGTCCGTGAAGCGCCAGTCGACGTTCGCGAACACGGCCTGCGAGACGGAATCCTGCACCCAGGGCGAATCGAAGTACGTGATCGCGGTCGTCGTGTTGCCCTTCAGTTCGCGGCGCTCCCGCACCTTCGCTTCGGCGGACAGCCAGAACGCACCGACGAGGTAATCGACGTTGTCGTTGAAGCTACCGTTGAAGCGGGTTTCGATGCTGGTCTGTTCAGCGCGCTCCTCATTGTTCGGGAACACGAGCGTGTCGAACGGGTCGCCGCTGACATGCAGCGTGGCGTCATACTGCAGGTCGCGAATGGCCGCGATCGTGGTCCAGGTGCCGCCGGCGACGTCCCACTCGACTTCGCCGATGCCGTGCCAGGCGCGGATCTGCGTGTAGCCGGTGTTGCCGACGTTCGTCTCGTACTTGCCCGGCGCCGGCGTGAAGCCCCACAGGCGTTGCTGGTTCTGGATCACGCCGTTTTCAGGGAACACGGCGCGCGCGATACCGCCACCGTCGTCGTAGTTCTGGTATTGCGTCAGCAACGTGATCTTCAGGTCTTCGCTGGGCGTGAATACCAGCGTTGGCCGCACGACGATGCGATCGATGCCCGAGACGCGCCCGGTCGGATGGTTGACCCCCGCGCCCGTGATGTTGTTGACGTTGCAGATCGTGCCGGCCGGAATCGGCGCCGGCGGGCAGTTCGGAACTGCCACGAAGCGGCCCTTCAGCGTGTTCTTGATCAGGCCGTCATGCTCGCGCGTCATGATCGCGACGCGCGCGGCGACCGTATCCGAGATCGCCCCTTCCAGTGCGGCATTGATGTTGAACCCGTTCGCGTTGGTAGCAGCGACTTCGAATCTGCCGCCGAACTCGCCGGTCGGTCGTCGCGAGCGCAGCACGACCGCGCCGCCCGATGCATTGCGGCCGAACAGCACGCCCTGCGGGCCGCGCAGGATCTCGACGCTCTCGACATCGAAGGTATCGAGCACGGCGCCGGCCTGGTAGTCGATGACCATGCCGTCCTGGATGATGTTGACCGGCGAGTCGATCGAGCGCGTGCTGTTCGAGTTGCCGACGCCGCGGATCGAAAAGTTGGAAAAGCCGGGGAAAGTGCCGACCGGGTCGAGCTGCGTGTTCGGCGCGAGGCGGCCGACGTCGACGACATCGTAGAGCCTCGCGGTATCGATGATGTCGCCGTTGATCGCCGAAACCGCCATCGGCACCTCGCGCAAGCTCTGGCCCTCGGCCTTGCGTTCAGCGTAGACGGTGACTTCCTCGAGCGCGGTCTCGTTGCCGGACTGCGGCTCTGCCCAGGCAGCGCCCGTGGCTGCGACCCCGGCCAGCAGCAGACTGACTGCCGTGCGTGACTTGTGTTCCATACCCCCTCCGTTCGTGATGATGGTCGATCAGAAATTCGACACGCCGAGCCCCAATCCGCCATCGACCTCGAGCGCCACGCCGGTGACCCACTCGGCGCGGGCCAGGTACTCGATCGCTTCGGCGATCTCCGTGGTCGTGCCGATGCGGCCGAGCGCATGGTCGGGCGCGATCGCGGCGTAACGGGCATCCGACTGCTCTTTCGTGAACAGTCCGGCACGCAGGTTGATCTCGGTCGCGACGGCGCCCGGCAGCACGCAACCGACGCGGATCTGGCGCCGGCCGAGTTCCGCGGCCATGACGCGCGTCAGGCCTTCGACCGCCGCCTTGGTGGTCGCATACGGCGTGGCGCCGGGATAGGCGCGACGCGTGTGGATCGAGCCCAGGAAGATGATCGCGCCCTGCGTCTTCTCGAGCAGCGGCACGGCCTGGCTGGAGAGCATCATCGCGGAGATCACGTTCGTGTTGAACGCCTCCTTCAGGAACTCCTCGGTGTACGCGCCCACGGCCTGGCGGTACATGTTCGCGGCGTTGTTGACGACGACATCGAGCTTGCCGCCGTGTTCGAGCGCAGCGGCGAGCATCGCGTCGCGATCGGCCTGCACGGTGACGTCGCCGGCGACGCCGCGGCACGCGGGCCCGATGTCCTTCGCGACGGCTTCGATCTTGTCCTTGCGGCGGCCCGTGATCGTGACCTTGGCGCCCTTCGAGGCAAACAGACGCGCGACGCCTTCGCCGATGCCCGAGCCGCCGCCGGTGACCAGTACCGACATTCCCTTGATTTCACGCATTCAGACTGCCTCCACGATGTGTTGCGGGTGCCTGCTGGCCCACAGCGCGGCGCGCTGCACCAGACGGCGATGAACCGGATGTTCGAGCGACGCGGCGTTGTGGCCGAGTCCGTCGTAGACGACACGGCCAGCACCGTGACGATGCGTCCAGAACACGGGCTGGCGGCCAGTGGCGGGCGAATCGCCCGTCGTCTCTGCCCAGCCGTAGATCTCGACGCCAGGCAGCACGCGCTGCTCGCTGTAGACCTCGTCGGTCAGCGCGAAGTCGCCGAGGCCCCGCGCGAGCGGATGCTGGCTGTTCAGATAGGCCTGTACTGGCCCGAGTGGCGGGTGATACGAGCGGCCCCACTGCCAGGCACCACCCATGACGTCGGCCCACTCCGGCCAGTCGTCGAAACAGATGCTCGCGGTATGCACGGCCAGCAGGCCACCGCCGGCGTGCACATGACCCGAGATCGCACTGCGCGCCGCCTGCGGCAGCAACATCGCCCAACGTTCGCGGTCGGGCGCGTACTTCTCGTGCTGCGTCATGCTCCAGCGCAGCGCGTAGATCACGAGCAGCGCGCCTGCGTCGGCGCGCAGCCAGCCGAGCAGCTCGTCGAGCTCGAAGCTGACGCGCGGCGTGAACCCGGCCGCCTGCAGCACGCCCGCGAGCGCGGGCGCCGATTCGGCGAACGGATGGTTGATGCCCCCCGAGTAGACCAGTGCCTGGGTCAATCGCGCCCCCTCGACGCGCCGTCCTGCGACGGAATGCCGTTGCGGTTCAGTCCACCTTGCGCGGCAGCTGCAGCAGCACGCTGTGCGCGACGCCGCCGTCGACGACCAGTTGATGTCCGGTGATGTAGCCGGCTTCGTCGGACGCCAGCCACAGCACGGCGTGAGCGATGTCCTCGAGCGAGCCGAGCCGGCGCAGCGGCACGGCGCCACCGCGCAGCGCGCGCACCTTCGGGTCGGCATAGATCGGCGCGGACATGCCGCCATCGATGAAGCCCGGCGCGACGCAGTTGACGCGGATGCCGAGCGGGCCGACTTCCAGCGACATGTGCTCGGTCAGCTTGGCGATGCCGGCCTTCGCCGCCGGATAGCCGCCCGAGCCCGGCCCCGGCGTCACGGCATTCAGCGAACTCATGTTGATGATCACGCCGCCACGGCCGGCCGCGATCATGCGGTGCGCAGCCTCGCGCGCGCCGATGTAGGTGCCCATCAGGCTGACGTTGACCGAGGCACGGAAGTCGTCGACGGTCTGCTCGAGCAGCGAGCCGAAACGCACGATGCCGGCGTTGTTGACCATCAGGTCAGGCGCTGCCCCGAAGGCATCGAACGCGGCCTTCATCTGGTGCTCGTCGGTGACATCCGCCTGCAGCGCGACGTGGCCGCTGCCCGGCAGCTTGTCCACCAGCGCCTGGCAGGCTTCGCGCTTGAGATCCAGCACGCCGACGCGATAGCCGCGCTGCGCCGCGAGCTCGCAGATTGCCGCGCCAATGCCATGGGCGCCGCCGGTCACGATGGCTGTCTTCGTCATGCTCGTAGTCCCCTCGAATCAGTTCGCGCGAAAGATGATCGGATAGCGGCCCCAGTTCGGGCGCGCCGTGTAGGTGGCCATTTCCGGCGCACGCGCCGGGTCGGGCGCAGCACCGGCCTCGAGCAGCGCCTTCACGAGCATCGTGATGATGCCGTAGGCGTGCTGCTCGGGATCGACGTTGCCCTTCGGCACGAGGCCGCCGTCGAGATCGCGGCCCATGCAGGTGTGCACGCCGGTGCCGAAGGTCAGGCCGAAGGGCTCGTTGCCGGCGGCGACGCGCCGATGCGGATTGAAGACGTCGGCGTCGTCGCCGAACGCATCCTTCGAGCGGTTGGCGGTCCACAGGTCGATTTCGACGCGGTCGTCAGTGCCAGCCTGCGCGCCATTCGGCAGATGCACCGGGCACAGCGGCTTGCGCCACGCGACCGGGCTGGCCGGATGCAGCCGCAGGCTCTCGTGCACGCAGCGCTGCAGGAACAGCGGGTCGGCCAGGATGCGCGCGCGGTCCTCCGGGTGCGCATCCATCCACTTGAACAGGTTGTGCACCGCGTGCACGGTCGAGTTCGCCGTGCTGTGCGAGCCCGCCTGCAGGTAGAACGCGATCTCGCGGCGCAGGATCTCGGGCGGCAGCTCGAGCCGGTCCTCGTTGCGCAGCAGCACGGTAAGCACGTCGCGCGGCAGCGCGTCTTCGGTGATCTCGCCGCGCGCGCACTGTGCGATCAGCGCCTCGCGCCGCGCGATCGACGGCTGCAGGAACAGCCGGTCGAATTCCTCGAGAGCCGCGCGCACCTCGGCACGCACCTCTTCCTTGTCGCGAGTGGAATGCACCAGCGTCGCGCCCTCGCTGAACGTCATCACGAGCTTGAGCAGCGCGGCGGTCTCGGCGGCGGTCTTCGCGGGGCGGTCGATGCCAGCGAAGTCGGCGGTCAGGTTCATCGTGATGCGGTAGCCGAACTCGACCAGATCGCAGCCGCCCTGCGCGACCGTGGGGCCGAGCACTTCGGCGAGCGCCGCCGGAAAGACTTCTTTTTCGTAGTAGCTGAAGAAGCTGCGGCGGAAGACGCGGAACTCGAGCATGCGCCGGGTGCGATGCGCCTCGCCGTGCAGCGTCAGCAGCACGTCGGCCATGATGACCTTGCCCTCGTCGTACAGCGACTGCGCGAGGTGCTCGTTCTTGAGCGCCGCGAGCGCGTCCGGGATCCGGTTCAGCGTGATCGTGCTCATGGTTCATGCTCCGGTGTCGGCGCCTGCGGCGGGCGTGCCTCGCCGCGGGCGACGTCCTGGCCGAGGCGCGCGCCATAGGTGCTGACGCGCCAGCCCGGCGGATCGCGGCGCGGCGGCGCGGGCGTGAGGTCGATGTCGCGGCCGCCCTGGAACACATGCTTGATGCGGCTGCGGTCGCCGAGCACCGTGACGTCCTTCGAAGGATCGCCGTCGACGATCAGCAGGTCCGCGAGCTTGCCGGCGCTGATTTCGCCGACCTGGCCGCTCATGCGCAGCGCGAACGCGTTCGCCTGCGTCGCGCACTGGATCGCCTGCAGCGGCGTCAGCCCGAGATCGCGCACATACACCTCGAGTTCGCGGTAATGCCAGTCGCCGTAGGGCGTGATCGAGAAGCCCGACTCGCTGCCGGCGAGCAGCGGCACGCCCGCATCGTAGGCGCGGCGGATCATCTGTGCGCTGTCGGCGATCTCGCGGCGGAACATCTCGCGCACCATCGGATCGGCGCCGATCTGCGCGCCGTAGTCGGCGAGATTCGCCTGGAACGTGAACACCGGCATGATCGGCACTTTCTTGTCGACGATCGCCGCGAGCGCGGGTTCGTCCATCAGGGTCGCGTGCAGCAGCAGATCCATGCCGGCGGCGACGCAGTCGAGGATCGAATCGGCGCCGCGGATGTGGCCGACGACCGGAATGCCGAGCTCGTGCGCGGTGTCGCAGACGAGCTTCAGTTCATCGCGTGTCCAGCTCTTGACCTCGCCGCGCAGCGGGTGGCGCGGCACGAGACCGGTCACGTGCACCTTGATCCAGTCGGCGCCGTTCTTGATCTGCCGGCGCACCTCGGCCACGATCTCGTCGTTGCCGGAAACCACCTTGCCATAGCCCATCACGCCGCGATCCGGGATCAGCCGGCCGGCCGTGCCGCCGACGCTGGTCCACAACGCATAGGCGCCGCAGGCCATGCGCGGTCCGTCGACGATGCCTGCTTCGATCGCATCGCGCAGGTCGATGCCGATCTCGAAGATCGAGTCGGGATCCTGGATGCCGGTGACGCCGGACTGCAGCACCTTGCGCGCATTCTGCGCCGCGACGATTGCCGCGAGGCCGTGCCGCCGGTGGAAGAACAGCTCGTCGTTCGAGTTCGGCTCGTCGAACGAGATGTGGCAGTGGCCGTCGATCAGGCCAGGCATCACCGACCTGCCGCTGGCATCGATGCGGCGCAACGTGCGCCGCTGCGCTTCGAGCTGCTGCGCGGCCGCGTCGGCCGCGGCGCCGGTCGCGATGATCCGTTCGCCGTCGAGCAGCACGGATTCGACGCGCGGCGCGGCGCCGGTGCCGTCGATGACGCGCCCTTGGGTGATCAGCGTTGCGTTGGGCTTGCTCACGATCCGTCCTCGATATCAGGCGCGCCGCAGCAGCCGGCGCGCATTGTCCGCGAGCCACAGCGGCGCGTCGATTTTCTGCCCACCGGCGGGCTGGTCCCAGCCGGCAAAATTCGTGCCCAGCAGCAAGCGCTCGCGGCCGACGATGCCCTCGAGCAGCGCGAGCGATGCCGCGCTGTGCACGTGGTTGTCGAACCAGAGCCGCTTCAAACGATCTTC
>CAZPJE010000092.1:0-9911 GCA_964586725.1 uncultured Steroidobacteraceae bacterium | reverse complement strand
TACCTGAAGCTGCTGACAACAGGTCATGCGGGCTCGATCACGAGTTTCCATGCGGAGTCGTGTGCGCTCGCGGTCGAGCGCTACGTCTTCATGGCCAAGGAACACCCGCAGGCGGCGATATACGACCCGCCGTCGCTCAAGCCCCGGGTGGATCTGACGATCGACGTCACGCTGCACGTCGAGGCCCGGTACGTCTACGACGGCCAGGGCGAGCCGATCGGCAAGGCGCGTTACGTATCGGCAGTGCGGTTCGACCCATTCGCCCGCAGCGGCGCGCGCCCCGAGATCGCGGCGAGTTGACCCGAGGAGAAGAGGCATGACGACACCGACGATGAGCACCATGCAGATGGGGTTGACGCTGATCGGCTGGGGACTGGCCGTCTGGGTACCAGCCGGCATCGTGAGCTACATGATCAACCGCCGGCGCTTCATGCGACGCAACCCGGCCGGAATCGAGGAGTTCGAGAGCTACGGGAACTTCGTCGTGACCCACTGGCTCGAGACTGGCTTCATGTTGCTGGCGCGACTGGCGAAGCTCGGTGGAGGTCTCTATGTCGTTCTCGGCATCCTGAACCTGCTTATCGGCAAGTGAGTCCAAGATGACCCGCCGCTCCGCTTCGATCGCCGCGATCCTGCTGTTCTGGCTGGTGGCCGGGCTGCTGGTCGCGTCGGTTGCAGCGGGGGCGCTCTTCCAGATCGCGAACCGGCAGGTTCCGCACGATGTCTCGCTCGACAGCTGGTGGCGCGCCTGGGAGGCGAGGTCAGAGTCGCCAGGCGACCGCAGAAAGCTGCAGTTCGCCGCCGGCGCTGCGCTCGCGGCAGTCTTCCTGCTTCCTGGCCTGGCATGGGCGAACGCTGCGAACGGCAGGCGTCCGACGCACGGCGACGCGCGCTTCGCGCGGGCTGACGAGATCCGGGCAGCCGGCCTCTTCACAGAAGAGCGCGGGATCATCGTCGGTCGGGACCGGGGGCGTTACCTAGTCTATGGCGGGCAGCAGTTCGTGCTCCTGGCGGCGCCAACACGTTCCGGCAAGGGCGTGGGCGTCGTCATTCCCAACCTGTTGAACTATCCGGATTCGGTCGTCGTGCTCGATATCAAGCTGGAGAATTTCCAGCTGACCTCCGGGTTTCGCGCCGAGCATGGCCAGGCGGTCTACCTCTTCTCGCCCTTCGCCGAGGACGGGCGATCGCACCGCTGGAATCCGTTCGACGGCGTGAGCCGCGATCCGGCGCAGCGGGTCGGGGATCTGCTGGCGATCGCGCAGACCCTGTACCCGAGCGAAGGCAAGGATGCGTTCTGGAATGAGCAGGCGCGAAACCTTTTCCTCGGTCTCGCACTCTATCTGTTCGAGACACCGAAGCTCACCTGTTCGTTCGGCGAGTTGCTGCGACAAGGCTCCGGCCAGGGCCAGCCGGTGAAGACGCACCTGCAGTCGATCCTGCAGGCGCGCGCGAACGGCCGTGAAGCCTTGAGCACCGTGTGTCGCGACGCGCTCGGACGCTTCGTCTCGACCTCCGAGAACACGCTGGCCGGGATCCTCGCGACCTTCAATGCGCCACTGACGATCTTCGCGAATCCGATCGTGGATGCGGCGACCGCGGCGAGCGACTTCGACCTGCGAGACGTCCGGCGCCGGCGGATGAGCATCTACGTCGGCATCCAGCCCAACAGGCTGGCAGACGCGGCACTGCTGGTGAACCTGTTCTTCTCGCAGCTCGTCCACCTGAACACCCGCACGCTGCCGGAGCAGGACCCGACTCTGCGCTACCAGTGCCTGCTGGTGCTCGACGAATTCGCGGCACTGGGGAAGGTCGGGATCCTCGCCAAGTCGGTGGCCTACATCGCCGGCTACAACCTGCGTCTGCTGCCGATCGTCCAGAGCATCGCGCAGCTGAAGTCCGTGTACGGCGATCACGATGCCCGGACCTTTGTGACCAACCACGCGCTTCAGATCGTGTTTGCACCGCGCGAGCAGTCCGATGCGAACGAGTACTCCGAGATGCTCGGCTACTACACGGAGACGTCACGCAGCCGGACGCTGACCCGCCCGAACGGCTTCAGCGGCCCAGGGTCGCGCAGCGAGAACACGGCTGAGCAACGGCGGGCGCTGATGCTGCCGCAGGAACTGAAGGCGCTCGGCCAGGACCGGCAGATCGTGTTTCTGGAGAACTGCCGGCCGATCCTGTGCGACAAGAACCGCTACTACGACGATCCGATCTTCAAGGCCCGGCTGAGGCCTGCCGTGGTCGTCGCGCCGATCGACGTTGCAATGGCACAGGCGCGTGCCGAAGGGCGCACCCGCCCGCTACGCGACGATGAGCCCATCCAGATTGACCGGCTCGAGCTGCGCATGCCGCTGCCACCCCTGGACGATCAGCAGAACCCGTCAGACGCCTCGCTGGAGGCTGTCGTCGCGGCGTTCATGGACCAGCTGCATTTCGTGCCGGCAACGGCCGATGGCGCCGAAGTCCGGTCGGCTGGCCAATCCTCGAGCGGTGATCCGGAGACGGGGCAGGGCAGCGCGCTGCAGTCGGTCGCCATCGCACATGACGACCCGGGCACTCCGGGCCAGGACAGGGAAGCGGCATGATCGAGGTCAGGCGGTATTGGTTCGGTGGCACGGTCCTGGTGTCGCTGCTCGGGCTGGCCGGTTGCAATGCTCCGCAGGCGGTCATGCCCGACGGTAGCCGCCGAGTGCCGGTCAACTCCGATGCACGAATCGAAGCCTTCAAGACGAAGGCGGCGGAGACTCGTCGCAGCGCGACGGAGGACGCGCGCTGGACCCGAGAAGTCCAGTCGCTGAAGGCGGAGGTCGCGCAACTTCGCGCAGCGACGATCGTCCTGGCGGCCGATGCGGAAGGCAAGAGCCAATCGCCACTCGCGAGGGCAGCAGCTGCACGACTTGCAAGCGGCCAGCCGTCGGTGACCGCAGCGCTGCACGGTGTGCCGCCGAGTTCCCCAGCGATCGCGGAGCCTCGACCGGCGGCCTCGTCGCACCCGGCACAGGCGATCGAGCCGTCCCGGCATGTCACGGTGACGCTGCAGCCGGATGCGAGCGATACGACGGGCAGTGCGCCGCTTCGGCTGATCCCAGCGAAGGCGTCCCCAGCCGTCTCAGCTGCGACGCCGCCTGTCCGCGTCGAGGCTGCCCAGAGCGACAGGACGCTGACGGACCCGGCAAGAGTGGGGGACGAGCCGGCAGCAGTCGCACCTCCTCCTGAGAGGCCGGCGCCCGAGCTGCCCGCCACTTTGGTGGATCCGGTACCCGCACCCAAGACCGTGCCTCCGAAAGACGCGAGTACCGTGCTTGCCGATGCAAAGACCACCGCAGTAACTCTGCCTGCGCCAGCAACCGCCGCCGTGCCGCTTCAGGCGCCTCCTCGGCCGAGCCCCATGCCGACGGCCTTCAGGACCGAGGACCTCGAGCCGCGTCGCCGAGCAATCACACCGCCAGCGACGGCGCAGACCGCTACGCCAGAGAAGGTGAGTGTTGCGATCGATACCGATCGCCAGTTCCGCATCGCTCCCCCCTCGATCGGATTTGGATTCGTGCCGCCGCAGGACAGTGCCCCGGCGATGGTCCAGGCCGCTCGATCGGCCGACCGCGTCGTGATCCGACCGCGCGCAGGCGGACAGGCAGAAGCAGAGCGGGCCCGCCAGTACCTGATCGGCCACGGCGTGCCCGCCGACCGGATCTGGATCGCGACGGGATCGCTCAACGAGCAGACCAGCGAACTTGTCATCACGGTTTCGGGAAGCCTGCCGGGTACAGCGGCGAACGATGCCCCGACTGTCGTCTCGCGAAACTGATCGAAGAGCAGGGGGAAAACAGATGAATGAAGCAGTGCAGGAGCGGGCCGAAGATGCCGTGCGCGAGCGCGGCACATCAGGGGATTTAGAAGCCCTGACAGACAGGCAGAGCTCGCCCGAGAGTCGGCCAGCGGATGCTGCAGCGCGTGCCCGAGCGGCGACATCCGTGCAACGCCGGTACCTCGTCGACGGAGACCGGTATCTGTCGCGACAGGCCGGCAATCCGGTCGCCTTCGAAGATCGGGGAGGGCGACTGAATACGGCGAGCGACGACCCCGAGGTCGCGCGATCGATGATGCGCCTGGCGTTCGGGCAAGGGTGGTCCCAGGCAACGCTCTCTGGCAGTGCCGCGTTCCGGCGTGAGGCCTGGCTCGAGGCCAGCGCGCTGGGCCTGGCGACCCGTGGCTACGAGCCTCAGCCAGCGGACCGCGCCAGGTTGCGCGAGGTCCTTGAAGAGACCCTGCAACGGACACCGTCCGCTCGTGAGACGCGCCGCCCTGAGCCGAAGGCGGCGCGACGCACCGGCGCAGACACCGAGGACCGTGCGTCGCGCGACGACACGCGCTTGGTCGAAGTACTGAAGGCCCAGATGCGGGCCCGCGGAGACGGCGAGAGCGCTATTGCTCGAGCGGCGACCCTCGCGACGCAGGCCTTGCGCAAAGAGCGATCGATCGGCGGCACGGTCGTCGAGTTCGGTCGGGCACCCTACGCATTCGATCCAGCGAACAACGCGAGCTTCTACGTGAAGCTCGACACTGGACGTGGAGAGCGAACCGTCTGGGGTCTAGAGCTCGAGCGATCGCTGCGCGAAGCGCGCGTCGGACGCGGCGACCTGACGGTCCTGACCAATCACGGGACCGATGGAGACACCACGCGAAACCGCTGGACCGCCCTGGCGCTGGCAAGACTCGCAGAGCAAGAGCAGGCGGATGCGCTGCGCAAGGCGAACCGAGCGCCCCAGATCAGGGTGTTCGACCCGCTGGCGCCACGTCCCACGCGGACACCGCAGACGCGATCGCCACAGCGCCCGCGGGACACTCAACGCGAGCGAGGCTGAGATGCGTGCGAATCGATTCAGCGTCCTGGCGACGCTCTTCACGATGGCGCTCGCTGCGACCTGGTCCAGCGGCGCCAAGGCGGATTTCCCGACCCGACCAGTAACCATTGTCGTGCCGTTCGCTGCGGGCGGTCCCACGGACGCTGTCGCGCGTCACTTGGCGACGGCCATGACCCGTCAGCTCGGCCAAGCCGTCGAGGTCGAGAACCAGCCCGGGCTGGGTGGAACGCAGGCTCCCACCGCGCTCGCCAAGGCCTCGGCCGACGGCCACACGCTGCTGCTGCACCACATCGGGATGGCCACCGCGCCGGCTCTGTTCCGTCGGCTGGGCTACGACCCGCAGAAGGACTTCGAGCCGATCGGGGTCGTCGTCGACGCGCCAATGGTGCTGCTCGCACACCCCAGCGTTCCGGCGACCTCGGCCAAGCAGCTGATCGAGTACGTGAAGCGCAACGAGGCGACGGTGACGATCGGCTATGCGGGACCGGGCGCAGCCTCGCACCTGTGCGGCCTGCTGCTCGCCAGCGTGCTCCGGGTCGATCTCATCAGCGTGCCGTATACGGGTACCGGCCCGGCGCTGGCCGCCCTCGAGCGCGGCTCCACCGATCTGCTCTGCGATCAGACGACCGCAGCGATGCCGTCGATCGCCGCGGGGCGGATCCGTGCTTTCGCGGTGACGACCCCGCAGCGCGTCCAGGTGCTGCCCGAGCTACCGACGACGACCGAGCAGGGCATTGCCGGTCTGCAGCTCGCAATCTGGCACGGCCTCTACGCACCACGTGGCACCCCAGCGCCGGTGATCGCGGCGTTGTCGCGCGCCCTGCAGGAATCGGTGACAAGCCCAGCGTTCGTCGCAGCCATGAGCCAGGTCGGCGCGGTCCCTGTGCCTGCCGAACAGGCGACACCCAAGCAACTGCGGCAGCTGCTGTCGAGCCAGACCGCCAAGTGGCGCCCGTTGATCGTGAAGTCGGGCCAGTTCGCGGACTGAAGGATCCAGAAGGAGAAGATGATGTTTCGCACCCAAACCCTCGCACTCGCTGCAACCGTCGCGATCCTTGCGGCTGGCTGCGTCGTGCCGCCCCAGCCTATCGCCACGCAGCAGCCCCCAGCGGATCCGACGCCAGTCGCGACCAAGCCTGCATCGAAGCCGCGTGAGCAGCTTGCGACGATGGAGACTTATCAATACCTGCGCGTCGACCCAGAGAAGACCGGTGTGCTGAATGCTGCCGACGATGGCCGGTACACCTACCTGGCATTCGCTGCGAAGGTCGACGAGACAATCGAGTTCTTCGATGCCGAGGGGTCACCGCTTACTGCTGCGCGCGCAGGATCGGTTGTCGCCCTTCCTGGCATACACAAGGGCATCCTTGTGCGCCAGGGTCGGTCCAACACCTTCGTCGCCCCGAATCCACGAGCAGCGCCGAACGATCGACCCAACATTGAGGCGGACCCCGATGTGATCGAGGCCCGTACACGACTGGAGGTCGCTACGACCCAGCTTCCAGCGTTCCGGCGTGCGATCGAGCGTGCAGATGCCGCAAAGAGCGCCACGGCCGCTCCGACGCCCGCGTCACCGGCGACACCGCCCAAGCCGATCGCTGCAGCGCCACGCCCGGACGATCCGTCCTACGTGAGGACGCCCGAAGGCGTAATGGTTCGGGTGTTCTTCGCCACGGGCGGTCGGACCATCGTCCGGCCGGACGACGGCCTGCAGAGGCTTGAGACCGAGGCAACCGGCGCCCATGAGATCCGGATCGCAGGCTATACGGACAACATCGGGCCCGACACCGTGAACGCGAAGCTCGCGCAGTCGCGCGCCGAAGCGATCCGCACTCTGATGCTCAAGCGAGGGGTACCGCCCGAGCGCATCGTCGTGACCTGGTCGGCTGGGGGTCGCGACATCGCCGACAACACTACCGAGACCGGCCGGGCCATGAACCGCCGGGTAGAAGTCCTGTTCGTGAAGGCGGCAAAGACCGCCGCCTCGACCCAGTAGCTGGCCGTTCACCCTATGCTGCTCCTGCCTCGCGCACGAGGTCCCGGAGCAGCAACTCGACCTTCATCAAGAAAGGCTCCAGCTCGTCGCTGCTTCGAGGGCGAGCTCTGATGTCGAGGATGGCCACCTGCAATCGCAGGGCCTGCAGGATCCGGTGGTTCACGAATAGGCGCTCGACGCTGCAGGTTGCTTCCGCGTCTGCCTGGGCCGTGATCGGGGACATGCGAGCTCCGTCGAAAGTCGAGACCTGAGTCTTCGACATAGCCACGGAGCTCGCAATCGAACAGATGTCCTAGGCCTTCCGACGAGCCAAGCCCACCGTAGCTCGATATGTGTCGGTGGCGCTCCTGCGGCGCAGCTTGGGCTTCCGTGCGCCGGCCAGCTCGCGGCATACGGCAAAGCGCTGACCCGGCAGGCGCCGCTCCACCAAGTCGAGCGTGGCGTCGTGCTGACTCAGGTCCAGCGCCGCGCGCTCGATGTCGCTGGTCGCGGTGCAGTTGCGCGGGTAGATTTCGTCAACCGAGCCCTTGAGGCCCGGCAGACCGGCGGGGTAGGAGACGCCGGCACTGCGGAAGTACACCACGCGGCAGCCTCGTGCGCCTGCAATAGCGCATCGGGAGTGTCCGGGCCGTTGGTGATGAACTTCACTACGCACTCTCGGCGAAAAGCCGCTCTAGCGTTGCGGGCAACACCGCAGCATTGGCCTGACGGATGGCAGCGTGCTTGGCCTTCAACGCGGCGACGTCCCCCTGCAGGCGGTCGAAAATCTGTTGTGCGGCCAGGGCAGGTACCGGTACCTCGATGGCCATCAAAGCCGGGGCGGTCATCGTTCGGTTTCTGGCCGCTGTGCCCGGCGAAGCCGCATAGATCTTGGCGAAGCCTTCCTCGGTGGTGAAGTAGAACCACAAGAAGCCGGGGGCGGCAGTGTCGGGGCGGGCTTCGCACGTGAGCATGCGGTGGTTACCCACGCAGCCATCGTCCTCGGTTGCGGCAACGGCGATAGCCTTCTCCCAGGCCATGATGTTGCTGAACACCAAGTCGCCAGTTTTCACTTGGTAGAGGTCCTGCCACGAGAAGTCAGACCCTCGAACGGTGCGGCGATGGAACGTGCCCTTGTAGAAGCTGCGGACACCCAACTCGGTGTAGGTCTTCTCCGGGTCGATGCTCACCTCGCGCCGAACCAGGGGCGCTACCTCTGTCATCGGCCGCAGCTGCGCATCGGCAGCGACGTCGCGGAAGCGCAAGGCCAGCAGATGCTCGGCGTCGCGCTCGACGGCATCCAGATGCGCTTCGACTTCCTGCGTTCTTTCGACCAACGCTCCGAGGCGGGCGACGATGGCTTGCTGTTCAGCGAGGGGCGGTAAGGGAACGTGGATCTGCCTCATCTTCTCGACCCCCAGCGTGCGGTTTCGCCCGGCGCCTCCAGGCGACGCTTGCAGGACTTGCGCGCGTCCTCCCGGTGATGCGGTCAAGTAGAGCTTGAGGTAGGTCGCGTTGGCCCTGTCGCTATCAACGACGCAGGTGATAAAGCGATGCGATCCGAACCTTCCGGCATCGGCAGGTGTCGCCACGGCAATTGCGCCCTCCCACGCGAACACGTTCGACAACACCAAATCGCCGGGTTCGATTCGAAACAGGCGTTTGGTGCCGACGTCGCCCCCGGCAAGCGGCGGCTTGTGAAACGTCCCCTTGCCGAAGGAGCGAAGGCCGAGCTCGGGATACGCCTGATCGTATCGAATCTCGACCGGCCTGCGAACGATGGGCGCAATGTCCGCGAGGGCAACTTTGGGCCACGCCTTCATTCTTCGTCCACTGCACTGACCAGCGCCTCGATCTCACCCAGCAGCCGCATCACCTCGGCCTCGTGGCTGCGCATCGAAGCAATCAAGTCCTTCGGGTCGGCGTGCTCCAGGCCCGCACGGGCGTGCGGGTTCTTGAGGTCGAGGTTGTAGATGGGCCAGTACAGCGCGTCGCCCTCGGCCTGAGCTGCCTTCGCGGCCTGCTCGTGAGCCTGCTGTTCGGCCTTGAGCGCACGCAGCCTGTCCTGCAGCGCAGCCTTATTGCCGTTGGCCGCGGCCTGCGCGGCTTGTTCCAGTTCGCGGATAGGGTTGCCCAAGGCGACCGCCGCGTTGCGCTCGGCTTCGGCACGCTGCCATTGCGGCGTGGCGGCCTCCACAGCGGCAGCGCGCCTGGCGGCGAAGTTCACCTTCCAGGCCTGCGGCCCCTCCTCGCGGGCATTCCACCAGGCCAGGGCCGGCGCAAACTCCTCGAACTGCAGTGGTGCCGTTTTGCTGTATTTCTTGCGCCCTTCGGGCAAGGGCAGCTCGTAGTACCAGATGGTGTCTGTCGGGCCGCCGCGCTCGAATAACAGAAGGTTGGCCGGGATGTCGGTGTAGGGCGCGAACACGCCCTGCGGCAGGCGGAAAATGGTGTGCAGGCGGAACTCCTTGAGCAGTTCCTCCTTGATGACGGCGCTGATGCCGTCGCCGAACAAGGTGCCGTTGGGCACGACCACGGCTGCACGACCGCCACGCGCAGCGGGTTTGCCTCTAGGTACCGGCGCACCCGCCACGCGCAGCTTGCGCATGATGTACTGCAGGAAGAGCAGCGCAGTCTCCGCCGTCTGCATGTTGGGCGGGAAGTTGGCCTTGATGCCGACCTCCTCCTCGCCGCCGAAGGGCGGGTTGGTGAGGATCACGTCCACGCGTTCGCTGTGGCCGATTTCGTTGACGCGGCGGTCCAGAGTGTTGCCGTACGCGATCTGCGGGGCTTCCAGGCCGTGCAGCAGCAGGTTCATCTGCGCCAGCATGTAGGGCAGAGGCTTGGCTTCTTGACCGTAGAGAGTGTCGCGCTGCAGGGTGCGGCGTTGTTCGGGCGTGGTCACCTGCGGGGCGAGGTGGTCGTAAGCCTCCACCAGGAATCCACCGGTGCCGCAGGCGGGGTCGAGCACGGTCTCGCCCAGGCGCGGGTCGGTCACCTGAACCATGAAGCGCACCACCGGGCGCGGGGTATAGAACTCGCCCGAATCACCTGCGGCGTCACGCATC
>CAZPJE010000091.1:0-4092 GCA_964586725.1 uncultured Steroidobacteraceae bacterium | reverse complement strand
CAGCCAGTCGACGAACTGGTCGATGGCCGCGGGCGCGGTGCCGTCGAGGTGCAGGTCCGAGACGAACAGGAACATCGCCCCATCATATAAACTTGCAAGGATGTCCGCAGTCGTCACGCGTTTCGCGCCGAGTCCGACCGGCGCGCTGCACCTCGGCAACGCGCGCACGGCGTTGTTCAGCTGGCTGCTGGCGCGGCGTGACGGCGGGCGCTTCGTGCTGCGCATCGAAGACACCGACGCCGAGCGCAGCCGCCCCGAGCACGCGCTGGCCTTGCAGGAAGACCTGCGCTGGCTCGGTCTCGACTGGGACGAGGGCCCGGATGTCGGCGGGCCGCATGGCCCGTACCAGCAGTCGCAGCGCGCCGCCGGCTACGCCACTGCGTTCGAGCAGCTCGAGCAGCGCGGGCTCGTCTACCCATGCTGGTGCACTGCGCTCGAGCTCGACGTCGCGCGCCGCAGCCAGCTCGCGGCGGGGCGGCCGCCACGCTACGCCGGCACCTGCCGCGACCTCGACGCCGCGCAGCGCGCGGCGCGCGCCGCCCGCGCCGGTGCGGCGCCCAGCCTGCGCTTCCGGGTGCCCGCGGGGCGGAGCATCGAGTTCGACGACCTCGTGCACGGGTCGCAGCGTTTCGCGACCGACGACATCGGCGACTTCGTGATCCGCCGCGGCGATGGCACGGCCGCGTTCTTCTTCTGCAACGCGCTCGATGATGCGGCGATGGGCGTCACCCATGTGCTGCGCGGCGAGGACCACCTGACCAACTCGCCACGCCAGCTGCTGCTGCTCGAGGCCCTCGGGATGCCGGCGCCGCGCTATGGCCATGTCGCGCTGCTGACGGGCGGCGACGGCGCGCCGCTGTCGAAGCGGGCCGGTGCGCGCTCGCTCGGCGACCTGCGCCGCGCCGGTTACCTGCCGGCCGCGATCGTCAACCATCTATTCCGGCTCGGTCATTCGAGCCCGCTGCAGGGCCTGCAGTCGCTCGACGCGCTGGCACGCGCCTTCACGCTCGAGCACCTCGGCCGCGCGCCGGCGCGCTTCGATGACGCGCAGCTCGCGAGCTGGCAGAAGGACGCCGCGCATGCGCTGTCGCTCGACGCCGCGCTGGTCTGGCTGCTGCCTGCGATTCCGGCCGGCTTCGATGCCGCGCAGCGCGCGGCGCTGATTGCCGCGGTGCGCGCCAACGTCGTGCTGCCCGAGGATGCGACGCGCTGGTGTCGCATCGTCCGTGAGCAACCCGAACCGTTCGATGCCGCCGGCCGTGCGCTGCTCGAAGCCGCAGGCGCTGCTTTTTTCGACGCCGCCGCTGCCGCCGCCGCCGCCCAGGGCGCGCAGCCTGCCGACTGGCCGGCGCTGACAGCCGCCGTGCGCGCCGCCACGGGCGCCAAAGGTCCCGCGCTGTTCAAGCCGCTGCGCGTCGCGCTGACCGGCCTCGACCACGGCCCCGAACTCGCGCCGCTGCTGCCGCTGTTCCCGCCCGGGTCCGTGCAGCAGCGCCTCCTGAACGCCCGCCACCCGACGTGAGCCCCGCATGCTGCGCATCCACAACTCCCTGACCGGTGAACGCGAACCGCTCGTCCCGATCCATCCCGGCGAAGTGCGGATGTATGTCTGCGGCGATACCGTCTACGACTACTGCCACATCGGCCACGCGCGCTCGAAGATCGCGTTCGACGTCGTGCGCCGCTACCTCGCGTGGCGCGGCCTGCGCGTGATCTTCGTGCGCAACATCACCGACATCGACGACAAGATCATCAAGCGCGCGAATGAACTCGGCGAGCCCATCGAGCGCTTCACCGAGCGCTTCATCGCCGCGATGCACGAGGATTACGACCGGCTCGGCGTGCTGCGGCCCGATCACGAGCCGCGCGCGACCCAGCATGTCGGCGGCATGATCCGGCTCGCGCAACGGCTCATCGACACCGGTCATGCCTATGCCGCCGATGACGGCGACGTCCTGTACTCGGTGTCGAGCTTCCCCGAGTACGGCAAGCTGTCCGGCAAGAGGCTCGCCGACCTGCGCGCGGGCGCGCGCGTCGAAGTGGACCAGGCCAAGCGCGATCCGCTCGACTTCGTGCTGTGGAAGCGCGCCAAGCCCGGCGAGCCCTCATGGCCGTCGCCATGGGGTCCGGGCCGACCGGGCTGGCACATCGAATGCTCGGTGATGTCGGCCGAACTGCTCGGCGACGAGTTCGACATCCATGGCGGCGGCATGGATCTCAAGTTCCCGCACCACGAGAACGAGATCGCGCAGTCCTGCGGCGCGACCGGCGCGCGTTTCGCGCGCCTGTGGATGCACAACGGCTTCGTCAACGTCGACAACGAGAAGATGTCGAAGTCGCTCGGCAACTTCTTCACGATCCGCGGAGTGCTCGATAAGCGCGACGCGAGCGGCGCGCGCTACGTGCGTCATCCCGAAGTGCTGCGCTTCTTCCTGTTGTCGTCGCACTACCGCGGGCCGCTGAACTACTCGCTTGCGCAGATCGACCAGGCCGACCGCGGCCTCGAGCGCCTCTACACCGCGCTGCGTGCCGCCGCCCCGGCCGCCACCGCAGCGCCCGGTGCCGCGACCGCGCGCTTCACCGAAGTGATGGACGACGACTTCAACACGCCCGAAGCCGTCGCCGTGCTGCAGGGGCTGGCCGGCGAGATCAACCGTGCGCGCGACAGCGGCGACAGCGCTCGCGCGGCGCAGCTCGCGCGCGAACTCATCGATCTCGGCGCCGTGCTGGGCGTGCTGCGCCTCGATCCGGCCGAGTGGTTCCGGTTGCCCAAGGCGCGCAACGCCGAGGGCGACTCGGCGGCTGCCGCGACCGAGCGCCTCGAGGCTGCACAGATCGAAACGCTGGTCGCCGAACGCAAGGCCGCGCGCAAGGGCAAGGATTTCAAGCGCTCGGATGAAATCCGCAAGCAACTCGCCGATGCCGGCGTGATCCTCGAAGACAAGCCGGATGGCACGACGACCTGGCGGTTCGCGTGAGGATGTCGGGTGGTGCGCACTGACGCGCACCCACGCCGCCCCGCGCAGTCGCGCTCCAATGCGCGTGGCAGCGCGGGCGCACGTCCGTGCGCACCACGCGTCATCCGGCACGCCCGTTTGGTGCGCAGCTCGGTAGTCCAGCGGCGCAACGCCGTGGCGCTGACGACCATCACACAGGCTGCGCTGCGCGTTGGAGCTCGGCGCACTGACGCGCACCCACGCCGCCCCGCGCAGTCGCGCTGCAAGGCACCTCGCCGGCGCGCGCACGGCGTGTCAAAGGGACCTGCGCGGGGAGTTCGTTCGTAGCGGTACACCGTGCGACACGCGCCGGCGAGGAGCGCTCCAATGCGCGTGGCATCGCAGGTGCACGTCCGTGCGCACCGCGCGTCGTCCGGCACGCCCGTGTGGTGTGCAGCACGGTTGTCCAACGGCGCAACGCCGAGGCGCTGACGGTCATTACACAGGCTGCGCTGCGCGTTGGAGCGCTCCGGGCGGGCGCGCATCGCACGGCGCTCCACGACGTCCGATAGCCCCGCGCAGTGGCTTTTCGTGCGCCGTGCGCGCGCCCGGCCGGTGTCTTTCAGCGCGACCGCGCGAGCGGCCTGTGTGATGGTCGTCAGCCCCCCGACGCTGAGCCGCTCAAATCCCTTCCTGCCGCCGAATCGATGCTTCCAGCGTGTTCTTCATCAGCATCGCGACCGTCATCGGCCCAACGCCGCCGGGCACGGGCGTGATCCACGCCGCGCGCTCGCGTGCCGCCTCGAACTGCACGTCACCGCACAGCTTGCCGTCCTCGCGGCGGTTGATGCCGACGTCGACGACGACGGCGCCGGGGCGCACCCAGTCGCCGGGGATCAGGCCGGGCTTGCCGGCGGCGACGATCAGCACTTCGGCCTGCCGCACATGGTCCTCGAGGTGCGTCGTGAAGCGATGCGTGACGGTCGTCGTGGCGCCCATCAGCAGCAGTTCGAGGGACATCGGCCGGCCGACGATGTTCGACGCGCCGACGACGACGCAGTGCTTGCCCCTGACCGACACTCCGATGTGATCGAGCATGCGAATCACGCCATACGGCGTGCAGGGGCGGATCAGCGGGTTGCGCTCGGCAAGGCGC
>CAZPJE010000090.1:0-6936 GCA_964586725.1 uncultured Steroidobacteraceae bacterium | reverse complement strand
AAGCTGGCGCTTGGTCTTGCGAGGCTTGTGGCCGAGGTTGTGCCGACGGCCTGCCGAATAGGATTTGAACCCATTGGCAGTCTTGCGAAAACGCTTTGCCGCGGCCCGGTTGGTCTTCAACTTGGGCATTGCTCTAACTCCATTTGTAGCCCCGGTCACAAGCCTGCTTGCGCAGGCCGCTACGGGCGGAATCCCCAGCTTGCGCCGGAGATCACTTCTTTTTTGGTGCGAACATCATGACCATCTGCCGCCCTTCCATCAGGGGGTTCTGTTCGACCACCGCCACAGCGGCGAGGTCGGCAGAGACCCTGGCGAGAAGCTTGCGACCGATATCCTGGTGCACCATCTCTCGGCCACGGAACCTCAGGGTTACCTTGGCCTTGTCACCCTCGGCCAGGAAGCGAGTCAGATTACGCAGCTTGACCTGGTAATCACCCTCTTCCGTGCCGGGACGAAACTTCACTTCCTTGACTTGCTGCTGCTTCTGCTTCTTCTGCGCACTGTGGGTTTTCTTCTTCTGTTCGAAGAGGAACTTCCCGAAATCCATGATGCGCACGACAGGCGGCTCGGCCATCGGGGACACTTCGACGAGATCGAGCTCGGACGAAGTGGCGAGTTGGAGTGCCTCGAAGCGAGTCATGATGCCCGCCTGGGATCCATCCGCCGCGATCACGCGCACCTGCGGTGCCGTGATTTCCTCATTGCGCCGAATGCGCTTGCTTGCAGTCGAGATAAGTCAATCCTCCAAAGTCTGACGCCCGCGGCTATCGAGCTCGACGCGCAGGCGATCCACGAAGGATTGCAGCGACATCGTGCCCAGATCCTTGCCGCTACGAGTGCGCACGGATACGAGACCCGCTGCTACTTCCTTGTCGCCTGCCACCAATAGGTAAGGCACGCGTTGCAGCGTGTGCTCGCGAATCTTAAAGCCGACTTTTTCGTTACGCAAGTCGGTCTCGGCCCGAACCCCCTGATTTTTAAGGAATTCGGCAGATTTGGCGACGTAATCGGCCTGCCGGTCGGTAATCGACATCAAAACCGCCTGGGTGGGCGCCAGCCAGGCCGGCAGCCGTCCGGCGTGGTGCTCCAGCAGAATGCCGAAAAACCGCTCCAGCGAGCCGAAAATGGCCCTGTGCAGCATGACCGGGGTCTGCCGCTGGCTGTGCTCGTCGATGTAGTGAGCGCCGAGGCGCCCCGGCAGATTCAGGTCGACCTGCAGCGTGCCGCACTGCCAGTCCCGGCCGATCGCGTCGCGCAGCACGAACTCGAGCTTGGGGCCGTAGAAAGCGCCCTCGCCCGGGTTCAGCGTGTACTCGATGCCGGCCGCGGCTGCGGCCGCCTTCAGCGCCGCCTCGGCCTTGTCCCAGACGTCATCGGCGCCGACGCGCTTCTCGGGCCGGTCGGAGAACTTGATCCGCACGTCGTCGAAGCCGAAGTCGCGATAGATGTCGAGGATCAGCTTCGTGACGGCCACCGATTCGGCGGTGATCTGATCGGGTGTCACGAAAATGTGCGCGTCGTCCTGCGTGAACGCGCGCACGCGCATCAGGCCGTGCAACGCGCCCGAGGGCTCGTAGCGATGCACCTTGCCGAATTCGGCGAAGCGGATCGGCAGGTCGCGATAGCTGCGGATGCCCTGCTTGAAGATCTGCACATGGCCCGGGCAGTTCATCGGCTTGATCGCGTAGACGCGCTCGTCCGGCGTCTGCGTCGTGAACATGTTCTCGCCGAATTTTTCCCAGTGGCCCGACGCCTCCCAGAGGCTGCGGTCCATCAGCTCGGGGCCGTTCACTTCATCGAAGCCCGCGGCCTGCTGCTTGTCGCGCATGTACGTGATCAGCAGCTGGAAGATGCGCCAGCCCTTCGGGTGCCAGAACACCGCGCCCGGCGCTTCTTCCTGCATGTGGAAGAGATCCAGCTCGCGGCCGATCTTGCGGTGATCGCGCTTCTCGGCTTCTTCGAGCCGGGTCAGGTACGCGGCCAGGTCCTTGTCGTTCGCCCAGGCCGTGCCGTAGATGCGCTGGAGCATCTCGTTGCGCGAATCGCCGCGCCAGTAGGCGCCGGCGACCTTCATCAGCTTGAAGACCTTGAGCTTGCCCGTGGTCGGCACGTGCGGGCCGCGGCACAGGTCGACCCAGTCGCCCTGGCCGTACAGCGAGATCGGCTCGTTGGCCGGGATGCTCGCGATGATCTCGGCCTTGTAGTGCTCGCCCATGTTCTTGAAGAACGCGACGGCATCGTCGCGCGGCATCTCGGTGCGCTTCACCGGCAGGTCGGCCTTCACGATCTCGGCCATCTTCTGCTCGATGGCGACGAGGTCTTCCGGCGTGAACGGGCGCTTGTAGGCGAAGTCGTAGTAGAAGCCGTCTTCGATGACAGGACCAATCGTCACCTGCGCATCGGGGAACAGCGACTGCACGGCCTGCGCGAGCAGGTGCGCGGTCGAGTGACGGATGATCTCGAGCGCTTCCGGCGACTTGTCGGTCACGATCGCGAGCGACGCGTCCGCCGCGATCACGAACGAGGTGTCGACCAGCTTGCCGTCGACCTTGCCGGCCAGTGCCGCCTTGCGCAGGCCCGCGCCGATGCTCGCGGCCACCGCATCGACGGTCACGGGTTCAGCGAAAGTCTTCTGGCTGCCATCGGGCAGCGTGATCACCGGCATCGCACACGACTCCGCACGGGGGCCTCAAGCAAGAAAGGGCGCTTCCGCCGCGCGAAAGCGCCCTTCTGGAATCTGGTAGGCGCGAGTGGGATCGAACCACCGACCACCACCATGTCAAGGTGATGCTCTACCACTGAGCTACGCGCCTGCGGAAAGGCCGCGAACGATACCGGAGGCGCGCCCGCAGCGCAAGCGAATGCCTGCCCCGTCAAGGGCTTAGCCAGAGCCGGGTCAGCCGGCCCGGGCCCCGGGCAGGCCCAGTTCCGCCCGCTTCAGCAGCTCGATCTCGTCGCGCAGCCGGGCGGCCGCTTCGAACTCGAGGTTGCGGGCCTTGCGGAACATCTCGGCCTCCAAATGCTTGATGCGCCGCGCGATCTGCTCTGGCCGCAGGTCGATGACATTCTCGCCCGCCGCGCTCCCGGCGACGTCCGCCGCAGCCGCCGCACGCTGCGTGGTCGCGCCCGGACGGCCGCGCTTGCGCCCGCTGCCGGGAATCGGCCGCTCGGCGATACCGTCGCTGCGCGCGCCTTCCATGACGTCGGCCACGCTCTTCGTGATGCCGCGCGGCGTGATGCCGTGCAACGCGTTGAACTCGATCTGCTTCTGGCGGCGGCGCTCGGTTTCATCGAGCGCGCGGCGCATCGAACCGGTGATCTTGTCGCCGTACAGGATCGCCCGCCCATTGAGGTTGCGCGCCGCGCGGCCGATCGTCTGGATCAGCGAATTCTCGCTGCGCAGGAAGCCTTCCTTGTCGGCATCGAGGATCGCGACCAGCGCGACCTCCGGCATGTCGAGGCCTTCGCGCAGCAGGTTGATGCCGACGAGCACGTCGAAGCGGCCGAGCCGCAGGTCGCGGATGATCTCGCTGCGCTCGACGGTTTCGATGTCCGAGTGCAGGTAGCGAACCTTGATGCCGTGCTCGTCGAGGTACTCGGTCAGGTCCTCGGCCATGCGCTTGGTCAGCGTGGTCACGAGCGTGCGTTCGCCGCGCTCGACGCAGCGGTTGATCTCCGACAGCAGGTCGTCGACCTGGCTGCGCGCAGGACGCACTTCGACCTCCGGATCGATGAGCCCGGTCGGCCGCGCGACCTGCTCGACGACCTGCGACGCGAGCCGGTTCTCGTACGGCCCCGGCGTCGCCGAGACGAAGATCATCTGCGGCGCGAGCCGCTCCCACTCCTCGAACTTCAGCGGCCGGTTGTCGAGCGCCGACGGCAGCCGGAAGCCGTATTCGACCAGCGTTTCCTTGCGCGAGCGGTCGCCTTTGTACATGGCGCCCAACTGCGGGATGGTCTGGTGGCTCTCATCGACGATCAGCAGCGCATCGTCGGGCAGATAGTCGTAGAGGCAGGGCGGCGCTTCGCCGGGCGCCCGGCCCGACAGGTAGCGCGAGTAGTTCTCGATGCCGGCGCAGTAGCCGACCTCTTTCATCATCTCCATGTCGAACATCGTGCGCTGCTCGAGCCGCTGCGCCTCGACCAGCTTGTCCGCATCGCGCAGCTGCTTCAGGCGCTCGCGCAGTTCCTCGCGGATCAGGTCGATGGCCTGGATCAGGCGCTCCTTCGGCGTCACGTAATGGCTGCCCGGATACACGGTGTAGCGCGGCAGGCGCCGCGTGACCTCGCCCGTCAGCGGATCGAACAACGCGATCGAATCGATGGCTTCATCGAACAGTTCGAGACGCACGGCCTCGCGCTCGCTCTCGGCCGGGAAGATGTCGATGACGTCGCCGCGGACGCGATACGTGCCCTGCGTCAGGTCGAGCTCGTTGCGCGTGTACTGCATGTCGGCGAGCCGGCGCAGCAGCCGGCGCTGGTCCATCCGGTCGCCCCGCACGAGGTGCAGCACCATCGCCAGATACGCCTCGGGATCGCCGAGGCCGTAGATCGACGAGACCGTCGCGACGATGATCGCATCGCGCCGCTCGAGCAGCGCTTTCGTCGCGGAAAGACGCATCTGCTCGATGTGCTCGTTGATCGAGGCATCCTTCTCGATGAAGGTGTCGCTCGAAGGCACGTAGGCTTCGGGCTGGTAGTAGTCGTAGTACGAAACGAAATACTCGACCGCGTTGTCCGGGAAGAAATCCTTGAACTCGCCGTACAACTGCGCCGCCAGCGTCTTGTTGTGCGCGATCACGAGCGTCGGCCGCTGCACGTGCTGGATCACGTTGGCGATCGTGTAGGTCTTGCCCGAACCCGTGACGCCGAGCAGTGTCTGATGCGCAAGCCCGCTGGTGAGGCCTTCGACCAGCGCGGCGATGGCCGCGGGCTGATCGCCTGCGGGCTCGTACGACGATTTCAGCGTGAACGGAATCGAATCCATGATGCATTCCTCGGTCACGGCGCGCGTCCGGCAGCGCCGATCGACTACTATACGCGCCGTGAACACCCCAGTCGCCCGGCGCATCCAGCGCGTCAAACCCTCCCCCACCATCGCCATGACCGCCCGTGCCGCGCAACTGCGCTCCGAGGGCAAGGACATCATCAGCCTGTCGGCCGGCGAGCCCGATTTCGACACGCCGTCACATATTGCCGCAGCCGGCATCGCCGCGATCCAGGGCGGCCACACCCGCTACACCGATGTGGGCGGCACGCCGGAACTCAAGGACGCGATCAGCGCGAAGTTCGAGCGCGACAACGGCCTCACGTACGCGCGCAACCAGATCCTCGTCTCAAGCGGCGCGAAGCAGACGATCTACAACCTGTGCATGGCAGTGCTCGACCCGGGGGACGAGGCGATCATCCCGTCGCCGTACTGGGTGTCGTATCCGGACATGGTCATGCTCGCCGACGGCCTGCCGGTCACGCCCGATGCCGCGGCCGCGCAGGGCTACAAGATCACGCCGCGGCAGCTCGAAGCTTCGATCACGCCGAAGACCCGGCTGCTGCTGCTGAACACGCCCTGCAACCCGACCGGTGCCGCGTACACACGGGCCGAACTGCGCGCGCTCGGCGAAGTGCTGCTCCAGCACCCGCGCATCGTGATCGGCACCGACGACATGTACGAGAAGATCTACTGGGGCGCGGAGCCGTTCTGCTCGCTGGTCACCGCCGTGCCGGAACTGTATGGCCGCACCGTCACCATCAACGGCTGTTCGAAGGCCTAC
Organism: uncultured Steroidobacteraceae bacterium; assembly: GCA_964586725.1. Lineage (GTDB taxonomy): Bacteria > Pseudomonadota > Gammaproteobacteria > Steroidobacterales > Steroidobacteraceae > UBA964. The sequence continues at coordinate 1,165 of CAZPJE010000090.1, read as the reverse complement.
GCGATGACCGGCTGGCGCATCGGCTACTGCGGTGGCCCGCGCGAGATCATCACGGCGATGGCGACCGTGCAGGGTCAGTCCACGTCGAATCCTTCGAGCATCAGCCAGAAGGCGGCCGTCGCTGCGCTCAATGGCGACCAGGACTGCGTCGCGAAGATGAAAGAGTCGTTCCGCGAACGGCACGACTTCGTCGTCGCCGGGCTCAACGCCCTGCCCGGCGTCAGCTGCCTGCCCGGGTCGGGCACGTTCTACGCGTTCGCCGAGGTGCGCGCCGCGATGGCAGCGCGGGGCCTGCGGGATGACCAGGCTTTTGCCGATCTGCTGCTCGATCAGGCCGGCGTCGCCGTCGTGCCGGGATCGGGCTTCGGCGCTCCCGGACATATGCGGATTTCCTTTGCCACCAGCCGCGCACTGCTCGAGCAGGCGCTGGTCCGGATCGACCGCGTCTTGCGCACTGGGGGCACGTGACGGCTTTGCTTGACGGGCGGGGGTCATTTGCTCAGAATCCGGCCCCGCTTTCCCTCCCGTTCCCCGGTAGCTCAGTCGGTAGAGCGTCGGACTGTTAATCCGCAGGTCCCTGGTTCGAGTCCAGGCCGGGGAGCCATTTCCAGACGGAGGCAACGCGACCAGCCTCGCCATGCGATCATTATGGGTAGGCGACCCCGGCCGCCGTCAGCGGCCCCGGTCTTGCGAGCCTCGAGCGCGTTGCGATCCTCACCGAACCGATTTGAAAGAGAGACCATGCCGCGTCGCATTCTGGTCGCCGCCGATTTCTCCGCAGCAGCACTGCGGGCGGTGCATAGGGCGGCCCGGCTCGCCCGCTTGCACGGCGCAACGCTGCGCCTGCTGCATGTTGCGCCCCCGACCTCGCGGATGTCCCTGCTGACACGGCGCGGTGCCACCAGCGATGCCACGGTGCTGCGCGCGGCTCGCGTCGCGCTGGAGGCGGTTGCGCGAGATTGCGAGAAGCGCTTCGGGCTAGCGGTTTCAGTCAGCCTGCTGCGCGGCACCGCGCATGTCGCCATTGCGCGCGCGGCGGCGAGCGACTCGAGCGATCTGATCGTGGTCGGCGCACTCGGTGAGCACGAGGCTGCGCTGAAGCACACGATCGGCGGCACGGCGCACAAGCTGATCGGCGCTGCCGGCACCGACCTGCTGATCGTGC
>CAZPJE010000089.1:0-4720 GCA_964586725.1 uncultured Steroidobacteraceae bacterium | reverse complement strand
CGAGCGCGCGCCAGAGCGCAGCGACGCCGATGGCGACGCGGATCGCGGCAACGTGCTCGCCGCCATCAACCGCCTGCCCGCGCGGCAGCGCGAGGTGATCGAACTCGTGTTCTACCGCGATTTCACGCTGGACGAGGCCGCCCAGGTCATGGAGATCTCGGCGGGGGCGGCGCGCACGCACTACCACCGCGCCAAACAGGCGCTCGCGGCAAGCCTCGGGGAGGACGCGCGATGAACGATCCGCGCCCCGGACTCGAACTGCCGCCGGGCGACGCGGCGCTGCGCACCGTCGTGTGCGCTGCGCTGGACGCCGCGGAGCCGGCGCAGGCGCCGGCGTTCGCGACGCTGTGGCGCCGCGCCGCAACCGCCGCGGACGACCCCCAGGCGCGCAGCGCGCACGCGGCCCCGCCGCACTGGTCGTATGCGATCGCGGCCGGCGTCGCCGCCATCGCGCTCGGCGTCGTGCTGGGCTGGCAGGACGGCGCGCGTGCCCCGGCGGCGATCGCCGACCAGACTGACGTCGCCGCCGACCTGCAGCTCGCGCTCGCGCTCGCGGCGCGCGAACCCTGGCGCGTGCCCAGCGATGTCCTGCTCGACACGAGCCCCGCACCCATGACGCGCGGCGCCCCTGCGCTACCCGCCGTCCGTTACCCGTTGCTGCCCGAGGAGAAGTACCTGTGAAAGCCCTGAAGGTCCTGATGCTGACGATGCTGCTGTTGCCCGCGTTGGCGCTGGCGCAGGACGCGAAACCGAAGAGCGACGACGACTGGTTCCGCGGCAAGCTTTTCCCGCCCGAACTCGTGCTCAAGCATGCGTCGCAGCTGAAACTCAGCGACGCGCAGCGCAAGGCCATCCGCACCGAGCTGACGACCGTGCAGACCCGCGTCGCCACCGTCGACTGGGACATCATGGAGGCGGGCCTCGCGATGCAGGAAGCGATCGAGAAAGCGCCTGTCGATCGCGCCCTCGTGCTCGACAAGGCGGACCGCGTGTTCGAAGCAGAGGCACGCAAGAAGCGCGCCTGGCTCGAAATGCTGGTCAACATCAAGAACGCGCTGACCGCAGAGCAGATCGCCTACCTGCGGCGCGTCGCGCTCGAAGGCGGTTGAGATGCGGCGCAGTGCGTTCGTAGCCCTGTGCGCGGCCGCGCTGCTGACCGCCTGCGGGGGCGGTGGTTCGGGCGGCGGCGGTACTGGTGGAGGTGGCGGCACCGGGGGTACGCCCGCGCCCGCGCTCACGCGCGGCGAAGCGGCCACCTTCCTGCGTCAGGCCAGCTTTGGCCCGACGCGCGCGGAGATCGACCGGGTCGTCGCGAGCGGCTACGCCGCCTGGATCGACCAGCAGCTCGCGCAGCCGGCCTCGCTGCAGGCGCCGGCGTTGCGCGCGCTCGGTCGCGCGCCGACCCAGGACGACCGGCTCGACCTCTGGTTCCGGCACGCCGTCCAGGGCCCGGACCAGCTGCGGCTGCGGGTCGCGTTCGCGCTGTCGCAGATCATGGTGGTGTCGGAGCGAAGTGCGCTGAACCAGTTCCCGACCGCGCTCGCGGCCTACTACGACATCCTCAACCAGAACGCCTTCGGCAACTTCCGCGAGCTGCTCGAGCAGGTCACGCTGAGTCCGGCCATGGGCGTGTACCTGAGCCATCTCGGCAACCAGAGACCGAACCCCGCGTTGAACATCCGTCCCGACGAGAACTATGCGCGCGAGGTCATGCAGTTGTTCACGATCGGCCTCGTGGAACTGTCACCCGACGGCAGCATCCGTCGCGACGCCCAGGGTCAGGCCGTGCCGACCTACGACCAGGCGATCATCGAGAGCTTCGCGCGCGTGTTCACCGGCTGGATGTTCGCGGGCTCGGCGAGCTTCCTGCAGCCGTCGTTCAACTTCGACGAGCCGATGCAGCCCTACGAGGCCTTTCACGACACCGGTCCGAAGACGCTGCTGCGCGGCACGACGCTGCCCGCGAACCAGGGCGCGCGAGCCGATCTCGAAGCCGCGCTCGACAACCTGTTCGCACATCCGAACGTCGCGCCGTTCATCTCGAAGCAGCTGATCCAGCGCCTGACGGCCAGCAACCCCTCGCCGGCCTACGTCGCCCGGGTCGCCGCGCGCTTCGACGACAACGGTCGCGGCGTGCGCGGCGATCTCGCCGCCGTCGTGCGCGCGATCCTGCTCGACGACGAAGCGCGCCGCCCTGCCGCGAGCGCCCAAGGCAAGCTCACCGAGCCGCTGCTGCGGCTGACGGCCTTGTGGCGCGCGTTCGATGGGCGCTCGGCGAGCGGTCGCTACCGCCTCAACAACGCCGACGTGCTCGTCGGCCAGGGGCCGCTGCGCTCGCCGTCGGTGTTCAACTTCTACCGGCCGGACTTCGCACCGCCCGGCGAGATGCGCACCGCGGGACTGGTGGCACCCGAGATGGAAATCACCAACGAAGCGACCGTTGCCTACATGGCGAACCTGCTGGCCTTCGGCACGTTCGCGGCCAACGCGAACGCGAATCCGGGCCCCGACGGCATCGTCATCGACACGCGCGACGAAGAGGCACTGGCCGGCAATGCGCCGCAACTGGTCGACCGCGTCGCCGACGAACTGACCGGCGGCGCCATCAGCGCGACGCTGCGCAGTGAAGCCATTGCGATGGTCGAGCGGTTGCCCGTCAACGCGGCGGCTGCGCGTGTCGCGGAAGCCATCCATACGATCATCACGGCGCCCGAATACGTCGTGCTGCGCTGAGGAGGAACCATGGACCGCAGACGTTTTCTGTCACAGGCTGGTCTCGGCGCCACGGCGGCGCTGCTAGGCACCTCGCTGCCGCGCGCAGCCAGCGCCGCGCCGTTCACGGACTACAAGGCGCTGGTCAGCGTCTTCCTGTTCGGCGGCAACGATGCCTTCAACATGGTGGTGCCTCGCAGCGTGGCGGAGCACGGCATCTACGCGCGTTCGCGGCAGAACCTCGCGATCGCGCGCGACGTGCTGCTGCCGCTCGCGCCGCTCACCTCCGATGGCGCGCAGTACGGACTGCACCCCGCCATGGCGCCGCTCGCAGCGCGCTTTGCCAGCGGCCAGCTCGCCGTGGTCGCGAACATGGGCCCGCTCGTGCAACCCGTGACGCGCGACCAGGTGCTCGCGCGCAGCGTGCCGCTGCCACCGCAGCTTTTCTCGCACAACGACCAGCAGGAGCAGTGGCACACGCTCGCGGGGCAGCGCGGCCTGCGCACGGGCTGGGCCGGGCGCGCCGCGGATGCCATTGCCGCCGACACGACCACGCAGACGCTGCCGGTCAACGTCTCCCTGACCGGCACGACCAGTTTCCAGATCAGCGAATCCGGCGCACCGTACAACATCGGCACGGACGGCGCATCGGCCCACTTCGTGCTGACATCGCCGCAGGCCGCGTTCTATGCCGAGCGCCGCGCGATGTTCGAGCGCCTGCTGGCAGCGCGCAGCGACAGTGCCATCACGCGCAGCTTCTCCGCGGTGCATACCCGCTCGCTGCGGCTCGCGGATACAGTCAGCGCCGCGCTCGCGGCGGCGGTTCCGCTGCGCACCAGCTTTCCGACCACTTCGCTGGGCGCACAGCTCGCCATGGTCGCGCGCCTGATCGCCGTGCGCGACCGGCTGCAGATGCAGCGCCAGGTCTTCATGGTGGCGGCGGGCGGCTACGACACCCACGACAACCAGAACACCGACCAGCCGCGGCTGTTCGGCGAACTCGCAGCCGCGCTGGCCGCGTTCCAGACCGCGCTCGAAGAGCTGGCCGTGGCCCCGTCGGTCGTGACGTTCACGCAGTCGGACTTCGGCCGCACGCTGACCAGCAATGGCGACGGCACGGACCACGGCTGGGGCTCGCACCAGCTCGTGCTTGGCGCGCCGGTGCGCGGTCGCGAGATCTACGGCACGATGCCGCGGCTCGAGATCGGGGGACCGGATGACATCGGCGGCGGCCGCATCGTGCCGACGCTCGCCGTCGACCAGTACGCCGCCACGCTGCTGCGCTGGTTCGGCCTCACGCCGGCACAGGTCGATGCGGTCGCACCGAACCTGCGTAATTTCGCGACGCGCGAAATCGGCTTCGTCTGAAGCCGTCCGGGCTCAGACGAATACGACGGTCTTGCGACCGCTGATCACGACGCGCCGGTCGAGATGCCAGCTGACCGCGCGCGCGAGCACGGCGCACTCGATGTCGCGACCGATCTGCTCCAGCGCCGCCGGCGTATGCGCGTGCGTGACGCGCTCGACGCCCTGCTCGATGATCGGCCCCTCGTCGAGATCGCCGGTCACGTAATGCGCCGTCGCGCCGATGATCTTGACGCCGCGCTCGTGCGCCTGGGTGTAGGGCTTCGCGCCCTTGAAGCTCGGCAGGAACGAGTGGTGGATGTTGATGCAGCGGCCCGCGAGCGCCTCGCACAGGCGCGGCGACAGGATCTGCATGTAGCGCGCCAGCACGACGAGGTCGATGCGGTGCTCGTCGACGAGCTGCAGGATCTGCGCTTCCTGCGCCGCCTTCGTATCGGGCGTGACCGGCAGGTGATGGTAGGCAATGCCGTTCCACTCGACGAAGGAGCGCATGTCGTCGTGGTTGGAGACCACCGCCGGGATGTCGACCGCAAGCTGGCCGGCGCGCCAGCGATGCAACAGGTCGAACAGGCAGTGGCCGGCCTTCGACACCGCGATCAGCAGCCGTGGCCGCCCGCTGAGGTCATGCAGCTCCCAGCTCATG
>CAZPJE010000088.1:0-13673 GCA_964586725.1 uncultured Steroidobacteraceae bacterium | reverse complement strand
CGGACGTGAACAGATAGCTGTTTGCCATGGGCGGAGGGTTCCGGGGTAGCAAGCGGGACAGCCGTGAAGTATAGCCGGTCTGCGGCCGCGCCGCGTGACGGGGCCCTCGGCAGCCGTCGCGGATTTGATGTTGGGGGGCGGGGTATCAGACAATGCGCGCCCTTTTTGCGGGGTTCATCGGGGTCTCTCTGAGCATGGCTACACGTCGGGAACTCGCGAACGCGATCCGCGCCTTGTCGATGGATGCGGTCCAGCAGGCCAACTCGGGTCATCCAGGGGCCCCGATGGGCATGGCCGACATCGCCGAGGCGCTGTGGCGCGGGCCGCTGCGGCACAACCCGTCCAATCCGCTGTGGTTCGACCGCGACCGCTTCGTGCTGTCGAACGGCCACGCGTCGATGCTGCTGTACTCGGTGCTGCACCTGACCGGCTATCCGATCAGCATCGAAGACCTGCGCGCCTTCCGCCAGCTCGGTTCGCACACGCCCGGGCACCCTGAGCACGATCCGCGCCTCGGCGTCGAGACGACGACGGGTCCGCTCGGGCAAGGGCTCGCGACCGCGGTCGGCATGGCGCTGGCCGAGAAGTCGCTCGCCGCGCACTTCAATCGGCCCGGGCATGACATCGTCGACCACTGCACCTGGGTGTTCCTCGGCGATGGCTGCCTGATGGAAGGCATCTCGCACGAGGCGTGCTCGCTCGCCGGCACGCTCGGCCTCGGCAAGCTGATCTGCATCTACGATGACAACGGCATCTCGATCGACGGCAAGGTGCAGGGCTGGTTCACCGATGACACGCCGAAGCGGTTCGCCGCGTATGGCTGGCAGGTCATCAAGGATGTCGATGGCCACGATGGCGAGTCGGTCGCGAAGGCGCTGAAGCGCGCGCGGGCCAACACGAAGCAGCCGACGCTGATCTGCTGCAAGACCATCATCGGCAAGGGCGCGCCAAACAAGCAGGGCACGAAGGCGACGCACGGCGAGCCGCTGGGCGCCGAGGAGATCGCGGCGACCCGCGCGTCGCTCGGCTGGACCGCGGCGCCGTTCGTCGTCGGCGACGAGCTGCGCGCCGAGTGGGACCAGCGCGAGCGTGGCGCGAAGCTCGAGAAAGCCTGGAAGCGCCGCTTCAACAAGTACCGGCGCGAGTTCCCGCAGCTGGCGGCCGAGTACGAGCGGCGCATGAAGGGCGTGCTCCCGCCCGACTGGAGCGAGCTGGCGCAGGCCGCGTTCACTGCCGCCGCCGCGGTGACGGCCGCGCAGGCGACGCGCGCATCGTCGCAGGTCGTGCTGAACACGCTCGGCCCCGCGATGGGCGAGCTGCTGGGTGGCTCGGCGGATCTCACCGGTTCGGTCAACACTTGGCACAAGGCCTCGCGCGCGCTGACCGCGGACGATGCGACGGGCAACTACGTCTACTACGGCGTCCGTGAATTCGCGATGACGGCGATGATGAACGGCCTCGCGCTGCATGGCGGGTTCATCCCGTATGCGGGCACCTTCCTCGTGTTCTCCGACTACGCGCGCAATGCGGTGCGTCTCGCCGCCCTGATGCAGCAGCGTGTCGTGCTGGTCTATACGCATGACTCGATCGGCCTCGGCGAAGATGGCCCGACCCACCAGCCGATCGAGCATCTGGCGAGCCTGCGCGTGATGCCTAATCTGTCGCTGTGGCGGCCCTGTGATGCGTTCGAAACCACGGTCGCGTGGCGCGCGGCGATCGAGCGCGCCAAGGGGCCGACCTGCCTGGTGCTGACGCGCCAGGGTTTGCCGCAGCAGGCGCGCTCGGAGCAACAGCAGTCGGATGCGGCGCGCGGCGGCTACGTCCTGCTCGACGCGCCAGCGCCGCTCGAGGCGATCGTCATCGCGACGGGCTCGGAGGTCGGCCTTGCAGCCGACGCCGTGCGCGCGCTGCAGGCCAAGGGTCGGCGCGTGCGGCTGGTGTCGATGCCCAGCACCGATGTGTTCGAGGCACAGACGGCCGCGTGGCGCGAGCAGGTGCTGCCGGCAGCCGTCACCGCGCGGGTCGCGGTCGAAGCAGGTGCCACGCAGGGCTGGTGGCGTTATGTCGGCTCGCAGGGGCGTGTGCTGGGTATCGACCAGTTCGGTGCCTCGGGCAAGGCGGCCGAGCTGTTCCGGCACTTCGGGCTGACCACGGACAACGTGACGCGCACCGTCGAGGCGCTGCTCGGGGCCTGAGACAATTCCAAGGATTCACGCGGAGGGTTGAGTATGGCGATCAAGGTGGGCATCAACGGTTACGGACGCATCGGGCGCAACGTGCTGCGCGCGCTCTATGAAGCGGGTCGCACGAAGGAGATCCAGATCGTCGCGATCAACGATCTCGGCGACGCGAACACCAACGCCCACCTGACGCGCTACGACACGGCGCATGGCAAGTTCCCCGGCCAGGTGTCGGTCGATGGTGATTCGATGGTCGTCAACGGCGACCGCATCAAGGTGCTCGCGCAGCGCGACCCGGCCAAGCTGCCCTGGGGCGAGCTCGGCGTCGAGTTCGTGCTCGAGTGCACCGGCCTGTTCACCAGCAAGGCCAAGGCCGGCGCGCATATCGCCGGTGGCGCCAAGAAGGTCGTGATCTCGGCCCCTGGCGGCGACGACGTCGACGGGACGATCGTCTACGGCGTCAACCACGGGACGCTGAAGTCCTCGTTCAGCGTGATCTCGAACGCATCCTGCACGACCAACTGCCTCGCGCCGGTCGCCAAGGTGCTGAACGACAGCGTTGGCATCGAGAGCGGCCTGATGACGACCGTGCACGCGTACACCAACGACCAGGTGCTGACCGACGTCTACCACTCCGACTTGCGGCGCGCGCGCTCGGCCACCATGTCGATGATCCCGACGAAGACCGGCGCAGCCGCTGCGGTTGGCCTCGTGCTGCCAGAGCTGAAGGGCAAGTTCGACGGCTTCGCGGTGCGCGTGCCGACGATCAACGTGTCGCTGGTCGACCTGACCTTCACGCCGAAGCGCGACACGACCGTCGCCGAGATCAACAGCCTGATCAAGGCGGCGGCGGATGCCGGCCCGCTCAAGGGCGTGCTGGCCTATACCGAGGCGCCGCTGGTGTCGATCGACTACAACCACGATCCGGCCTCGTCGACCTTCGACGGCACGATGACCAAAGTGATCGGCGGCAAGCTGGTCAAGGTCTGCGCCTGGTATGACAACGAGTGGGGCTTCTCGAACCGCATGCTCGACACCACGCTCGCCTGGTCGCGCGCGTCCTGAGGCCAGGCCCGTGAAAGTCCTGCGCATGTCCGACCTTCCGCTTGCCGGCAAGCGCGTGCTGATCCGCGAGGATCTCAACGTGCCCGTCCACGACGGCAAGGTCACCAGCGATGCGCGGATCCGCGCCGCGCTGCCGACCATCCAGCACGCCATGAACGCCGGTGCGCGCGTGTTCGTCATGTCGCATCTGGGCCGACCGGAAGAGGGCGTGTACGCGGACGAGTTCTCGCTCGCGCCGGTCGCGCAGCGCCTCTCCGAACTGCTCGGCCGGCCCGTGCCGCTCAAGCGCGACTGGCTCGGCGGCGTCGACTGCGCCCCGGGCGAAGTCGTGCTGTGCGAGAACGTGCGCTTCAACAAGGGTGAGAAGAAGGACGCCGAGGCGCTCTCGAAGCAGATGGCCGCGCTCTGCGACATCTACGTCATGGATGCCTTCGGCACCGCGCATCGCGCCGAGGCGAGCACGCACGGCGTCGCGCGCTTCGCGCCGGTCGCCTGTGCCGGACCGCTGCTGGTCGCGGAGCTCGAGGCGCTCGAGCGGGCGCTCGCGCACCCGGCGCGGCCGCTGGTCGCGATCGTCGCGGGCTCCAAGGTGTCGACCAAGCTGACCGTGCTCGAGTCGCTGCTGTCCAAGGTGGACAAGCTGATCGTCGGCGGCGGAATCGCCAACACCTTCCTGGCTGCGACCGGCTCGCCGGTCGGCAAGTCGCTGCACGAGGCCGACATGCTCGACATCGCGCGCAAGCTGCTCGAGCAGGCGCGTGCCCGCGGGGCCGAGATCCCGTTGCCGACCGACGTCGTCGTCGCGCGCGAGTTTGCGGCCACGGCGCATGCGGATGTGCGCCCGATCGCCGACGTGCGCCCCGACGAGCTGATCCTCGACATCGGTCCCGACACCGCGGACCGTCTCGGCGCGCTGCTGCAGGAAGCGGGCACCATCCTCTGGAACGGCCCGGTCGGCGTGTTCGAGTTCGACCAGTTCGGCGAGGGCACCAAGGCCATCGCCCAGGCGATCGCGCGCAGCAAGGCGTTCTCGCTCGCGGGCGGCGGCGACACGCTGGCGGCGATCGAGAAGTACGGCGTCGCGGACGGGATTTCCTACATTTCCACCGGTGGCGGCGCGTTCCTCGAGTTCGTCGAAGGCAAGGTGCTGCCGGCCGTCGCAGCCCTCGAGGCCCGCGCCGGCTGAGCCGCGGCTGCTGCCGGTGCTGCGGGTGCGCGACGACGGTGCGCGTGGGCTGCTATCTTTGGCGCCATGCTGAGACGCACCAAGATCGTTGCTACCCTGGGTCCCGCGACCGACGACCCGGATGTGCTGTGGGAAATGTGCCGCGCGGGTCTGGATGTCGCGCGGGTCAACTTCTCGCACGGCACGCCTGAGGATCACCTGCGCCGCATCACGCTGCTGCGCGAAGCATCGCTGCGCGCCGGCCGCTATGTCGGCATCCTCGCCGACCTGGCCGGCCCCAAGATCCGGATCGAGAGCTTCAGGGATGGCCCGGTCATCCTCGTCGAGGGGGCGCCGTTCGCGCTCGACACCGCGCTCGACCCCAAGGCCGGCAGCATCGAGCAGGTCGGCGTCGCCTACAAGTCGCTGCCCGCCGATGTACGCAGCGGCGACACGCTGCTGCTCAACGACGGCCTGATCGTGCTGGAAGTCACCGGCGTGGCCGGCACGCGCATCGACACACGCGTGGTCGTTGGCGGCGAGCTGTCGAACCGCAAGGGCGTCAACCGCAAGGGCGGCGGCATTTCGGCCCCCGCGCTGACGGACAAGGATCGCGCCGACATCCGGTTCGCGGCGCAGCACGGCTGCGACTACCTCGCGCTATCGTTCGTCCGCGATGCGGCGGATGTCAACGAGGCGCGCCAGCTGCTGCTCGCTGCCGAAGGGCACGCGCGCATCATCGCGAAGATCGAACGCCAGGAGGCGATCGCGCACCTGAACGAGATCATCGATGCCAGCGACGGCGTAATGGTTGCGCGCGGCGACCTGGGCGTCGAGATGGGCTATGCCGCGCTGACCGGCCTGCAGAAGACCATCATCCACCAGGCGCGCGGCCGCGACCGCGTCGTCATCACGGCGACGCAGATGATGGAGTCGATGATCCTATCGCCGGTGCCGACGCGGGCCGAGGTCAGCGATGTAGCGAACGCGGTCATGGATGGCACCGATGCCGTGATGCTGTCGGCCGAGTCGGCGACGGGCAAGTACCCGGTCAAGGCGGTCGCGGCGATGGCCGAGGTCATCGAGGGCGCCGAGAAGTACCAGCTGTCGCACCAGCGCGCGCGGCACCGGGCCGATGGCGACGTCACGCTGATCGAGAAGGCGATCGCGATGTCGGTCATGTACACGTCGAACCTCGTGAACGTGAAGGCGATCGTCGCGCTGACGGAATCCGGCTCGACCCCGCTGTTCATGTCGCGCATCCGTTCCGACATCCCGATCTATGCCTTTACGCGCCACGAGATCACGCGGCGCCGCGTGACCTTGTACCGCGGCGTGTACCCAGTCTCTTTCGACGTCAAGGGCCCGGATCCGGCGCATCTGCAGGCTTCCGTCTTCGCGCTGCTGATCAACATCGGGCTGGTCGAAGAGGGCGATCTGGTGATCCTGACCAAGGGCGAACTGTCGGGCGTCTCGGGCGGCACGAATTCGCTGCAGATCCTGCAGGTCCGCCTCCACAGATGAGCACGCTGGTCGCGCCAGCGACCCGACGGTCGCGCTGGCTGCCGCGCCTGTTGCTTGGCTTGCTGGTTGTTCTGGTGGTGGGCGCGGCGTCGCTGTACCTGCTGCTCCGCGCCTCGCTGCCGACGCTCGACGCAACGCTGTCCGCGGCCGACGCCACCAGCGCGCCGGTGCGCATCGAGCGGGATGCGCGCGGCGTCGTGACCGTGCGCGGCGCAACCCAGGCCGACGTCGCATATGGCCTCGGGCTCGCACACGCGCAGGACCGCTACTTCCAGATGGACCTGTCGCGGCGACTCGCCGCCGGCGAACTCGCCGAGTTGTTCGGTCCGGCGGCGCTGCCGCAGGACCGGCGAGCGCGCGTGTTCGGCTTCCGCGCCGTGGCGCGCGGCGTGGTGGCGGCGATGACCGACGCCGAGCGCCGCGTGCTCGATGCCTACACGCGCGGTGTCAATGCCGGGCTCGAGGGGCTCGGTGCGCGGCCCTGGGAGTACTGGCTGCTGCGCCAGCGCCCCGCGCCCTGGCGGCCCGAGGACAGCATCCTGGTCGTGCACGCGATGTGGTGGCAGCTGCAGTACGGCAGCTTCGAAGTCGAGGCGATGCAGCGGGCCATCGAGGCGCAGTTCAGCGTCGTGGCGGCCGGCGCATCCGGTTCCGACGTCGACGCGCGACCGGCGGAGTTCCTGCGGCGCTTCCTGTTCCCGCGCGGCACGGATTGGGATAGCCCGAATTTCCAGACGCTGGCGGACGAGCGCGCGGCGGCGGCGTCCCTCGAGGCGGTCGCACTGCCGCCACCGGCGGTGCTCGACCTGCGGCGCAGCGGTGCGCGACCGGCCGACGCTGCGCCGTTCGATCCGGACAGCGTGCCGCGGCCGCCGCCGCTCGCGCCGGCGGCCGGCAGCAACAACTGGGCGCTGGCGGGTGCGCGGACCGCCGGCGGCGGCGCCCTGATCGCCAACGACATGCACCTCGGCCTCGCCGTGCCGGCGGTCTGGTATCACGCGCGCCTCGTGGTCGAGGCACCGCCAGCGCACGACGTGGTCGGCGTGTCGCTCGCGGGCGTGCCGGTCATCGTCGCGGGCTCGAACGGCCATGTCGCGTGGGGCTTCACGAACAGCTACGGCGACTGGACCGACGTCGAAGTGGTCAGCTGCGATGTCGCGCGCGCCGAGTACCTGACTCAGGCGGGCCCGCAGCGCTTCACGCGCCGCGTCGAGACGCTGCGCGTGCGCGGCGGCGAATCCGAAACGCTCGAAGTCCTGTCGACGCCGCTCGGCGTGCTGATCGAATCCGTGCCCGCCGAGCGGCGCTGCCTGCTGGCCCGCTGGCCCGCGATCGAGCCGGGCGCGACCAACGTCACGCTGGGTGAAATGCAGGCGGCGCGTGATCTGGATGCCGCGCTCGCGGTGGCCGCGCGCAGCGGCATCCCGCACCAGAACATGGTCGTCGGCGATCGTAGCGGACGGATCGCGTGGTTGCTGGTCGGGCGCATCCCGGACGCGGCCGTGAACGGCCGCTGGCGCGCTCCGGCGCTGCAGCCGCGCATCGTCGATCCCGAGGCCGGCCTGCTCGTGACCGCCAATGCGCGCCCGGTCGACGGTGAACTCGAGCGCGAGATCGGCGGCGATGAGGCCGCGATCGGCGCCGGCTACGACCTCGGCGCGCGGGCGACGCAGATTCGCGCCGGGCTGCGCGCGCTGGATCGGCCGGCGACGCCGGCCGACATGCTGGCCGTGCAGCTCGATGACCGCGCGCTGTTCCTGACGCGCTGGCGCACGCTGCTGCTGGGCGTGCTCGACGAAGAGGCCTTGAAGAACGCGCCGCAGCGCGTCGAGCTGAAGCGCTGGGTGGAGCAGTGGGGCACCCGGGCCGCGCCGGATTCGGTCGGCTATCGGGTCGTGCGGCGCTTCCGCGATCGCGTCGAGGGCAGCGTCTGGTCGATGCTGATGCAGGGCATCGGCATGCCGCCGGACACCGCGCTGGTATCGCGCCAGTTCGAGGGGCCGCTGTGGCGCCTCGTGTCCGAGCAGCCGCCGCATCTGCTCGACCCGGCGCGGGCCGCGGACTGGCGCAGCTTCCTGCTCGCCGAGATCGATGCGCTGGCGCGCGAGCTGCGCGAGCGTTGCGGCGCGCTCGAGCGCTGCACCTGGGGCGAGGCGCGGCCGGTCGCGATCCGCCATCCGTTGTCGCGTGCCCTGCCGTGGCTGGCCGGGCTGCTCGACATGCCGACCCGGCAGTTGCCCGGCGACGCGGACATGCCGCGCGTGCAATCCGGCGCGTTCGGCGCATCGCAGCGCTTTGCGATCAGCCCGGGGCGCGAGGCCGAGGCCTACCTGCAGTTGCCGGGCGGTCAGAGCGGCCATCCCCTGTCGCGGTTCTATCGCGCATCATTCGCAGCCTGGGCCGGGGGCAGTCCGGATCCGCTGCTGCCAGGCCCGCCCCAGCATGTCATCGAGGTCATTCCGTGAGCGAAAACAGATTTGCCGGCACCGAACGCTATGTGGCGACCGACGACCTGACCATGGCCGTCAACGCGTCGATCACGCTCGGCAGGCCGCTGTTGATCAAGGGCGAGCCCGGCACGGGCAAGACGCAGCTGGCCGAGGAGATCGCGCGTTCGCTCGGCGCGCCGCTGTTCGAGTGGCACATCAAGTCGACCAGCAAGGCGCAGCAGGGACTGTACGAGTACGACGCGGTGTCGCGGCTGCGTGATTCACAGCTGGGCGATGATCGCGTCCACGACATCCGCAACTACATCGTGCGCGGCCGCCTGTGGGAGGCGTTCATCTCCGAGCAGCGCCCGGTGCTGCTGATCGACGAGATCGACAAGGCGGATATCGAATTCCCGAACGACCTGCTGCGCGAGCTCGATCGCATGGAGTTCTACGTCTACGAGACGCAGGAACTGATCCGTGCCCGGCACAGGCCGATGATCCTGATCACGAGCAACAACGAGAAGGAGCTGCCGGACGCCTTCCTGCGCCGCTGCTTCTTCCACTACATCCGCTTTCCCGATCCCGAGACGATGCAGCGCATCGTCGATGTCCACTATCCGGGGCTCAAGCGCGAGCTGCTGGCCGAGGCGCTGGCCGCGTTCTTCAAGCTGCGCGAAACGCCGGGGCTCAAGAAGAAGCCGTCGACGTCGGAGCTGCTGGATTGGATCAAGCTGCTGGTCGCCGAGGACATCCCGCCGGAAGCGCTGCGCAGCGACGATCCGAAGAAGGCGATCCCGCCGCTGTACGGCGCGCTGCTGAAGAATGAACAGGACATCCACCTGTTCGAGCAGCTGGTGTTCCTGAACCGCCGCGGTCGGTAGCCGGCGCGATGCTGATCCGCTTCTTCTATGCGCTGCGTGAAGCAGGATTGCCGGTCAGCCTGACCGAGTTCCTGTCGCTGCTCGCTGCGCTCGAGGCGCGGATCGCGTTCTGCTCGGCCGAGGAGTTCTACTGGCTCGCGCGCATGGCGCTGGTCAAGGACGAACGCTACTTCGACCGCTTCGACCGCGTGTTCGCCGAGTATTTCGACGGCGCCGAGAAGGCCTTCGAGAAGCTCGTCGCGTCAGTGCCGGCGGACTGGCTGCGCTCCCTGGGCGAGCGCCTGCTGACGCCCGAGGAGCGTGCCAAGGTGGAGTCGCTCGGCAGCTGGGAGAAGCTGCTCGAGACGCTGCGCGAGCGCCTGAAGGAACAGAAGGAGCGTCACCAGGGCGGCAACAAGTGGATCGGCACCGGTGGCACGTCGCCGTTCGGCGCCGATGGCTACAACCCCGAGGGCGTGCGGATAGGGCAGCAGAAGTCGCGCCAGCGGCGCGCCGTCAAGGTCTGGGACCAGCGCGAGTACCGCAACTTCGACGATCGCATCGAACTGGGCACGCGCAACCTCAAGCTCGCGCTGCGCAAGCTGCGCCGCTTCGCGCGCGAGGGTGCGCCCGAGCACCTGGACCTGCCTGGCACGATCGACGCTACGGCGCGCAACGCCGGGCTGCTGGACCTCAAGCTGGTCGCGGAGCGTCGCAACGCGGTCAAGGTGCTGCTGCTGCTCGATGTCGGCGGCTCGATGGACGATCACATCCGCGTCTGCGAGGAGCTGTTCTCGGCGGCGCGCAGCGAGTTCAAGCACCTCGAGTACTACTACTTCCATAATTTCCTGTACGAGTCGCTGTGGAAGGACAACCGGCGCCGCCACGCCGAGAAGACGCCGACCGACCAGATGCTGCGCACCTTCAATGCGGACTACCGCGTCGTCATCGTCGGCGACGCGACGATGAGCCCGTACGAGATCCTGCAGCCGGGTGGCAGCGTCGAGCACTGGAACCCTGAAGCGGGCGCGGTCTGGATGCAGCGCCTGACGGCGCATTTCCCGCGCCTCGTCTGGCTCAACCCAGAGCCCGAGGATCGCTGGCAGTACACGCCGTCGATCCGGATCGCGCAGGAGCTCGCGGGCGAGCGGATGTTCCCGCTGACGCTCGCGGGTCTGGATCGCGCGATCCGCGCCTTGCGCGAGCCTCAGAGATCCGGCGCGGGCGTCTGACGCCGGCGCGCTGGCGTGTAGAACGGACCGTCGACGGTGCGGCAGCGCACCTTGGTCCGGTTCCACTTGAGTTCCTTCTGGTAGTAGATCTCGGCCCAAAGCCCGGCGCCAGCGCGCGCGTCGATGCTGGCGAGCGCGATGCTCGCCTTGGTCATCGCCGACCACATCGCGCAGGTGACGACGCCGACGTTGTTGCCGCGTCCGTCATAGATGTACGCGTCCTTGGCGACCTTGTTGCCTTCGATGTCGAGGCGCACCAGACGGTACCGCGAGCCGCGCGCGCGTTCCGCCAGCAGCGCGCGCCGACCGGTGAAGTTCGGCTTGTCGAAATCGACCAGCCAGGCGAGGTCGAGCTCGAACGGCGAGCGCGTGCGATCGGCGCGGATCGCGCGGTCGGCGGGCAGGAAGTCGACGCCGGCCTGGATGAAGCCCGCCTCGATGCGCGCCATCTCGAGCGCATGCGTGCCCATCGGCTGGATGCCATGCAGTGCGCCGGCTTCGAACAGCCGGTCCCACAGCGCGACGGCTTGCGCCGGCGCGATCCACAGTTCGTAGCCAAGGTCGCCAGTGAAGCCGGTGCGCGACACCATCAGCTCCGTGCCCTCGAACGGGTAGCTGCGCATCCCGAAGGGCGTCAGCGTCTCGATGCCGGCGAGGCCGAGACGCTTCAGCACGGCGCAACTGGTGGGGCCCTGGAACGCGAGCGCGGCGACCTCGTCGGTTTCCTCGCGGATCCGCACGTCGAAGCCGAGTGCCGAGGCGGCGAGCCAGTCGAGCTGGCGCTCCTGCGAGCACAGCCGATAGACGCCGTCGCGCAGGTGGAAGATCGTGCCGTCGTCGATGACCTGCCCGGCATCGTCACACCACACGGCGTAGCCGACGCGACCCGGCTTCAGCTTGGCGACGTCGCGCGTGACCAGCCGGTTCAGGAACGCGAGTGCATCCGGCCCCGTGATCAAGTGCTTGGTCATCGGCGACAGGTCGAACACGGCGCAGGCATTGCGCAGCGCCGTGTACTCCATGCTGACGTCGAAGTACGCGTCGGCGACGGTGTAGTCCTTCCAGCGATGCCACAGGTTCAGGCGGTTGGCCTGCGACGTGCGCGGGTGGAACGGCGTCTGGTAGACGAAATGGTGGTGGTGACCGCGGTCACGCGGCCGCGTGATGTCGACGGGCGCGGTCATCGCGTGTTCTCCGCATGCGCGAGCAGCGCGCGCGCCGCGTTGCGGCCGGCATGACCCATGACGCCACCGCCAGGGTGCGCGCCTGCGCCGCACAGCCACAGTCCCGGCACCGGCATCGCATACTGCGCGGCTCCGGATACCGGCCGCAGCATCAAGGCCTGGTCGAGCGCGAGCTCGCCGTGGTGCCAGTGTCCGCCGCCGAGGTGGAAGCGTCGCTCGAGATCGAGGGGTGTCAGCAGTTCGGTCGCGAGCACGCTCGCGCCCAGGCCCGGCGCATGGCGCTCGAGCGTGGCCATGATCAACTGCTCGAAGCCGGCCCGATGCGCATCCCAGCCGCCGTCGATGTCATACGGCGCGTACTGGACGATCGCCGACAGCACGTGCTGGCCATGCGGCGCAAGCGTCGCATCGTGCAGCGACGGCACGGAGATTTCCATGACGGGCGCGGTCGAATGCTGGCGGTACTTCGCGGCATTGAAGGCCTCGTCCAGCGCGCGCAGGCCGGGCGCGACGACGAGGCGTTCACCGGTGCGCTCCGCGCGCAACCCGCGGAAGGCGGGCGGCGCCGACAACGCGAGGTGCAGCTTGGCCGCGGTGCCGGTCATGCGCAGGTGCTGCACGCGGCGCGCGAACTCGGTCTCGAGGTGGCGCGCGCCGAGCAGGCACAGCAGGGTCGTCTTCGGGTCGGCATTCGAGACGACGGCGCTGGCCGTCACCCGCGTGCCATCTTCGAGCCGCACGCCGCACGCACGGCCCTGCTCGACCTCGATGGCCGCGACGCGGGTGCCGGAGCGCAGCTCCGCTCCGGCTGCGCGCGCCGCTGCGGCCAGCGCGCCGCTGACAGCGCCCATGCCACCGCGCGGCAGCGCGGGGCCGTTGGGCGAGCCGCTCCAGCGCTGCAGGGCCGTGAACAGCGTGCCGCCCGAGCGCGGGCCGAGCTTCGTGCCGAGCACGCCATCGAACGCCAGTGCCGCCTTCAGCGCGTCGCTCGCGAGTTCCTCATCGAGCACGTCCTGGATGTTCATCGTGACGACACGCAGGAACTCCGCCATGTCGGCGCGGCCCAGCTTGCGGACATCGAGTCCGAGCTGGGCGGCCGGCAGCGCGGCGCGCCAGTCGTCGAAGGCGAGCCGCGGCGGCGCGCGCTCGTGCTGGCGCGCGAGCAGGGCCGCGAAGCGTTGCAGCCGCGCGAGCAGCGCCGGAAGCGCGGCGGCATCGGCCGCGCTGACGCCGGCGGCGTCTTCGAGCTGGCCCGCGGCATCGATGACCAGCGGCGCACCCTCGGCCGACAGCGCGACCGTGCGCAGGCGCTCGCGCGCCAGCGCGTGGCCATGCGCCGCGAGGCCGAGCTCGCGGACGATGCCCGGGTCAAGCCCATACAGCAGATGTGCCACCGACGAGACGCGAAAGCCCGGGTGGAACTCGTGCGTACGCGCCGCGCCGCCCAGCTCCGCGCCGGCCTCGAGCAGCAGCACCTGCCGCCCGGCGCGCGCGAGATAGGCCGCGCAGACGAGGCCGTTGTGGCCGCCGCCGACGATGACGATGCGGTCGCGCTCAGTCATCGCTCCAGCTCTCCGGCACGGTGTTGGGGCGCCGCAGGTCGAGCAGCACTTCGCGCGCGGCGTTTGCGCCCGGCGCCGCCATCACGCCGCCGCCCGGGTGCGTCGCCGAGCCGCACAGGTACATGCCGCGCACCGGGCCGCGGTACTGCGCCATGCAGGGGAACGGCCGGTTGAACAACAGCTGGTCGAAGGTCAGCTCGCCCTGGAAGATGTTGCCCTCGGTGAGCCCGACCTCGGCCTCGAGTTCGCGCGGCGTGCGCACTTCGGCATGCAGCACGAGCTTGCGGAAACCCGGGCTGTAGCGTTCGATCTGGTCGAACACGGTCTCGCGGAACGCGTCGCGGTCGGCATCGGTCCAGTCGCGGCCTTCGATCTGCGGCGGCACGTACTGCACGAACACCGACATGTAATGCTTGCCCGGCGGCGTCATGGTCGGGTCGGTCAGCGACGGGATCAGCAGGTCGAGGTA
>CAZPJE010000087.1:0-7014 GCA_964586725.1 uncultured Steroidobacteraceae bacterium | reverse complement strand
CTATGTGCAGCGACACTTTCCGCCGGACTCGAAGCGACAGATGCTCGAGCTGGTCGAAAACGTCCGCAAGGCCTATGCCCAGCGCATTCGTGCCCTGCCCTGGATGACCGACGAGACCAAGCAGGTCGCGCTTGAGAAACTCGCGGCCTTCCGCCCGAAGATCGGCTACCCGGACAAGTGGCGCGACTATTCGAAGCTCGAAGTGCGCGCCGACGACGCCTTCGGCAACCTGCAGCGCGCGGCCGTGTTCGAGTGGCAGCACGACCTCGAACGCCTCGGCGGACCGACCGATCGTGACGAGTGGTTCATGACGCCGCAGACGGTCAACGCGTACTACAACCCGGTGTTCAACGAGATCGTGTTCCCCGCGGCGATCCTGCAGCCGCCGTTCTTCGATCCTGCCGCGGATCCTGCGGTCAACTACGGCGGCATCGGCGGCGTGATCGGCCACGAGATGGGCCATGGCTTCGACGACCAGGGCGCGAAGTCAGACGCGCGCGGCGTGCTGCGCACCTGGTGGAACGCCCGCGACGAGCAGGCGTTCAAGGCGCTCGGGGACCGGCTCGTCGAACAGTACTCACAGTTCGAACCCCTGCCCGGCCTGCGCCTGAACGGCCGCCTGTCACTGGGCGAGAACATCGGCGACCTTGGCGGACTGTCGGTCGCGCTCGAGGCCTATCGCCTGTCGCTCAGTGGCCAGCCGGCAGCCGTCATCGACGGTCTCACGGGCGAGCAGCGTTTCTTCCACGGCTGGGCGCAGGTCTGGCGCACGCTGTTCCGTGACCAGCGGCTGCGCAACCAGATCATGACGGGACCGCACAGTCCGGCGGAGTTCCGCGTCAATGGCGTGGTGCGCAACATCGACGCCTGGTACGAAGCGTTCAACGTCAAGCCAGGGGACAGGCTCTATCTGCCGCCGGAGCAGCGCGTGCGGATCTGGTAGCGCGGTGACACGCCCTAACCTGCCGGACTGAATCCGAGCAACGGCACGATCAGCCAGCAGGCGGCGGTGATCAGCAGCACGCCGAGCACGTCGACCCACAGGCCGGCGCGCAACATGTCGCGGACGCTGATCCAGCCCGTGCCATAGACCATCGCATTCGACGACGTGCCCGCCGGATTCGCAAATCCCCAGCTCGCCGCCATGCCGGCAGCGAGAGCGAGCGCGATGCCGTCGTGTCCACCCGCGACCGCGAGCGTCGCGGCGATCGGTATGAAGGTCGCGGCGGTGGCGAGATTGCTCGCGCACTCGGTGACCAGCACGCACTGCGCGGTCACGAGCAGCAGCAGCAGCAGCCACGGCAGCGCCGCAGCGCCGCCGAGCATGCCGCCGAGCCAGTCGCTCAAGCCGCTGCCGACGATGGAATCGGCAATGGCCAGGCCGCCGCCGAGCAGCATGATCAGGTACCAGGGCGCCGAACGCGCTTCGGGCCACTCCAGCAGGAAGCGCCCCGTCGCTGCGCCTAGCCCTTGCGCAGCGACCGGTTTGGCGCCAGACGGGATCAGGCACAGCGCGAGCGCCGCCGCGACCGCGATCGCGGCGTCGCTGAGACCCGGCAGCAGCCGCGCGAGCCACGGCTGGCCGACCCACAGGGCGCTGGTGGCCACGACCACCGCGGCCACACGGAATTCCGCGGCACTGATCGGCCCGACCGCGCCGATCGCTTCGACCAGGCGCTGCCGATTGCCCGCGGGCAGGCGAAACGGAAAGCTGATCCTCGACAGGACCAGCCAGGTCAGAGGCACTGCCGCGAGCATGATCGGGACGCCGAAGGCCATCCACTCGAGGAAGCTGATCTGCACGCCAAAGGTGCGGTCGATCAGGCCGATCGCGATGGGATTGACCGGCGTGCCGATCGGCGTCGCAAAGCCGCCGATGTTCGACGCATACGCGACGGACAGCACGACCGCCGCTGCGAAGCGCTGTTCATTCGGGTCGGGCTTGTCCGTGTGCAGCGTGCGCGTGACCGCATGCACCGTGGCCGCGGCGATCGGCAACATCATGACGGTGGTCGACGAATTGTTGACCCACATCGACACCAGCGCGGTGACGGCCATGATGGCGAGCAGCAGCAGCGATGGCTCTGGGCGTACGCGCTGGATCACGGCCAGGGCAAGGCGGCGATGCAGGCCCCATTTCTCCATCGCCACGCCCAGCATCGAGCCGCCGAGGATCAGGAAGATGATCGGCGACATGTATTCGGCCGCGACGGCATCCGCTTTCGCGACGCCGAGCACCGGCAACAGCAAGAACGGCAACGCACCCGTCAGCGCCACTGGCACCGCTTCGGTGAACCACCAGCAGGCCATCAGCACCGCGACCGCGGCGGTTCGCCACGCAGGCAGCGTGAGGCCGTCCGGCGGCGGCAGCAGCAGCATCGCGAAGAACAGCCCGGTGCCGAGCCAGAAGCCTGTTCTTCGCACGCGCAGTTCCGGGGATCAGCGCGCCGGCGCGAGCCGGTACAGGGCGCCCGCCGACTCGGACAGCACGTAGACTTCGCCGCCCTCGTCGACGGCGACCGAACGAATCCGCCCCAAGCCTTCGATGCGCTCCTCGCCGACGACCTGGTCGCCATCGAGGGTCAGGCGGATCAGGCGCTGCTCGCGCAGCGTGCCCATGAACAGGTTGCCGCGCCACTTGGGGAACTTGTCGCCACGATAGAACGCCAGACCCGACGGCGCCACCGAAGGCACCCAGGTGCGCTGCGCCTTGGCGATATCCGCGCGCTCCGTGCCGGCGCCGATGGCCTGATTCGTGTCATAGGTGCGGCCGAAAGTGATGACAGGCCAGCCGTAGTTGCGCCCCGCTTCGATGATGTTGAGCTCGTCGCCGCCGCGCGGCCCGTGTTCGTGGGCCCAGAGCTTGCCCGTGACCGGATGCAGCGCCGCGCCCTGCACGTTGCGGTTGCCATAGCTGAAGACTTCGGCACGCGCGCCGGGCTGCGTCTCGAAGGGGTTGCCGCGCGCCGCGGCGCCGGTGGCGTCATCGATGCGCAGCACCTTGCCGATTTGGTTGTCGAGCTGCTGTGCCAGGTCCTGCTTGCCGCGGTCACCGAGGGTCACGTACAGCGAACCGTCGCGCGCCCAGACCAGGCGCGAGCCGAAGTGGAACGCGGTATCGAGCTTGGGTTGCTGGCGGAAGATCACCTGCGTGTCTCGCAGCGCACAGCGTTCGGCTGCGCATTCGTAACGGCCACGGGCGACCTCGGTGCCGATGGCCGTACCACCGCCCCCATCCGCTGCGGAGAAGGTCAGGTACACCAGCCGGTTGCGGGCGAAGTCTGGATGGGCGGCCACGTCGAGCAGACCACCCTGCCCGCGGGCCGCCACCGTCGGTACACCCTCGACTGGAGCCGGCAACAGGCGCCCGTTGCGGATCACGCGCAGCGTGCCAGCGGCCTTCTCGGTCACCAGGATGTCGCCACCGGGCAGGAGCGCAAATCCCCATGGCGCCTTCAGGCCGCTCGCCACCGTGTGCACGGCTACGCTGTGCGCCTCCGTGCGCAGTACGCGCGGCGCGTCCCGGCCAGCCGCGGTCGCTGCGGTCGTGACCAGAGCGATGCACAGGACAGGCACTGCGGCGAACCACCGCTGACATGGTTTCATGGGAGTCTCCTTACCCCGTCAGATGAATTCGTAACCGGCATCGACGAGTGGCAACCGGCGCGGGCGTTGGCCGGTCGCGGCATGGATGGCGCTCGCCAGCGCCGGCGCCACGGGCGGCACGCTGGCCTCGCCACAACCGCCCGACTTGTGCTGATTCTGCACGAGGTGCACCTCGATGGGCGGTGTCTCGTTGATGCGCAGGATCGGCGCGTCGTGGAAGTTGCTCTCGCGCGCCGTGCCGCGCTCGAACGTGATGCGGCCGTCACGGGCCGCCGACAGGCCCCAGACTATGCCACCAGATACCTGGGCCTCGACAGCATGCGGATCGACCATGGTGCCGCAATCGAACGCGCAGACGATGCGGTCGATGCGCACCGACTTGCCCTGCACCGTCACCTCGACGGCCTGCGCGCAGTACGCGCCATAGCCGATGCCGTAGGCGATGCCGCGGCCGCGGCCGCGGGGCAGCGGCTGATCCCAGCCGCATTTCTCCGCCAGCAGGCGCAGCACCGCCTGGCCGCGCGGCTCGTCGCCCAGCAGTGACAGGCGCAACGCGAGCGGATCCTGGCGCGTCGCCGCAGCGACGTCGTCGATCGCGCTCTCGGAGAAGAACGTGTTCATCGACTGCGACACCGAACGCCAGGTGCCGACCGGCACCGGGAAGTCGGTATCGACGACGTCGACGTACTTGTTGTCGAAGGCGTAGCGATCGTTGATCAGCAGCCCGGTCGAGAACATGTCGCCGAAGGCACCCATGGGCGGACGCTTCTGATATTTCCACACGCTGATGCCCGTGGTGCGGCTGTGCATCGCGAGGATGCGGCCGTCGCGATCGACGCCGACCCGGGTGCGCGCGATGTGCGCCGGCCGAAACCGGTCATGGCGGAAGTCCTGCTCGCGCGTCCACGTCAGCTTGACCGGTCGCCCCTTGACCCGGACGGCAATGTCGGCGGCCTGACGCAGGTAGTCGATCTCCCATTTGCGGCCAAACCCGCCACCGAGGAAGGTGATGTTCACGCGGCACTGCTCGCGCGGCAGGCCGCTGATCTGCGCCAGGGCGTCGCGGGCGCGATCGGGCTGCTGCGTGGGCACCCACGCTTCGCAGCGTGTGTCGGTCACGAGCACCGTTGCGCAGAGCGGCTCGAGCGCCGCATGCGCGAGGAATGGCACTTCGTAGGTCCACTCGTGGCGCCGCGGCGCGGCCGCCAGCGCCGCGAGCGTCGCCTCGCGTGAATAAGGCGGCAGGCCGAACGCGGACCGGCCGGGCTTCGCCGCGGCATCGTCGTCGAGCGCCGCCTGCATACGCTCGCGCATCAGCTCCGTGTCGGCGCTGGCAGCGGCCGCCGCGTCGAACTCGACGTCGAGCTGCTCGGCAGCGCGCAGGGCCTGCCAGGTCGAGCGCGCCACGACCGCCACGCCGTCGGCCACCTCGAAGGCGTCGACGACGCCTGGCAGCGCGAGCGCGGCGGTGCGATCGAAGCGCACCACGCTAGATACGACGGCCGGCGAACGGCGCAGCGCCGCGTAGAGCATGTCGGGCAATCGGACATCGAGGCCGAACTGCAACGAGCCGTCGGTCTTCGGGGGCGTGTCGGTACGCGGCAGCGAGCGCCCGATCAGGGTCCATTCCGCCGGACTCTTCAAGCGTGGCGTCTGCGGTGCAGGCAGCGCCGCCGCAGCCGTAGCGAGTTCGCCGTAGCGGGCGCTGCGGCCACTGGCGGCATGCAGCACGCGCGAGGCCGCCGTGCGGCATTCGTCCGGAGGCACTGCCCAGCGTGCCGCCGCAGCGGCGACCAGCATCTCACGCGCCGTTGCACCCAGCAGGCGCAGCGGCTCGAAGTAGACCATCGTCGATTCGCTGTTGGCGGTGCGGTGCCGCTTGGTCGTCGCATTGATGAAGCCGTCGTCCGCCCAGGGCATGCGCACCCGGACATCGGCCCAGTCCGCATCGAGTTCGTCGGCGAGGATCCGCGGCAAGCCGTCGTGGATGCCCTGCCCCATCTCAGACTGGGGCGTGACGATATGGATCAGCCCGTCGGGCGTGATCTCGAGATACAGGCTGAAGACGGCCGGTGCGGCCGGCGCGATGCCCGCAGCGGCGCTGGCCGCTGCCGCGCCTTCGCCCGGTTCGAGGCTGCGACAGCCTATCAGCAGACCCCCGCTGGCCAGCGTGGCGGCCTCGATGAAAGAGCGCCTCGAAATCATGTCCGCTCCCGCGATGGTGGAGCGGAAAAGATACCTGACTTGACGGACCTGCGGCGGATGTCAGTGGCGGTGGCTACGAGGCAGCCAGCCGACCACGGTCGCGACGATGTCGTCGAGCGGCTTGACGTCCTCGGCGGCCCCTAGCCGGTACGCCGATCCGGGCATGCCCCACACCAGGCTCGTGGCTTCATCCTGCACGACGGTGTGGCCGCCGGCCGAACGCATCTCGAGGAGTCCCTGCGCGCCGTCAGCACCCATGCCAGTCAGCAGCACGCCGATCGCATCCGGACCGACGGCCTGCGCCACCGAGCGGAACAGCACGTCGACGCTCGGGCGACTGTAGTTGACCTGGGGCGCCGTCGAGAGCCGGGCGCGCAGTTCGCCCGCGACCAACTCGACGATCAGATGCTGCCCGCCGGGGGCGACGTAGACCGTGCCCGGCCGCAGCGCTTCGCCATCGACAGCTTCGCGCACCTCTAGTTGGGCGTGGCGATCGAGCCGCGCGGCCAGCGCTTTCGTGAACCCAGCGGGAATGTGCTGGGCCACCACGACTGGGGGCGCGTCGGCTGGCAGGGGCACGACAACGCGATGCAGCGCCTCGGGTCCGCCTGTCGACGAACCGATCGCGATCAGCGGTCGACCCGCGCGCGCAAGCGCAGGACCGCTGAGCGCCGGCACCACCAACGACAGGTCGGCCATTTCCCGACCCCCGCGCCGGGCGGGTTCGGCCTCCGGTGCTGGCGCGGGTACAGTCGCTGACGCCTGCTGTGGTGCCGGCGCCGATGTGGCTCCGACCCCACCGGGTCGTGCGCGGGCCGCGCGTTTCGCCGCCACCCGGATCTTGCCGATCAGGCGCCCGGCGAACTCCGTCAGCGCCGCGGCTTCGATCCGCGGCGGTTTGGTCACGAAGTCGAACGCCCCGATTTCGAGGGCCTCGAGCGTCACGTCGGCGTCCTTCTCGGTGCTCGACGAACACATGATCACGGGCATCGGCCGCAGGCGCATCAGGTGCCGCAGGAACTGCAGTCCATCCATGCCGGGCATCTGGATGTCGAGCGTCAGGACGTCGGGATTCAGCGCCTTGATGCGCTCGCGCGCCTCATCGGCGCCCGCTGCGACACCGACGACTTCGATGCCAGGGTCGCGACCCAGCAACTTCTGCAGCAGTGCCCGCTCGACCGGGGAGTCGTCGACGATCAGTAC
>CAZPJE010000086.1:0-6103 GCA_964586725.1 uncultured Steroidobacteraceae bacterium | reverse complement strand
GGCGTACCTCGCGGTGCGCGCCGCAGGGCAGCGAGCAGGCTGGACGTGGCGAACGCGTGGCTTCGGGTGTCATAGCAGTCAAAGCGATCAAGGGCCAGCCCGCTGCTACCTAGCAGTCCTGGATGGAGCGACCACGTCGGCTCGCCAAGCAGCAATCGTGTCGACGAATCGACACGGCGGAAGAGGTCAGCACCGATTCGAAGCGCAGCGCAACCCCCCGCAGTCTGGATCGACGCCAAGCGCGTACCGAGGTCGCTCCCAGCATCGCCGAACACCAACCGCGCCAGCCCCTCCAGAAAGCCAGGGATGCCCGAAGGCAAGGTGTACGCCTTGCTGTCGTGCTCCTCGACGATCTGCCGTTCGGCCAGGGCCACGGCGCGCATGATCGGCGTGCGACCGCGTTGATCCTTGTAGACACCAACGGTGAGGTCGACCTTGGCCGGTGAAGCATCGGCGCGAAAAGCGAGCATCAGCGAAAGGATGGGATCCGCCGGCAGCGTGGGCAGGGCGTCGAATACATGAGTCATGATCGTCAGGCCTCGGTGAGGTTTCAGTTGGACGTCAGGCCGCCGTCGACGGGCAGCACAGCACCCGTCACGTAGCTGGCGAGGTCCGAGGCGAGGAACAGCACGGGTCCGACCAGTTCTTCGGGCTGGCCCATGCGCCGCATGGGCGTCCGACTGGCAAAGTAATGCATGCGCTGGGGATCGCTGCGCGTGCCGGCAGTCATGGCGGTCTCGAAGAAGCCCGGCGCGATGGCGTTGACTCGCACGCCGTGCGGCGCGAGATCCGTCGCAAGCGCGCGTGTCCACTGCGTCAGGGCGGCCTTAGCCGCCGAGTAAGCGGATGCCCCAGGCTGGTACGCGACGCTGGCCATCATTGAGGTGATGTTGATGATGGAGCCGCGAGTTCTTACAAGATCGGGGATCAGTGTCTGCGTGACCCGCATCGTGCCAGTGAGATTCACGTCGATGACGCGCTCGAAATTCTGGGGGTAGGCGTCTTCGCCCAGCAGTCCGCCACCCTCGATACCAGCGTTGTTGACGAGTATCGAGATCATCTCCGCGTGACGATGGATGGCCTCCGCGGCCGGCGTAGCTTCGGAAGGGTCGGCGATGTTCCACCGCACGGCAACCGCGCGCCCGCCTTCGCGCTCGATGTCCAGTGCGGTTTCGTGCGCCGATTTCATGTCGATGTCGGCCACGAACACCATCGCGCCGGCGCGCGCGAGACCCTGCGCTATGGCCTTGCCATTGCCGCGGCCCGCACCGGTGACCACGGCGGCGTGGCCCGCGACGATCCGATCGACGCCCCGGTCGCGCGCTGCATCCGATGCGCTAGCCACGGCCTTGATCCTTACCCGATGGGGGAGCCACGGACTTGAGTTGCTCCATCGTGGCGAGCAGCGCCTCCGCGATGGCGGGCTCCGAGGCACCGTGACCGGCATTCGCCATCAGGCGGAGGGTGGAGCCGGGCCAAGCCTGATGAAGCCTCACTGCCGACCACGGAGGGCAGACCCAGTCGCACTTTCCCTGCACGACGAAACCAGGAAGATGCTGGATGCGCGTGATGTTCCGTATCAGTTGATCCGGTGCCAGGAAGAAGTCGTTCATCACGTAGTGACACACCAGGCGTGAGTAGGAAAGTGCGAAGTCCGGTGTGAGTTCGGCATCGATGGCTGCCTCATTCGGATGGACGCTGGCGCACAGCCACTCGAACTTCGCCAGCCGGGTGGCGGCCGACACGGCCGCCGCCGGGTCGCCGCCGAAGACGTGCTGGTGAATGGTCGAATGCAGGTGCTCTTGTTGTGCGAGGGACATACCGCGCACGCAGTCCTGCCACTCGAGGGGAAACAGCACGCGCATCCCCTGGTTCACCCAGTGCATCTCCTCCCGTGTTCCGAGGAATACGCCGCGAACGACGACCGCGAGGCAGCGTTCCGGATGAGCCTGCGCATATGCGAGCGCGAGCGTGCTCCCCCACGAGCCACCCGAGACGATCCACCGTTCGATGCCCAGGTGGCAGCGCAGGCGTTCGATGTCCCCGATCAGCAACTGTGTGGTGTTCAAGCGCACATCGCCCAGTGGGCGCGATGCCCCGGCGCCCCGCTGGTCGAACATCACCAGCCGGTAGTGCCGAGGGTCGTGAAAGCGTCGCATCTCAGGCTCCAGGCCGGCGCCAGGGCCGCCATGCAGGTAGAGGACGGCGGTGCCGGCAGTATGGCCGCTTTCCTCGAAATAGAGGTCGTAGCCGGAGCCGAGATCGAGACGACCGGACATGCGAGCGGACTGATCGACATAGAAAGAGGTCACGGGTGTTTCTCCGGTGCAATGCATTGAAAGTTCGCGGCGTCGTCGGTGCTACCGCGTCCGGTCCAGCGCGCGCGCTGTGGAAAGGCGCATAGGCGGCGGGTCGGCAATGCCTCGCCAGTGTTCAGCTTGGTCCGGGGATCGAGCCAGAAGCTGTCAGCTGAGCGTGCGACGATGAGCTCCGCCCGGCGTTCACGATCGTCGCCGTGCGCCGCCGCAGCGCCCAGTAGCAATGCACCGACGATCATCCGATGACTGAATGAAGCCATGTCGGGGTGTTCGAGTCGAAAG
This sequence comes from uncultured Steroidobacteraceae bacterium, assembly GCA_964586725.1. Lineage (GTDB taxonomy): Bacteria > Pseudomonadota > Gammaproteobacteria > Steroidobacterales > Steroidobacteraceae > UBA964. The sequence goes on along the minus strand of CAZPJE010000086.1, from coordinate 3,503 downwards.
TCGACACGTAGAATACAAGAAGTTGAAGCCCACCGGCAGTCACCCATGCAGCAGACGATCATGGCGCGGATTCGGCATTGGCCCCTGCGCAAACCCTTTGCGATCTCGCGTCGGGTATTCACCGAGAACATCGCGCTCGAGATCGTGCTCGCAATGGGAGATACCCGCGGGCGGGGCGAATCCGAGCCGCACGAGCATGATCTACTGGTGACCGAAGCCGCGCGCGATGCGGCGGCGGCACTGGACCCGCAGGTCTGGACTCACCTCGATCCCGAGCGGCTGAATGCGGAGATGCCACGTTCAGCACTGCGGACGGCGTTGGACTGTGCGCTATGGGACCTGCGCGCAAAGCGTGCCGGGTGTCGGATCTGGGAACTCCTGCGCCTCGACTTCGAACCATCGCTTACGGTGCCCGTGTACGAGACGTTGAGCTTGGATACACCTGAGTGCATGGCTGCGGCTGCGGTGGCGGCACGCGACGCACCAGGTCTCAAGCTCAAGCTCGGGCACGCGGACGGTCGTGACGCCGAGCGGCTCGAAGCGGTTCGTGCGGCCGTACCGAGCGCGTTGCTGACGATCGATGCCAACGAGGGGTGGTCGCCGCAGTTCCTGTTCAGCCTGCTGCCCTTCGCAGCGCGTTGCGACGTCGCCTTCATCGAACAACCAGTGCCCGCTGGCGTGGATGCGGTCCTCGCGGAGATGCCGCGTCTTGTTCCGTTCTGCGCTGACGAGAGCTGTCTCGACCGCAGCTCGCTGCCCGCACTGATCGGACGCTATCAGTCGATCAATGTGAAGCTCGACAAGACCGGCGGATTGACAGAGGCGCTCCACCTCATCGCGGCGGCGAAGCGTTCGGGGCTCGCGCACATGGTCGGCTGCAACGGCGGCTCATCGCTCGCCCAGGCGCCGGCCTTGCTGCTGACGCCCGGTGCGATGATGGTCGATCTCGGTGTTCACGGGCTCGTGGAGGACCAGGTACCGCCGCTCGGGTGGTCCGATCACCGCTTGTCGCTGCCCGCGGCGGAGCTGTGGGGCTGACGCGCCCGCTCAGAACCGATCCAGATCGCGTGCTACCCGCACCGGCCCCTTGAAGTACTGTTCGATGCCCTTCGTGTAGACGCTCAGGTCCGTCTCTCCGTCGGAGCCCGGCACCAGATGGTGGAGAACGACTTCCTTGACGCCCGCGCTCGCAGCCAGCTGACCCACCTGGGGGGGCGTCAGGTGGTCCTTGCGCAGGTGCTCGATGAGTTCTTCCACCGGGAAGTCGTCGCGGTTGCCTGAGCGCAGCAAGCGCTCCATCCGGTCCATGTCGATCACTTCGCTCACGAGCACGTCCGAGCCGCGAGCGAGTTGGGCGACCCGTTCGGACGGGCCGGTGTCACCGGTGAAGGTTATGGAGCGGTCCGGCGTGTCGAAACGGAAAGCGTAGGAGCGCGCGGCCCGGGCAGCGGCGCTGCCCGGCAGGAAGTGGTAGTGGTCGTTGAGTACGGCTGAGACGCGCACGTTCGCATCCTGATAGATGACGGCCGGGGTCTCGAGATCGCCGGGGATGTCACTGGCCTCGACCGTCTCGCCGATGCTCGGGATCTGGGTGGTGCCAATGATGATCGGTGCCAGTTCGGTCGCTCGGAATGCCTTGACGAGGTGCGTGACCATCTCACGCGTCATCGGGGGCCCGATGACCTTGATCTTGGGCCGCGCGTAATGGAACAACCAGCGCTGCACCAGCAGGGCGCCCAGATCGCCGTTGTGGTCGAAATGATGATGGGTGATGAATACCGCCTTGATGCGCTCGATCGGGAGGTCTGCGCCGGCGAGCTGCCGCAAAACGCCATCGGCGGAGTCGATGAGGTAGATGTCCTCGCCGATTACGACAGCACTCGAGGTCTGCGCGCGCTCGAGCCGGACCGAGGGGCCGCCACCGGTGCCGAGCGTCACGACTTGCGCCTTGGGACGAGTCGCAGTTTGCTCTGCAGGAGCCGTGGATGCGCAAGCGGTGCCCAGCAGGAGCCCCGCGACTGCTGCGAGGGTCTTGTGAATGAATCTGCGTTCGACTGTCACTTTCTGGGCTCCAGAGCAGAAGTTGAGACGGGTACCCGCAGCGCAGACGGGTGCTGCGCGTCGTGCAGGACACGAATGCGAGCGATGCGCGCTTCGTCCGGGCGCTGCTCGTGCACTGGCGTCGCGGTGTTCAGGTTCTTCTGCATGAACGAGCAGGCCGTGGCGCGAACGACAAGGCGCAGGCGTGAATGGCGGGAAAGCCGCCGTGATGCAAATCGGAACTGCCGAAAGATGACTTCCACAGGTTCGTTCAAGGGCAGGGGCTCACCTGTCGTCGACCCATTGCGATGACGAAGGCGGATAAGGTCCGATGAAAGGAACACAACGCCGCCATCATCGCGTACCTCATAAACGAGGACGCTCAGGTCGGCGTCCGGTGCGTCGCAGCTGATCCACAGGCGCAGTTCGGGCGACCCGATGAGATCTACGGGTGACTCGAGCAGCGCGGAATGATAAATGACGCCCTGTCCGAAGGTGTTGTGGCAGAAGATGCCGTTGGTCGGGTCTTCGCCGCCCTGAATGAAGAGAAGGCTGTTGTACGCGCGCGGAAACACGGCGCCCCACCCAGAAGACAGTTCGGGCGACTTGCTTAGGTGCTTCTCGGCCTCGAGCGGGCGCAGATCGAAGGGGTCGCTGACGAACGTGTCGGCGGGTGAGTCCACGGAGGCATTCGTTAACCAACCTGAGCGAAAGATGTCGGTCGCTTGCCCATCCGACGCAAGGTAGAAGGGTTTGCTCTCGCCACGAATGCCGGCGAGTGACTCTCCGCTGCGCCATTCATCCGCCTCGCAGAGGTAGTACTTGATCCGTGAGTCCAGGAACGATGGCTTTTCGCCAAGGCCGAAGACCCAGCGGTACCACTGCAATTTCAGAGCGGGTACATCGAGCTTGGCGGCGGGACCGAACTTGAGTCCATAGACCTGATCGGTGCCATCCATGCCGCGATGGTCCCAGGGGCCAAACACCAGATAGTTCTGTGCACGGGCTGGAGCGCCGCCGTGCTCGTCATAACGCTGATGGTGAACGAGGGTGCCAGGCATGCAGGTGTCGTACATGCCCGTCAGGGACAGCACGGGAATGTTCATGCTGGCCAGCGCCTGCGCCGAGGGTCGGCGCGACTCCCAGATCGGACCCCAGGCGGTGGCAACCAGGTCGTCTTCCCAGCCCGGCGTCTGGTAACCGATCAGGTTCGGCACTTCCAGCAGCGACTCATGGCGCGCATAGAGGTCGCCCATGATGCGATGAAAGGTCAGCGTGTCCGCAGCAAGATTCCACGAGATGTGGTGGTCCTTGAGTGTCAGGCGCCATCGATACTGGTACGGTGATCCGACGCCTCCATGCGGAATGTCGACACCTCCCATGAACGCGGCGGATGGGACGATCGTCTTCAAGGCCGGGGGCAACTGCGCGGCGATCATCCACTGGTTCCAGCCCGTGTAGGA
>CAZPJE010000085.1:0-2237 GCA_964586725.1 uncultured Steroidobacteraceae bacterium | reverse complement strand
CACGCGAGCGGCACCTGCCGCATGGGCAGCGATGCCCAAGCGGTCGTCGACCCGCAACTGCGGGTTCGGGGTGTTGAGCGACTGCGCGTGGCTGACACTTCCGTCATGCCCGTCGTGACCTCAGGAAACCTCCATGCGCCGGCGCTGATGATCGGAGAGCGCGCCGCCGACCTCATACGCTACCAAGGAGGGCAGTGAGCCCATGAGTAATCCGCAGGTCAGAAACTGGGCGGAAGAAGCCCGCTTGTTGCGCTTCGATGGCAGGCCGTGGGTCAATGGTCGTCGAGATGAGGCCAGGACCGATTCGAGCTTCACGACCCACAACCCCTCGACCGGAGACAGCATTGCGGAACTGCCCGGTTGCGGTGCGATCGAGATCGATGCGGCCGTCCAGGCGGCTCGCGCGGCGTTCGAGGGCGGGGCATGGTCGGGGCGTTCGCCGCGTGACCGCGCCAAGGTGCTACACGCGTTCGCCGACGTCGTCGAGCGCAATCGGCGCGAGCTCGCGTTGCTCGACACGCTTGAGATGGGCATGCCGATTTCGAACGCGCTGGCCGATATGGGCGAAGTGGTCAACACCATCCACGCGGTTGCCGAGATGGCGGACAAGCTGATCGATGACGTGATCCCGAACGACCCATCTGCTCTGGTTCTCAATGTTCGAGAACCGTATGGCGTTGTCGGCGCCATCACGCCGTGGAATTTCCCAGCGTACATCGGCATCAGCAAGATCGTTCCCGCTTTGGCCGTCGGCAACTCCGTCGTGCTCAAGCCCTCTGAGATTGCGTCACTCAGTTGCCTGCGGCTTGGAGAACTTGCGGCAGAGGCCGGAATGCCAGAGGGCGTCGTGAACGTCGTGCCTGGGCTCGGCGCTGAGGCCGGCGCAGCGCTCGCCCGGCACATGGATGTGGATGTGTTGACCTTCACCGGGTCAACCGTCACGGGTCGTCGCCTGCTGGAAATGTCCGGGCAGTCCAACATGAAGCGCCTGATCCTGGAGTGCGGCGGCAAATCGCCGCAGATCGTGTTCCCGGATGTGACCGATCTCGACGCGTTGGCGGATGCGATCGTCGGCGGCATCACCTTCAACTCCGGTCAGGTCTGTGTTGCCGGCTCGAGGCTGGTCGTGCACCGGTCCGTTCATCAGGCGCTGCTGGCGCGCGTCATCGAGCGCGCGCGGGCGACCGAAGCTGGAGATCCCCTCGCAGACTCGACGACCTTCGGGCCGCTGTCGAGCCAGAGTCAATTGGAGAAGGTGCGCATGTACGTTGACTCCAGCCGCGAGCAGGGTGCGGAGCTGGCGCTGGCAGGAGGTCCGGTACACGACAGCGCGGGCTTTTACTGGCTACCGACCGTGCTCGACAATGTCCGCTCGAGGATGCGGGTCGCCCAGGAGGAGATCTTCGGACCAGTGCTTGCGACGCTCGTGTTCGATACGGATGAGGAAGCAGTCTCTATCGCCAACGGGACGATCTACGGGCTGACGGCCACCGTGTGGACTGGCGACTTGTCGCGTGCGCTGACGATGGCGCGGCGCATCAGCGCCGGAGCAGTGACCATCGGCGGTTCGCCGAGCCTCGGCAGAGTGGATGCGATCACGGGCGCGTTCGAGCCGCATCGACAGTCGGGTCTCGGGGTCGAAGGGGGGCTCGGCGGCTTGCGCAGCTTCACCCGATTGAAGTCGGTCACGCTCCGCACATAGCAACGGTCCTGAACTTACCGTGGACGGGGGAACGCACATTGAGCCGCAACGCGTCTGATCAGGCTGCGAAGGGGGAGGCGCGGCCGCCCTTGTCGCGCGCTGCAGTGATTGGTTATGGAGTGCCGAGCGGACCGTTCGAAATGCTCAGGGGACCGGGGCTGGCGATACTCCCGGCTTTGTACACGAGGGACTTCGGGTTTGCGCTGACGGCCGTATCGCTCGCCATGCTGCTGTTGCGCCTGTCGGATGGGGCCACCGATGTCATCGTTGGCGTACTGTCAGACAGAACCCGCACTCGCTGGGGCCCGCGCAAGCTCTGGCTGGTTCTCAGTATTCCGCTTGCGCTGGGGTCTGCCTGGGGGCTTTACGTGCCTGGCGAGAGTCCCAGCATCTGGCAGTTCTCGCTCTGTTACTTCTTTTTCTTTCTCGCCTGGACTTTCTTCGACATTCCTTACACTGCCTGGTCGGCAGAACTGGGTCGCACCTACGAAGATCGGTCGCGGCTTTCGCTCTCGCGTCAGTTTTCCGGGAACAT
>CAZPJE010000084.1:0-11585 GCA_964586725.1 uncultured Steroidobacteraceae bacterium | reverse complement strand
CGATGGGCGCGATGCCCGGGATGCTGCCTGTGGGCGCGCCTGCCGCCGTCGACCGACCCGCGCCCACCAGACTGCCTATCCAGCTCGCACAGGCCCCCGCCGAGATCGACGCTGAACCGTCCGGGCGTCCGGCGCACTTCGCGCAGGGCGGCGCCGGCGTGCTGCCTGCCGCCTCGCCAGGTAGGTCGGGCGGGGAACTGCCGGACACCCAGGGGCGAATCGGCGGACTGCTGCGCGGTGACCCGACCGCGCCGGTTCAAGCGACATTGCTGGGCGACCGCAACTTCATCCTGCCTAAGGGACGCACGATCGACTGCTCGCTGGCGACCCGGGTCGTCAACGAGGTCTCGGGGATGGCCGAGTGCGTCGTCACATCCGACGTCTACAGCGACAACGGCCGGGTGCTGCTGCTCGAGCGGGGTTCGGAAGCGACTGGCGAGTATGTCGCGACGATGGCCCAGGGACAGCGCCGACTGTTCCTGCTCTGGACGCGGGTCAGGACGCCGAACGGCGTGGTGATCAACCTGGCGTCGCCAGCGAGTGATGCGCTGGGCACTGCGGGGTTACCCGGCTACGTCGACAACCGCTGGAGCGACCGGATCGGTGCGGCGGTGCTGCTGTCGCTGGTGCAGGACGCGATCGGTTATGCGACCGCCAATGCCGTCTCGCAGAACGGTGGGGGCGCCTCGATCGGGCTCTACGCATTTCAGAACACCCGATCGACGGGCGAGCGCATGGTCAACCAGATTCTGCAGCAGACCATCGCGATCAAGCCGACGCTGTACAAGAACCAGGGAGACCGGGCGTCGATCTACGTCGCCCGCGACCTGGATTTCAGCAGCGTGTATCAGCTGACCAATCGGTAGCAACGCATGTCGGCCGCCATTCATGTCCTCGCTCGCGACGCAACCCTGCGTGCCCTGCTGGGACCTCTTGCGCCCTACCTTGGCCGGGACGAGGTCACCGAGGTCTGCGTCAATGCGCCGGGCGAGGTCTTCGTCGAGACGGAAGCTGCGTGGACCCGGCACGCCGCGCCAGAGCTCACCTTCGAGCGCTGTATGACGCTGGTCAACGCGATCGCGACCTGGAGCGAACAGGAGATCGGACCGCAGCGGCCGATCCTCTCTGCGGTCCTGCCGATGGGCGAGCGCGTGCAGATCGTTCTGCCTCCGGTGGTTGATCCGGACACGGTGACGCTCTCGATCCGGCGCCCGGCGTCGGCGATCCGCTCGCTCGCCGACTATGCGGCGAGCGGGGCTTTCGGCCGCTACGTCTGGCACGAACCTCGGGGACTGTCGCAACAAGCGGCGGAACTGCCCGAAACCGACCGGGCGCTGGTCTCGCACATCCAGTCGCGACGGCTCGCGGACTTTCTGGAGCTCGCCGTCCGCGAACGCCGGAACATCGCAGTGGTGGGCGAGACCGGCAGCGGCAAGACGACGCTGATGAAGACCCTGTGCCAGTCGATCCCGACGGCGGAACGCCTGATCACGATCGAAGACGTACGCGAGCTGCAGCTGCCGCGGCATCCGAACCGGGTGCACCTGCTCTACAGCAAGGGAGAGCAGGGCGTCGCAGAGGTCACACCCTCAGACCTGATCGCCGCCTCGATGCGGATGAAGCCCGACCGGGTGCTGCTCGCAGAGCTACGCGGAGCGGAGGCGTTCGACTACCTGAAGCTGCTGACAACAGGTCATGCGGGCTCGATCACGAGTTTCCATGCGGAGTCGTGTGCGCTCGCGGTCGAGCGCTACGTCTTCATGGCCAAGGAACACCCGCAGGCGGCGATCTACGACCCGCCGTCGCTCAAGCGCCTGGTGGATCTGACGATCGACGTCACGCTGCACGTCGAGGCCCGGTACGTCTATGGCGGCCAGGGCGAGCCGATCGGCAAGGCGCGTTACGTATCGGCAGTGCGGTTCGATCCGCTCGCCCGCAGCGGCGCGCGCCCCGAGATCGCAGCAAGCTGACCCGAGGAGGAGAGGCATGACGACACCGACGATGAGCAGCATGCAGATGGGGTTGACGCTGATTGGCTGGGGACTGGCCGTCTGGGTACCGGCCAGCATCGTGAGCTACGTCGTTAACCGCCGACGCTTCATGCGACGCAACCCTGCAGGCATCGAGGAGTTCGAGAGTTACGGGAACTTCGTCGTGACTCACTGGGTCGAAACCGGCTTCATGCTGCTCGCGAGGCTGGCCAAGGTCGGCGCCGGCATCTACGCGATTGGCGGTGTCGTCCTGATGTTGCTCGGCAAGTGAGCCCGTCATGACCCGCCGCTCCACGTCGATCGCCGCGATCCTGCTGATCTGGCTGGTGGCCGGGCTGCTGGTCGCGTCGGTCGCAGCGGGGGCGCTCTTCCAGATCGCCAACCGGCAGGTTCCGCACGATGTCTCGCTCGACAGCTGGTGGCGCGCCTGGGAGGCGAAGTCAGAGTCGCCAGGAGACCGCAGAAAGCTGCAGTTCGCAGCCGGTGCGGCGCTCGCGGCAGTCTTCCTGCTTCCTGGCCTGGCATGGGCGAACGCTTCGAACGCCAGGCGTCCGACGCACGGCGACGCGCGCTTCGCGCGGGCTGACGAGATCCGGGCAGCCGGCCTCTTCACAGAAGAGCGCGGGATCATCGTCGGTCGGGACCGGGGCCGTTACCTGGTCTATGGCGGGCAGCAGTTCGTGCTCCTGGCGGCGCCAACACGTTCCGGCAAGGGCGTGGGCGTCGTCATTCCCAACCTGTTGAACTACCCGGATTCGGTCGTTGTGCTCGATATCAAGCTGGAGAACTTCCAGCTGACCTCCGGGTTTCGCGCCGAGCACGGCCAGGCGGTCTACCTCTTCTCGCCCTTCGCCGAGGACGGGCGATCGCACCGCTGGAACCCGTTCGACGGCGTGAGCCGCGATCCGGCGCAACGGGTCGGGGATCTGCTGGCGATCGCGCAGACCCTGTACCCGAGCGAAGGCAAGGATGCATTCTGGAACGAGCAGGCGCGAAACCTCTTTCTCGGTCTCGCGCTCTATCTGTTCGAGACACCGAAGCTCACCTGCTCGTTCGGCGAACTGCTGCGGCAAGGGTCCGGCCAGGGTCAGCCGGTGAAGACGCACCTGCAGTCGATCCTGCAGGCTCGCGCGAATGGCCGTGATGCCTTGAGCACCGTGTGTCGCGACGCGCTCGGACGCTTCGTCTCGACCTCCGAGAACACGCTGGCCGGGATCCTCGCGACCTTCAATGCGCCGCTGACGATCTTCGCGAACCCGATCGTAGATGCGGCGACCGCGGCAAGCGACTTCGACCTGCGAGACGTCCGGCGCCGGCGGATGAGCATCTACGTCGGCATCCAGCCCAACAGGCTGGCAGACGCGGCGCTGCTGGTGAACCTGTTCTTCTCGCAGCTCGTCCACCTGAACACCCGCACGCTGCCGGAGCAGGACCCGACTCTGCGCTACCAGTGCCTGCTGGTGCTCGACGAATTCGCGGCACTCGGGAAGGTCGGGATCCTCGCCAAGTCGGTGGCCTACATCGCCGGCTACAACCTGCGTCTGCTGCCGATCGTCCAGAGCATCGCGCAGCTGAAGTCCGTTTACGGCGATCACGACGCCCGGACCTTCGTGACCAACCACGCGCTTCAGATCGTGTTCGCACCGCGCGAGCAGTCCGATGCGAACGAGTATTCCGAGATGCTCGGGTACTACACCGAGACGTCACGCAGCCGGACGCTGACCCGCCCGAACGGCTTCAGCGGCCCGGGCTCGCGCAGCGAGAACACGGCTGAGCAACGGCGGGCGCTGATGCTGCCGCAGGAACTGAAGGCGCTCGGCCAGGACCGGCAGATCGTGTTCCTGGAGAACTGTCGGCCGATCCTGTGCGAGAAGAACCGCTACTACGACGACCCAACCTTCACGGCGCGGCTTCGGCCTCCCGTGGTCGTCGCACCGATCGATATCGCGATGGCGCAGGCGCGCGCCGAAGGGCGGACCCGCCCGCTGCGCGACGACGAGCCGATCCAGATCGACCGCCTCGAGCTGCGTATGCCACTGCCCCCCCTCGACGATCAGCAAAACCCATCGGACGCCTCGCTGGAGGCCGTCGTCGCGGCATTCATGGACCAGCTGCACTTCGTGCCGGCCGCCGCCGATGGCACCGAACTCCGGCCAGCGGGTCAGTCCCCGCATGGCGAGCCCTCGACAGGGCAGGGCAGCGTGCAGCAGAAGGTAGCGATCCAACAGGACGACCCGAACGCTCCGGGCGAGGACAGGGAAGCAGCATGATTGAGAGTGGGCGGCATTGGTTGGGTAGCACGGTCCTGGTGTCCGTGCTCGGCCTGGTCGGTTGCAACGCGCCGCATCCGGTGATGCCCGATGGCAGTCGCCGTGTGCCGGTCAACTCCGATGCAAGAATCGAGGCCTTCAAGACGAAGGCGGCTGAGGCTCGCCGCAGCGCGACGGAGGACGTGCGCTGGACTCGGGAGGTTCAGTCGCTGAAGGCGGAGGTCGCGCAACTGCGCGCAGCGACGATCGTTCTGGCGGCCGACGCGGAAGGTAAGAGCCAGTCGCCACTGGCCAAAGCCGCGGCCGCCCGACTTGCCAGCGGTCAGCCCTCCGTGACCGCCGCATTGCACGGCGTGCCGTCGAGTTCCCCGGTGATCGCAGAAGCGCGATCCGAACCACCGCCACGCACGGCGCCGGCGATCGAGCCGACCCGGCCCGTCACCATGACACTGCAGCCGGAGGCGAGCGATGCGACTGGCGGTGCGCCGCTGCGGCTGATTCCAGCGAAGGCGTCTGCAGGCGTGTCACCTGTGACACCGTCCGTAGGCGTCGAGGCGGCCAGGACCATCGGCACGCCGACGGGCCCGGCGCGAGTGGGGGGCGAACCCTCAGTAATCGCTGCACCGCCAGAGAGTCGGTCGCCCGAGCCGCCCGTCCCGGCCGTCCCGGCCGTGGACGCCGTCCCCGCACTCAAGACCCCGCAGCAGAAGGAGCCGACCACGGCTCTTGCCGATGCCAGGACGACCGCAGGTCAGGGGCCTGGTCAGATGGCCGGGGTCTCCCCTCCAGCGCCCACACCGGCCCCGATGACGCTCCAGCCAGCCATTCGGCCGAGTCCGATTCCGACAGCCTTCAAGACTGAGGACCTCGAACCGCGTCGCCGAGCAATCTTGCCGCCAACGACCGCGCAGACCGCCACGCCGGAGAAGGCGACCGTGGCGATCGACGCAGACCGGCAGTTCCGGATCGCTCCGACTTCGATCGGGTTCGGCTTCGTGCCGCCGCACGAGAGCGCACCGGCGCTGGTCCAGGCTGCACGGTCGGCCGACCGCGTGGTGATCCGATCCCGCGCAGGCGGCCAGGCGGAAGCCGAGCGCGCGCGACAGTACCTGATCGGACATGGCGTACCCGCCGACCGGATCTGGATCGCAACGGGATCGCTGACCGAGCAGACCAGCGAACTCGTCATCACGGTCTCGGGAAGCCTGCCGGGTACGGCAGCGAACGATGCCCCGACCATCGCCGCGCGCAACTGACCGAAAGGCAGGGGGAGAACAAAAATGAACGAAGCAATTCAGGAGCGGGCCGAGGAGGCAGCACGCGAGCCGGGCGCAACAGGTGCCCCGGCAGCCCGTGCCGACGGGCAGAGCTCGCCTGAGAGCCGTCCTGCGGACGCGACGGCACGGGCACGAGCGGCGACGTCCGTACAGCGGCGGTACCTGGTCGACGGGGAACGGTACCTGTCGCGTCAGGCCGGCAATCCGCTGGCCTTCGAAGATCGGGGAGGGCGGCTGCGGACCTCAACTGACGATCCCGAGGTTGCGCGATCGATGATGCGACTGGCGTTCGGGCAGGGCTGGCCACAGGCAACGCTGGCGGGCAGTGCTGCATTCCGGCGCGAGGCTTGGCTGGAGGCCAGCGCACTCGGCTTGGCGACCCGGGGCTACGAGCCTCAGCCCGCGGACCGCGCCCGGTTGCGCGAGATCCTTGAAGAGACTCTGCAACGGACGCCCACCCCGCGCGAAACGCGCCATACCGAGCCGAAGGCGGCGCGAGGCACAGGCGTTGACGCCGAGGATCGTGCCTCGCGCGAGGACGCGCGCCTGGTGGAAGTGCTGAAGGCGCAGATGCGGGCTAGGGGAGACGGCGAGAGCGCGATCACTCGCGCTGCGACGCTCGCGACCCAGGCGCTGCGCAAGGACCGATCGGTCGGCGGCACGGTCATCGAGTTCGGTCGGGCGCCCTATGCCTTCGATCCTGCGAACGGCGCCAGCTTCTACGTGAAGCTCGACACCGGACGCGGCGAGCGCACCGTATGGGGTCTGGAGCTCGAGCGATCGCTGCGCGAGGCGCGCGTCGGACGGGGCGACTTGACGGTCCTGACCAATCACGGGCCTGACGGGGACACCACGCGAAACCGCTGGACCGCCTTGGCGCTGGCGAAGCTCGCAGAGCAAGAGCAGGCGGATGCGCTGCGCAAGGCGAACCGATCGCCCCAGATCAGGGTGTTCGACCCGCAAGCGCCACGTCCCACCCGGACACCGCAGACGCGTTCCCCACAGCGCCCGCGGGACACCCAACGCGAGCGAGGTTGAGATGCGTGCAAATCGATTCAGCGTCCTGGCGACGCTCTTCACGGTGGCGCTCGCCGCGACCTGGTCCAGCGGCGCCAAGGCGGACTTTCCGGCCCGAGCAGTAACCATTGTCGTGCCGTTCGCTGCGGGCGGTCCGACAGACGCTGTCGCGCGTCACCTGGCGACTGCCATGACCCGTCAGCTCGGCCAGACCGTCGAGGTGGAGAACCAGCCTGGGCTCGGTGGTACCGCGGCGCCGACCGCGCTCGCCAAGGCGTCACCCGACGGACACACGCTGCTGCTCCACCACATCGGCATGGCGACCGCGCCCGCGCTTTTCCGGCGGCTGGGCTACGACCCACAGAAGGACTTCGAGCCGATCGGTGTCGTTGTCGACGCGCCGATGGTCCTGCTCGCGCACCCAAGCGTTCCGGCAACCTCCGCTAGGCAGCTGATCGAGTACGTGAAGCGAAACGAGGCGACGGTGACGATCGGGTATGCGGGCCCGGGTGCGGCTTCGCACCTCTGCGGGCTGCTGCTGGCGAGCGTGCTGCGGGTCGACTTGATCAGCGTGCCCTATACAGGTACGGGTCCCGCACTGGCCGCTCTGGAGAAAGGCTCCACCGATCTGCTCTGCGATCAGACGACTGCGGCGATGTCGTCGATCACCGCTGGGCGGATTCGCGCTTTCGCCGTGACGACCCCGCAGCGTGTCCAGGTTCTGCCCGAACTGCCGACGACGACGGAGCAGGGTATTGCTGGCCTCCAACTCGCGATTTGGCACGGCCTCTATGCACCTCGGGGCACACCCGCACCGGTGATCTCAACGCTGTCGCGCGCCCTGCAGGAATCGGTGACTAGCCCGGCGTTCGTCGCAGCCATGAGCCAGGTTGGCGCGGTCCCTGTGCCGGCCGAACAGGCAACACCCAAGCAGCTGCGTCAGCTGCTGTCGAGCCAGACCGCCAAGTGGCGCCCGCTGATCGTGAAGTCGGGCCAATTCGCGGACTGAAGAATCCAGAAGGAGATGATGATGTTCCCCGCCCGAACCCTCGCACTTGTCGCAACCGTCGCGACCCTAGCGACCGCCTGTGTGGTGCCGCCCCAGCCTATCGCGAGCCAGCAGCAGCCGGCGGAGCCCACTCCGGTTGCCGTCAAGCCTGCAACGAAGCCGCGCGAGCAACTTGCGACGATGGAGACCTATCAGTACCTGCGTGTGGACCCCGAGAAGACCGGCGTGCTGAACGCCGCCGACGACGGCCGGTACACCTACCTGGCGTTCGCAGCGAAGGTCGACGAGACCATCGAGTTCTTCGACGCGGATGGGGCACCGCTCACCGCGGCGAGGGCGGGCTCCGTCGTCGCCCTTCCTGGCATCCACAAGGGCGTCCTCGTGAGGCAGGGCCGGGCCAACACCTTCGTTGCCCCGAACCCGCGGGCTGCGCCGAACGATCGCCCCAACCTCGAGGCCGACCCGGAGGTCATCGAGGCCAGGGCCCGACTTGAGGTCGCAACAACCCAGCTTCCGGCCTTCCGACGGGCGATAGAGCGAGCCGACGCCGCGAAGGCAGCCGCGGCGGCACCCGCCCCCGCTGCGACAACGGCAGCAGCCGCGCCGAAGCCAGTAGCGGCGACGCCCCGTCCGGACGATCCGTCCTACGTGAGGACACCTGAAGGCGTGTTGGTGCGAGTCTTCTTCGCTACAGGAGGCCGGACCATCGTCCGCCCCGACGACGGCCTCCAGCGCCTGGAGACCGAAGCAGCCGGCGCGCAGGAGATTCGCATCGCAGGCTACACAGACAACATCGGACCCGACACAGTGAACGCGAAGCTCGCGCAGTCGCGCGCCGACGCGATCAGGACCCTGATGCTCAAGCGTGGAGTCCCACCCGAGCGCATCGTCGTGACCTGGTCGGCCAGCGGCCGGGACATTGCCGATAACTCGACGGAGACGGGGCGTGCGATGAACCGCCGGGTCGAAGTCCTATTCGTGAAGGCACCGAAGACAGCCGCCTCGGCACAGTGATCTGCCAATCGGCTAGGCTGCTCCCGCCTCCCGGACGAGGTCCCGGAGCAGCAACTCGACCTTCATCAAGAAAGGCTCCAGCTCATCGCTGCTTCGAGGGCGAGCTCTGATGTCGAGGATGGCCACCTGCAACCGCAGGGCCTGCAGGATCCGGTGGTTCACGAATAAGGGCTCGACGCTGCTGGTTGCTTCCGCGTCTGCAAGGGCCGCGATAGGGGACATGCGAACTCCGTCGAAAGTCGAGACCTGAGTCTTCGACATAACAAGGGCCTTCGCAATCGAACCAACGTACTAGGCGGGGGGCGGCGGAACTCTTGGACCTGTTAAGCCGCAATCCCTAAGTGTCTGCGGTGTTCGGCCGGGCTGCGAGCGCCCAGCGAGATCTTGATGCGTGCCTCGTTGTATCAGCGGATGTAGGTGTCCAGGGCGGCGCGCTCGATGTCGCTGGGCACGGTGCCGTTGCGCCGGTAGATCTCGTCCACCAATCCTTTGGAGCCCGGCAGATCGGCAGGGTAGGAGACGCCGGCAGCGCAGAAGAACACCACGCGGCCGTCTTCGTTCGCCTACAAGAGCGCCTCCGGAATGTCTGAGCCGTTGGTGATGAATTGCACTACGCACTCTCGGCGAAGATTCGTTCTAGCGTGGCCGGAAACAGCGCAGCATTGGCATGACGAATGGCAACATGCTTGGCCTTCAACGCAATGACGTCGGCCTGCAAACGGTCGAAGGTCCGCTGGGCAGCAACGGCCGGCACAGGTACTTCGATCTTCCCGAGGTTGCCTAGGCTCAGGGTGCGGTTGCGATCCGCGGTGCCTGGAGAGGCGAGTCCCACCTTCTCCAAACCGTCTGCGCTAAGCAGGTAGTAAGCCAGGAACCCAGCGGTCGCCAGAGCCGGATCGGGAACGCAGGTGATGTACCGGTGCGAGGCGATTGAGCCGTCGTGTTCGTCGCCAGCCACTGCAATCGCACCTTCCCAGGCCTTGATGTTGCTGAGTACCAAGTCGCCGGACCTTATCCATATCGGCTTCTGCCACGTTGCCTCGGCGCCATCAAAGTCGGGCTTGACGAACAAGCCTTTACCGAAGGAGCGCGCCCCGACTTCTCTGTACCGTGCGGTGATGTCGATGTCGACAGACCTGCGAACAATAGGTGCCACTTCCACCAACGGCCTCAGCGGCATATCGGCAATGACATCGCGGAATCTCAAGGCCAGCAAATGCTCGGCGTCGCGCTCGACGGCATCCAGATGCGCTTCGACTTCCCGCGTTCTCTCGATCAACGCTCCGAGGCGGGCGACGATGGCTTGCTGTTCGGCGAGAGATGGCAAGGGGATCTGGTGAGCCAGCACCTTGTCGGGCTGGACGCGGATTCGGCGCGATCCGACTCCCTTGCTGCCCATGGCAATCTCTTGCCACACCCTTTGGAATTGGAAATAGGCCTTCAAGAAGCCCGGCTCCAGCCGCGACTTATCCAGAAAGAAGGACGGGTACTCGTTGGACGTGAAGTACCCATCGAACGCGTCGTCAACCAGGCCGTATGAGCCTTCGAATGCAAAGAGACGACTGTAAATGAAGCTGCCCGCGCGAGCGCGGTACAAGGTGCCTGCACTGGTCTGCATGCCGCTGATCGGTGGCTTGGCGAAGAGACCTCGGCCGAAGCTGTAGATGCCGAAGTTCGGATACTCGGCGTCCTGCTGAACGCGAACTGGCTCACTCGCATCCTGCAGCAACTCCCTCAGGGCAACTCTGTGCCACGCCCTCATTCGCCGTCCACCGCGCTGACCAGCGCCTCGATCTCACCCAGCAGGCGCATCACCTCGGCCTCATGGCTGCGCATCGAGGCGATCAAATCCTTCGGATCAGCGTGCTCCAGGCCCGCGCGGGCGTGCGGGTTCTTGAGGTCCAGGTTGTAGATGGGCCAGTACAGTGCGTCGCCCTCGGCCTGAGCAGCCTTCGCGGCCTGCTCGTGGGCCTGCTGCTCAACCTTCAGCGCACGCAGCCTTTCCTGCAACGTGGCCTTGTCGCCGTTCGCCACGGCCTGAACGGTCTGCTCCAGCTCGCGGATGGGCTTACCCAGGGCCAGTGCCGCGTTACGCTCGGCCTCGGCGCGCTGCCAGTGGGGCGTGGCGGCCTCCATGGCGACGCCGCGTCTCGCGGCGAAGTCGACCTTCCAGGCCTGCGGGCCTTCCGCTCGGGCGTTCCACCACGTCAGGGCCGGTGCGAACTCCTCAGACTCCAGCGGCGCGGTCTTGCTGTATTTCTTGCGCCCTTCGGGCAAGGGCAGCTCGTAGTACCAGATGGTGTCTGTCGGGCCGCCGCGCTCGAAGAACAGAAGGTTGGCCGGGATGTCGGTATAGGGCGCGAACACGCCCTGCGGCAGACGCACGACGGTGTGCAGGCGGAACTCCTTGAGCAGTTCCTCCTTGATGGCGGCGCTGATGCCTTCGCCGAACAAGGTGCCGTTGGGCACGACCACGGCCGCACGGCCGCCACGCGCAGCGGGTTTGCCGCTGGGTACCGGCGCACCCGCCACGCGCAGCTTGCGCATGATGTACTGCAGGAAGAGCAGCGCAGTCTCCGCAGTCTGCATGTTGGGCGGGAAGTTGGCCTTGATGCCGACCTCCTCCTCACCGCCGAAGGGCGGGTTGGTGAGGATCACGTCCACGCGTTCGCTGTGGCCGATTTCGTTGACGCGGCGGTCCAGCGTATTGCCGTACGCGATCTGCGGGGCTTCCAGGCCGTGCAGCAGCAGGTTCATCTGCGCCAGCATGTAGGGCAGCGGCTTGGCTTCCTGACCGTAGAGGGTGTCGCGCTGCAGGGTGCGGCGTTGTTCGGGCGTGGTCACCTGCGGGGCGAGGTGGTCGTAGGCCTCCACCAGGAATCCACCGGTGCCGCAGGCGGGGTCGAGCACGGTCTCGCCCAGGCGCGGGTCGGTCACCTGAACCATGAAGCGCACCACCGGGCGCGGGGTATAGAACTCGCCCGAATCACCTGCGGCGTCACGCATC
>CAZPJE010000083.1:0-44569 GCA_964586725.1 uncultured Steroidobacteraceae bacterium | reverse complement strand
TTGCGCCCGGCGCCGCCATCACGCCGCCGCCCGGGTGCGTCGCCGAGCCGCACAGGTACATGCCGCGCACCGGGCCGCGGTACTGCGCCATGCCCGGGAAGGGTCGATTGAACAGCAGCTGGTCGAAGGTCAGCTCGCCCTGGAAGATGTTGCCTTCGGTGAGTCCCACTTCGGCCTCGAGTTCGCGCGGCGTACGCACTTCGGCGTGCAGCACGAGCTTGCGGAAGCCCGGACTGTAGCGTTCGATCTGGTCGAATACGGTCTCGCGAAAGACATCACGGTCGGAGTCGGTCCAGTCGCGGCCTTCGATCTGCGGCGGCACGTACTGCACGAACACCGACATGTAATGCTTGCCCGGCGGCGTCATGGTCGGGTCGGTCAGCGACGGGATCAGCAGGTCGAGGTAGGGGTCCTTAGACCAGGTGCCGCGCTTCCAGTCGTCGTAGGCGCGCTCGAAGCGTTCGAGCGAATCGAGGAAGTGCATGTCGCCGCAGTGCAGCGGGTGGTTGCGGCCCAGCGCCGGGAACTCGGGCAGCGCATCGAGGGCGATGTTCAGCTTGCCCGACGAACCGCGGATCTTGAAATTGCGGGCGCGCTTGACGACCTCGCTGCCGATGTCGCGCTCGTCCATGAGCTTGAGGAAAGTGCGCTTCGGGTCGAGGTTCGACAGCACGATGTCGGCCTGGTACTCATCGCCGTTCGCGAGCGCCACGCCCGTGACCTTGCCGCCGCGCACGACGATGCGTTCGACCGCGGCGTCCGTGACGATCGCGCCGCCGAAGCTGCGCAGCGCGCTGCCGAGCGCCTGCGTGACGGCGCCCATGCCGCCGCGCGCGAAGCCCCAGGCGCCGGCCTGGCCGTCGACATCGCCCATGTAGTGGTGCAGCAGCACGTAGGCCGTGCCCGGCGAGTGCACGCCGAGCGCGGTGCCGATGATGCCGCTGCCGGCGAAGTTCGCCTTGACGACGTCGTGCTCGAAATACTCGCTCAGGTAGTCGGCGATGCTCAGCGTGTAGAAGCGGATCGTGTCGTAGATCGTCTGCTCGCCGAGCTTGCCGAACTCGCGCCCCAAGTGCAGCAGCTCGCGCAGGTCGCGCGGCTTGAACGAAGCGGGGTCGGGCGGCGTGCGCAGCAGCATCGAGCGGATGAAGCGGCACTGGCGCATGGTGTCGCGCGAGTAGCGCATCCAGGCATCGGCATCGCGCGCGCTGAAGCGCGCGATCTCGCGCCGCTTGACGTCCTTGTCGATGTAGCCGCCCAGCAGGTCGCCGTCGCGCGTGAACGTGACGCCGCCGCCATAAGGCACGATCTGCAGGCCGTGCTTCGCGAGCTCGAGGCCGCGGAAGATCTCCGGGCGCAGCAGCGATGACACATAGGAGCAGTTCGAGTACAGCCAGTTTTCGTGCAGGCTGCGGCTCACGGCCGCGCCGCCGATCCAGGTGTTGCGCTCGAGCACCAGCACGCGCAACCCGGCCTTCGCGAGGAAGGCCGCCGAGGTCAGGCCATTGTGGCCGGCCCCGATCACGATCACGTCGTAGCGACGCGCTGCGCTCACGTGGCGTTGGCCATGCGGTCGGCGTACCAGCGGTCGAAGGTGTGGACGCAGTCTTCGGAGGTCTGGTAAGGCCCGGGCAGGAAGCCGCGCGAGCCGGCGGCCGCCTGCACGCGCTCGCACAGCTGCCAGTCCTGCCTGTTGGTGACGTCCCAGAACGTCGTGACGTCGGCGAGCTCGTCCGCGCTGCGCGCGGCATCGGCGGCGCCCACGAGGAAGTCGCAGACGACCCGGGTGCGGTCCGGCGCGAGCGGCCACAGCAGGTGCACCATGACGTAGTCCGGATGCGGGCTCAGCAGCAGCGTCGGGTAGATCACGTAGTAGTTGACGAGCCTGGCCTCGGCATCGCTGAGGCCGGCGATGCCTGTCAGCGGGCTGCGGCCGCTGCCCGACATCGTCTCGATGCCGTCGCGCAGCCGCATCGGACCGCCGTTGAAGCAGTCGCCGGCCTCGATCGCGCGCTCGCTGCGGCCGATGAGTTCAGTGAGGCGCGCGAGCTGCGGATGCGCGCTCGGACAGTGGTAGCACTCGCTGTAGTTCTCGCAGATCAGCTTCCAGTTCGCCGCGACGTCGTACTCGAAGCGCGGCCCGCGGACGAGCTCGCCCATGCGGTAACGGTCGAGGTTGGGCAGCTGCGCGAACTGCACCGCGAGCGGCGGCGCGTCCGCGTCGAGGTTGACGAACACGAAGCCGTGGAAGATCTCCATCCGCACCGGCAGGAGGCCGTGGTCTTCGCGCCGGAAGCTGGCCGGCATCTGCGGCGCGCCGCCGAGGCTGCCGTCGATCTGGTACGACCACGCATGGTAGGGGCACAGCAGGCGCGTCGCGCCTTGGCCGCAGGCCTCGAGCACGAGCCGCGAGCCGCGATGCCGGCAGACATTGTAGAACGCGCGCAGGACGCCGTCGGCGCCGCGCAGCAGCAGCACCGAATCACCGGTAACGTCGACGACGACATGGTCGCCAGCCGCCGGCACGTCGGTTGCGCGCGCGACGCAGGTCCAGCTGCGGGCGAAGATCTCGCGGCGCTCTGCGGCGAAAACTTCGTCCGATGTATAGGCGGGGCCGGGCAGCGTCAGCGCCTGCGGGAAATCGCGCCGGGTCGCCGCGAGCGATTGGCGGAAGTCGGCGAGGGACGAAGCGGGCATCGGGTGTCTCAGGGTCCTGGTCAGCGCGGAATTCTAAGCGCTTTGCCGGCGCCTTGCCTGAAGGGCAGGCCGCCTTTGATCACGACATCCACCTGCTCGAGCACGGTGATGTCCTCGAGGGGGTCGCCGCGCACGGCGATCAGATCGCCGTACAGGCCAGGCTGCAGTGCGCCGACCTGATCCTGCCAGCCGATCGCGCGCGCCGCCCGCGACGTCGCGGCCTGGATCGCCTGCATCGGCGTCATGCCGCGCTCCACCATGATGCGGAACTGCCGCGCATTCAGCCCGTGCGGGAACACCCCGGCATCGGTGGCGTAGACGACCTCGACGCCCGCGCGCACGGCCTGCGTGAAGGCCTGGCGCTGTGCCTCGGTGGTCTCGAGGTTCTTGCGCAGGAATTCCTCCGGCCAGCCCTCGCGCCGCCCTTCCGTGTCGATCCAGTCGCCTTGTAGACGTCCATCGCGAGCGCAACGCCGCGTTCGCGCGCGAGCGCGAGGCCGGCCGCGTCGATCAGCGAGGCGTGCTCGATCGTGTCGACGCCGGCCTCGATCGCATCGCGGATCGACTCGGCGCCATGCGAAGGCGGGTGGCAGCTTCAGCTACAACCCGGCGCTGGGCGATCTGCAGGTGTCGCGTTTCCTGCCGGAATCGCTCGAGCATCGCTGGGCCCAGCTCGCGTTGACGGTCGAAGGCAAGGTCGCGAATCTGAACGTCGTCTACGCCGGCGCTTACCTGAAGCGCGATGCCGACACGCTGGCCGACTACTCCGACTACTCGTTATTCTATGACGTGAACTACGGTTCCGGCGCATACATTTACGACAACGCCGGCAACGTCATCGAGCCGACGCAGGGCACGATCGGCAAGGATGGCTACAAGCGCCAGAGCCACGAGCTGCGCTTCTCGACGGCGGGCGAAGGTCGCGTGCGCGCGGTCGGCGGCCTGTTCTACCAGCGGCAGGTCCACGACATCCTGCAGAACTACTACATCCGCAATTTCGCGGATGCCTTGGCGGTCACGGGCTATCCGGACACGATCTGGCTGACGAACCAGTAGCGCGTCGATCGTGACTATGCCGCGTTCGGCGAAGTCACCTTCGACGCCACCGACAAGCTGTCGCTGACCGCTGGCGTGCGTTACTTCGAGGCGCGCAATTCGCTGATCGGCTTCTTCGGCTACAGCGGCAACTTCTCGAGCCGCACCGGCGAGGCCGCCTGCTTCACGCCGGTGGGCGTCGGCCGGGGCGTCAACGGCGGCCCATGCGTGAACCTGGACAAGGAGGTCGAGGAGGACGGCTGGACCCCGCGGGTCAACGCGACCTACAAGATCGACGACGACAAGATGGTCTACCTGACCTACTCGGAGGGCTTCCGGCCCGGCGGCATCAACCGGCGCGGCACGCTGCCGCCGTACAACGCCGACTTCCTGACCAACTACGAGTTCGGCTGGAAGACCACATGGGCTGCGAACACGCTGCGCTTCAACGGCGCGCTGTTCTTCCTGAAGTGGGACGACATCCAGTTCTCCTATCTGGGCCTCAACGGCCTGACCGAGATCCGCAATGCCGGCAACGCGGAAGTGCGCGGCCTCGAGGTCGACCTGTCGTGGGCGGCCACTGACAACCTGACGATCACGGGTGGTTTCGCGCTGACCGATACCGAGCTGGCGTCCGACTACTGCTTCGATGCGTCGGCGTGCTCGCCGCCCAACGCGCCGGCCGGCACGCAGTTGCCGGTCACGCCGAAGTTCAAGGGCAACGTGACGGCGCGCTATGGCTTCCCGCTGGGCGGCATGGATGGACATGTGCAGCTCGCGGCGGTCTATCAGGGCAGCAACTGGGCCGACCTGCAGACGGCAGACCGTCTGCCGCTCGGGCAGCTCGCCGCCTACACGACCGCCGACTTCGCGCTGGGCGCCTCCGCCGACAACTACGAGTACGAGTTCTTCATCCAGAACCTGTTCGACAAACGCGGCGAAGTCACCTTCACGACGCAGTGCGCGATCAACGGCTTCGACGGCAACACGCTGTGCGGCAACCAGCCGTACACGATCCCGAACCGCCCGCGGCTGATCGGCTTCAAGTACACGCAGAAGTTCTGACCGGGCGCGCGGCCAGGCGTCGCGTGCACCAGTCCATGGGTGGTGGACACGGGTCTGGCAAGCCTCGCGCGCGATCACTATGCTTTCGCCGCATGAAGCCTGCACTTGCGCCGCGCCCGCGGCATCTCTGCGCGCTGCTGCTCGCCTGCAGCGTCGTCCTCGCCTCGCCATTGCCGGCTGCCGAACAGGCGCCGCAGCCCCTGTCTGCGCATGACGCGCAGGCACGCGAGATGCTCGCCCGCGTCATCGCGATGCGGACCACGGCGCAGCACAAGGAAGTGCCGAAGATGGCGGACTACCTCGCGTCGCAACTGCGCGCCGGCGGGTTTCCGGCAGCCGACGTCCGCATCCTGCCGCTGCGCGATTCCGCGTCGCTGGTGGTGCGCTACCGCGGCAACGGCAGGGGCGGCAAGCCCATCCTGCTGCTCGCGCACATGGACGTCGTCGAGGCAGATCCCGCCGACTGGCAGCGCGACCCGTTCACGCTCGTCGAGGAGAATGGCTACTTTTTCGGGCGCGGCGTCGACGACAACAAGAGCGGCGCGATCTCGCTGGTCGCCACGTTCCTGCGCCTGAAGTCCGAGGGCTTCGTGCCCTCGCGCGACGTGATCATCTACCTGAGTGGCGACGAGGAGACCGCGCAGTTCACGACGCTGGACACCGTGCGCAACCACCGCGCGCTGATCGACGCCGAGTTCGCGCTGAACACGGACGCGGGCGGCGGCACGCTCGACGAGGCCACGGGCGAGCCGCTGTTCTTCTCGCTGCAGACCGCCGAAAAGACCTACGCCGATTTCGAGCTGACCGCGCGCAACCCGGGCGGGCACAGCTCCAAGCCGCGCGCCGACAACGCGATCTACGAGCTGTCGGCCGCAATGGGCCGCCTCGCGGCCTACCAGTTCCCGGTCATGTGGAACGAGACCACCCGCCAGGGGCTGCGCGCCGAAGGCGAGCGCACGCCCGGCGCGCTCGGTGCCGCGCTGCGGCGTTTCGCCGAGGAGCCGCTCGATGCGGCGGCCGCCGAGGTGCTGGGCAAGGATCCTGCCTACGTCGGGCAGATCCGCACGACCTGCGTGGCCACGATGCTGAGCGGCGGTCATGCCGCGAACGCGCTGCCGCAGTCCGCCACGGCCACGGTCAACTGCCGCATCTTCCCGGGCGTGCCCGTACAGGCCGTGCAGCAGACGCTCGAGCAGCTCGCCGGCAAGCAGATCGAAGTGAGGATGCTCTATGAGCCGACGTTCAGCGACGCTTCGCCGCTGCGCGACGACGTGATCGCCGCCGTGACGCGCGCCGTGCAGCAACGTCACTCAGGGCTCAAGGTCATCCCGTTCCAGGCGCTCGGCGCCACCGACGGGGCCATATTCCGCGCGGCGGGTATTCCCACCTACGGTGTCGCCGAGACGTTCATGAAGAACAGCGATTCGTTTGCGCACGGACTGAACGAACGCATTCCAGTCGCGTCGTTCTACGCGGGACTGCAGCAGTGGTACGTGCTGCTCAAGGACCTCGCCGGCCCGCCGCGCCGACGCTAGGGCGTTAGCGCGCCCTGGCGCTGCAGCGCCTGGATGTCGGCCAGCACGGCCTCGGAGTGACCCTTGGGGTTGACCGACGGGTAGTACTTCGCGATACGGCCCTGCGGGTCGATCAGGAAAGTCTCGCGGCGCGCGACTTCCATGATGCCCATGGCCTTGTACAGCACACCGTAGGCCTTCGCGGCCGCCTTGCTGGCGTCGGCCAGCACCGGGAACGGCAGGCTGTGCTCGCTCGCAAACTGCTTCTTGGAGTCGACGTCGTCGACGCTGACGCCGAGGATCACGGCATCGGCGCGCCGGAATGCGAAGATGTTGTCGCGGAACTCGCAGGCCTGGGTCGTGCAGCCCGGCGTGTTGTCCTTGGGGTAGAAGTACAACACGACCCACTTGCCGCGGTGCTGCTCGAGCGTGACCCACTGGCCAGTCTGGTCCTGCAGCCGGAATGCGGGTGCGACGGCACCGACGGCGGGGCGCTGTGGTGCGGGGTGCGCGGGCGGCGCAGCGAAGCCGCCGCCGACCAGCAGCGCGGCGAGCGCGACAGCAAGAGCGCGACTGCGTACCATCATCTGCAACTCCTTTCGCACTGAATGGCCGTGAGCATCGATCATAACAGCAGCCGCCGCGGGCTCATCCTGTCGGGCGGCGGCGCGCGATCCGCATACCAGGTCGGCGTGCTGAAGGCGATCGCGGAACTGGCGCCGCCCGGCGCGCCCTGGCCGTTCGGCATCGTCATCGGCACCTCGGCGGGCGGCGTTGCGGCCGCCGTCGTCGCGGCCGGCGCGCATCGCTGGCGCGAGGCGATCGGCGAACTGGTCGAAGTCTGGGCCAATTTCCACGTCGAACAGGTGTTCCGCGCCGACGCCCGCGCGATGCTGCGCGCGGGCGCGCACTGGACGTTGTCCGCACTGTCGGGCGGCTATCTGCTCGCCGCGCCGCGCTCGCTGTTCGACAACGCGCCGTTGCGGCGGCTGTTGCGGCTGTCGGTCGACTGGGATGCCCTGCACCGCAACGTCGACTCGGGTCTGCTGCGCGCGGTGGCGCTGTGCGCGACGGCGTATGGCAGCGGCCGTTCGACCGCGTTCTTCGACGCGGCGGATGGCATCGCCGAGTGGTCGCGTGCGCCGCGGCTCGGCCTGCGCACGCGGCTGCAGCTCGATCACTTGATGGCGAGCGCCGCGATCCCGTTCCTGTTCCCGGCGGTCCAGCTGCGCGATGAATACTTTGGCGACGGCGCCATGCGCCAGAGCGCGCCGCTGTCGCCGGCGGTGCACCTCGGCGCCGAGCAGCTGCTCGTGATCGGCGTGCGGGCGCGACAGGCCGCGGGCATCGGCAGCGTGATCGGGCGCGACCGCGCGCCGACGTCCGGCCAGCTGTTCGGCTTCATGCTCGACACCTTGTTCAGCGACCAGCTCGAAGCGGATTTCGAGCAGATATCGCGCCTGAACCGCATCAGCCGCCAGCTTGGCGCCGCGAGTGGCGAGTTGCGCCAGATCGACAGCGCGCTGGTGTCGCCGAGCGTGGATCCGCGCGACATCGCGGCCCACCACGCCGGCAGCCTGCCACGCAGCCTGCGGGCGCTGCTGGCCGTGATCGGTGCGCGAGGCGCTGCCGGCAGCCTGTTGGCGAGCTATCTGCTGTTCGAGGCGAGCTACACGCGTGCGTTGATCGATCTGGGCTACCGCGACGCGCTGGCGCAGCGCGCCGTCATCGCGCCGTTTCTCGGCATCGACGCCAGGTCAGGTCAGGAACAGCGCGCCTAGGCCGAGCAGCGTCGCGAAGCCGATGCAGTCGGTGAACGTGGTCAGGATCACGCCGGCCGACAGCGCTGGATCGATCTTCATCCGGCGCAGCGCGAGCGGCACCAGCACGCCGACCGCGGCCGCGGCCAGCAGGTTGATCAGCATCGCAGCGGCGATGATGGCCGCGATCTCCCAGGTCTTGAACCAAAGCACCGTGATCGCGCCGATGACCACTGCCCAGATCAGGCCGTTGAGACCGCCGACGGCGATTTCCTTCCACAGCAGCCAGCGCGCGTTGGCCCACTGCACCTGGCCCAGCGCGAGGCCGCGGATCAGCAGCGTCACGGTCTGAGTGCCGGCAATGCCGCCCATCGAGGCGACGATCGGCATCAGCGCGGCGAGCGCAGCGACTTTCTCGATCGTGCCCTCGAAGCTCTTGACGACCGCGGCGGCCAGGATGGCCGTCAGCAGGTTGATGCCCAGCCACAGCAGGCGGCGGCGCGTCGATGGGATGATGCCGGCGAACAGGTCTTCCTCGTCCTGCAGGCCCGCCATCGACATGACCGAATGCTCGGCCTCCTCGCGGATCACGTCGACGACGTCGTCGACCGTGATGCGGCCGAGCAGCCGTCCGTTCGTGTCGACGACCGCGGCCGACAGCAGGTCGAGGTCCTGGAACAGTCGCGCGACGTCGTGCGCGGTCATCTCGGGTTCGATGCGCGGGGCCTCGCTGTCGAGGCTCGCGCCGACGGTCTGTTCGGGATCTTCGGTCAGCAGTCGCGTCAGCGAGATCGTGCCGAAGTAGCGATCATCCCGGTCGACGACGAACAGGCGGTCGGTTTTCTCCGGCAGCTCGCCGCGCATGCGCAGGTAGCGCAGCACGACCTCGAGCGTGACGTCCGGCCGGACACTGACGGTGTCCGTGTTCATCAGGCCGCCGGCGGTGTCCTGCGCGTAACTGAGCACCGTGCGCAGGCGTTCGCGATCCTGCTGGTCCATCGAGCGCAGCAGCTGGCGCGTCACGGCCTCGGGCAGGTCGCCGACCAGGTCCGCGAGGTCGTCGACTTCCATGCCCTCTGCGGCGGCGACCAGTTCCTCGGCCTCCATGCCATCGATCAGCGCCTGGCGGACGTTGTCGCTGGTCTCGACCAGCACCTCGCCCTCGAGCTCCGGATCGACGAACTCCCAGACGATCTCGCGCTGCGCGGGCGGCAGCGACTCGAGCAGCAACGCGATCTCCGCCGGGTGCAGCGAGTTCACCATGCGATGCGCCTGGCGCATCGTGCCGGCCGCCAGCGCTTCGCGCAGCGCGGAGAGGCGGCCCTCCTTGCCAGGACTGAGCGCTGCGTTCACGGCGTCACCGTGCCGGCAGCGAGCTGTGGCGTGTCAGGACGCTGGGATGGGCCGGTGCAAAACGCGCCGCGAGCCGCTCGACGAGATAGACCGAGCGGTGCTGGCCGCCGGTGCAGCCGATCGCGATCGTCAGGTAGCGACGGTTGCCGGCCTGATGCTCGGGAATGCGCGCCGCGACGAAGTTCGCGATGTCGTTGCAGAGCTGCTGCACGGCGGGCTGCGCATCGAGATAGCGGATCACCTCGGGGTCGAGGCCGGTCAGCGAGCGCAGGGACGGATCCCAGTAGGGGTTGGGCAGCGTGCGCGCATCGAACACGAAGTCGGCATCGGCCGGCAGGCCGTGCTTGAAGCCGAACGACTCGAACGTGATCGACAGTTCGCCGCGCGCGCGCCCCTCGATACGTTGCAGGATGACGTCGCGCAGGCCGTGCACGCCGAGCCGGGTCGTGTCGACGATGACGTCGGCGGCGTCGATGACCGGCTCGAGCAGCTGCCGCTCGCGACTGATGGCGTCGCGCAGGTCGTGGCCTTCGCGGCTCAGCGGATGGCGCCGCTTGGTCTCAGCGTACCTGCGCAGCAGTTCGTCTTCGCTCGCGAGCAGCATCAGCAGCTCGCAGCGCACGCCGCTGCGCTTGAGCTGCTGCACGACGCCGGGCAGGGCGTCGATGTCGGCAGCGGCATTGCGCGCATCGATGCCGATCGCGACGCGCGCAAAGACGTCGGACTCGGCGCGCAGCGCGTGACCGACGAACGTCTGCAGCAGCGGCGCGGGCAGGTTGTCGACGCAATAGAAGCCGACATCCTCGAGCATGTTCAGGGCCACGGTCTTGCCCGCGCCCGACAGCCCGCCGACGAGGATCAGGCGCATCGAGTCCATGCCGTACACCCGTCCCCGTTGCCGCGCGCGAGACCCGGCCTACTGCCGGGCGCTGCGGCCCTCGACGGCGTGGTGGTCGGTGATCTTTTCCTTGCGCTTCTTGACCAGGCGGTCGAGCTTGTCGCTCAGCGCGTCGATCGCGGCATACATGTCGCCGTCGGTTGCGTCCGCGTGGATGTCATTGCCGCGGACCCTGAGCGTGGCTTCGGCCTTCTGGCTCAGCTTCTCGACCGTCAGGATGCAGTGCACGTCGATGACGTGGTCGTAATGGCGCGTGATGCGCTCGAGCTTCTTCTCGATGTACGCGCGCAGTGCGGGGGTGACTTCGACGTGATGTCCAGTGACGTTCAGCTGCATGGGGGACTCCTGACTGTCTTCTGACACTTGGCTCTCAATCTCTAGGCGCGCGCGGCGCTGCGCTTGCGCTCGGCCGAGGACGCGAGGCCCAGGGCCTCACGATACTTCGCGACCGTGCGGCGCGCGACCGGAATTCCCTCCTGCGAGAGGATTTCGGCCAGCCGGGCATCCGACAACGGTTCAACCGGGCTTTCTTCCTTGATCAGCTTGCGGATCTTGGCCCGGATCGCCGTCGATGACGTGCCGCGACCGTCCTCGCCCTCGACCTGGCTAGAGAAGAAATAGCGCAGCTCGAACACGCCGCGCGGCGTGTGCATGTATTTGCCCGAGGTGATGCGCGAGATGGTCGATTCGTGCATGTCGATCGCCTCGGCGATGTCCTTGAGGATCATCGGCCGCATGTGCTCCTCGCCCTGGTCGAGGAAATCCGCCTGGCGCTCGACGATGGCTCGCGCCACCTTGGTCAGCGTGTCGTTGCGGATCTCCAGGCTTTTCAGCAGCCAGCGGGCTTCCTGCAGCTGGGAGCGCATGGTCGCGTGGCTGCTGCCGCGGCCGATCAGGCTGGCGTAACCCTCGTTGAGGCGCACACGCGGCATCGTCGACGGGTTGATCTCGACCGACCAGCCGCGCTCGGTGCGCCGCACGAAAACGTCGGGCACGACGTATTCCGGGGCTGCGCCGCTGATCACCGTGCCGGGCCGCGGGTGGCAGGAACGCACAAGGGCCAGCGCATGGTCGAGCGTCTCGTCGTCGGCGGCGAGCGCGCGGCGCAGCGCCGCGATGTCGCGACCCGCGACCAGATCCAGATGCTGCGCTGCAACCCGGCGCGCCAGCGCGAGGCCCGGGGTGCCGGCATCGAGCTGTTCGAGCTGCAGCAAGATGCACTCGCTGACCGAGCGCGCGCCGATACCGACCGGGTCCAGCATCTGCACCAGCATCAGCACCCGCTCGACTTCTTCCTCGTCGCAGTCGATTTCGGGCCGCAGTGTCGCGGCGATGTCGGCCAACGATTCGGTGATGTAGCCGTCGTCGTTGATCGCGTCGACCAGCGTGGTCGCGATCGCCAGATCGGTCTCCGACAGGCCGGCGAGTTCGAGCTGGGACAGCAGGTATTCGTGCAGCGAACGCCCGGATTCGTCGGCGATCTCCTGCTGCCGGTCGTCATCGCCGCCGCCGCCGTAGGGCGTGTCCGATGCGCCCGCGGTCCGCTCGGCCCAGGCATCCTCGATGACTTCGACTTCGATCGCATCGGGCGCTGCGTCGGCGTCGGCCGTGGGGCCGTGGTCTTCGGTGTTGCGGGCCGATTCGGCCAGCGGTGAGAGCATCTCGAAGGTGCCGGTCGCGTCCGCCTCCTCGATGGGCTCGAGCATGACGTTGCTTTCGAGCAGTTCGCGAATGTGCGCCTGCAGTTCGAGTGCAGGCAACTGCAGCAGGCGGATGGCCTGCTGCAGCTGCGGGGTCATCGTGAGTTGCTGACCCAGCTTGAGCTGCAGTGAAGGCTTCAGCATCGTGCGCTAGAGACGGAATGACTCGCCCAAGTACACCTCACGCACTTGGGCATTGGCAAGGATTTCCTCTGCAGATCCGGCAGCGATCACAGTTCCGTTGCCAATGATGTAGGAACGGCCGCAAACCCCCAGGGTTTCACGTACGTTGTGGTCGGTGATCAGCACGCCGATGCCCTTGGCGGCCAGCTCGCGGATGATCCGCTGGATGTCGGCCACAGACAGCGGGTCGACGCCGGCGAACGGCTCGTCGAGCAGCAGGAAGCGCGGCTCGGCCGCGAGCGCCCGCGCGATCTCGACGCGGCGGCGCTCGCCACCCGACAGCGCCATGCCGAGGCTTTCGCGCACGTGGCCGATGCGCAGTTCCGCGATGATCTCCTCCAGGCGCGCCTGGCGGGCGGCCCGGTCGAGGTCGGCGCGCGTCTCGAGGATGGCCATGATGTTGTCGGCGACCGACAGGCGCCGGAACACCGAGGCTTCCTGCGGCAGGTAGCCGATGCCGAGCTGCGCGCGGCGGTGGATCGGCTCGGCCGTGATGTCGCGGTCATCGAGCACGATGCGCCCGGTGTCCGCGGGCACCAGCCCGACGATCATGTAGAACGCGGTCGTCTTGCCGGCGCCGTTCGGCCCGAGCAGGCCGACGACTTCGCCGCTCGCGACGCGCAGCGACAGGTCCGTGACAACCTTGCGAGCCTTGTAAGCCTTCGCAAGGTGCTCGGCGCGCAGTTCCTTCACGGGGCCGCGCCGTCGTCGCGCGGACGTATCGTGATGCGGACGCGATCGGTCGCGCCGGGGCGCGTTTCGGCCTGCACGCGCTGCTCGCGCACGTTGTAGACGAGTTGCTGGCCGCTGATTTCATTGCGGCCATCGGTGAGCCAGGCTGCCTTGGACAGCGTCACGGTGCCCGCGGGGACATCATACTCGATTCGACCCGCGCGCCCGCGCGCGAGTTCCCCGCTGTCGCTGCGCTGCTGCTCGAACTCGGCCGGCGAGCCCGTGATCGTCGCGCGCGCGATCCGATTGGCGGCGAAGTTCACGACCGCTTCGCTAGAGCGCAGCGCGCCGTCGTCGACGCTGATGCGGACGTTGCCCGTGAAATTCCAGGTCGCGTTTTCGAAGTTCAGGCCGGTCGCGCGCGCTGCATCGGCGGACACGCGCGTATTGCCCTGCGTGATGACGACATCGCGGAAGATCACCGTGTTGCTGCGGTAGTCGACGTCCGACGATGCCGCATCGAGCGAGACGGCCTGGTCGCGCGGGCCGGTCGCGGGCTTGGCCGGTGCCGCCGTGGCCGGCGTCGCGGGTGGCGCTGGGGACGGCGACTGCGCGTGCGCTGCCGGGATCAGCAGCGCGATGCCGATCGCGGCGGCAAGCGGCGCTGGCCGCAGGCCGCCGGCGCGGCGCCCCTGCAGGGCATCATTGGGGATTGAAGCGGCCATGCACTTTTGATTCTAGCCGCACCCGGCCTGCCTTCAAATCCGCAACGAAGCCGCGCGCTTCCAGCGCGCGCGCGCCCATCGTCAGCGTGACGTCGGTGTCGCTGCGCGCGAGCTGCTGGTCGAAGGCGTAACTGAGGCGTTCGCTGCGGATCGAGATCGGTTCGTCGCGCGGCGCGGCGCGGCCGCTGACCCGCACGTCGCCCGTGAGCTCGATGGCCTGGCCGTCGGCGGGCATCCGGCCGCTGCGGGCGTCGACCGCCCAGCTTGCGCCATCGGCGTCGGCGAGCCGCAGCTCGACCTGCTGCAGCAGCACATTGCGGCTCGCCGGGTCCTGCGAGATGACGGCGGCGCGCACCCGGTAGCGCGGCTGGCCATCCGGTCCCGTTTCGATGATCTCGGCGCCGCGCGCTTCGAATCCCGGATCGCCGCGGTCAGCGTCCGCGAGCGCGCCATTTTCGGCATTGGGGTCGCGCGCGCAGGCGCCGAGCAGCAGCAGCGGGGCGAGCAGCACGGCGTGTCGCAGCGGCGCGGTCGCCGTCACGCCAGCCCCTCCGCAAGCAGCCAGTCGCAGACTTCGCGGACGGCGCCGCGGCCGCCTGCGCTGCGCGTGATGTAGCGCGCCGCATCCTGCGCATCGAGGTGGGCGTCGGCGACGGCGAAGCCGAAGCCGACATGCCGCAGCAGCGCGGCGTCCGGCGTGTCGTCGCCGACCGCGCCACATTCGGCCGGCTCGCAGCCGACCTTGGCGCGCAAGGCCTCGAAGCAGCCGAGCTTGTCCTCGACACCCTGGAACACGTGGCGGATGCCCAGTTCGCGGCAGCGCTTCTGCACGGCCGCCGAGCGCCGCCCCGAGATCACGGCGATCGCGATGCCGCGGGCCAGCAGCTGCTTGATGCCATGGCCGTCGCGGACGTGGAAGGCCTTGAGCGTCTCGCCGCGCGGCCCGTAGAACAGCCGGCCGTCGGTCAGGACGCCGTCGACGTCGAGGACCAGCAGCCGCAGGCGCCGACGGCGCGCCACGCTACATGACCCCCGCGCGCAGCAGGTCGTGCACGTTCAGCGCGCCGACCAGCCGCCCGTCGGCGTCGGCGACCGGCAGGGCCGTGATCCGGTGCGTTTCCATGAGCCGCACGGCCTCCGCGGCCAGCTCGCGCGGGCCAATGCTCTTGCAGGGGTAGGTCATCACTTCGCGCATGCTGGCGCGGTGCACGTCGACGCGCTGGTCGAGTGCCCGCCGCAGGTCGCCGTCGGTGAACACGCCGGCCACCCGGCCGACGGCGTCGACCACGACCGTCATGCCCAGGCCTTTGCGCGACATCTCGAGCAGCCCGGTCGCCAGTGGCGTGTCGGGCGTGACCTGCGGCACGGCATCGCCCTGGCGCATGACGTCGCTGACGTGGAGCAGCAGCTTGCGACCCAGCGCGCCGCCCGGGTGCGAGCGGGCGTAGTCGTCGCGCGTGAAGCCGCGCGCTTCGAGCAGCGCCACGGCCAGCGCGTCGCCCATCGCCAGCGTCGCGGTGGTGCTGGCCGTCGGCGCGAGGTTCAGCGGGCAGGCTTCCTCGGCGACGCCGACGTCGAGATGCACCGCAGCGGCCCGCGCCAGCGTCGAGTTCGCGTTGCCGGTCAGCGCGATCAGCGGCACGCCGAGCCGCGCCACGTAGGGCAGCAGCGTCAGGATCTCGGGGGTTTCCCCGGAATTCGACAGTGCGATCAGCACATCGTTGCGCGTGATCATGCCCATGTCGCCGTGGCTGGCTTCGGCCGGATGCAGGAAGAACGCGGGCGTGCCGGTGCTGGCGAGCGTGGCCGCGATCTTGTTGGCGACGTGGCCGGATTTGCCCATGCCGCAGACGACGACCCGCCCACGGCAGGCGAGGCACTGCCGGCAGGCCGCGACGAAGGCGGCGCCGACGCGCGGTTCGAGCGCCGCGAGGCCGCGCAGCTCGATGCCGAGCGCGCGCCGGCCCGCAGCGATCAGGTCGGCGTCGGTCAGGGCCGCAACGGCCTGGGCGGGTGTCGGGTTCATGCGGGGCAGCGTCGGCGGAGTACCGATGGCATCATACCGCCCCCAGGCGCCGCCGTGGCGGCGCCTGGCCGCCCAGCCTGCCCATCGTTAGCCGTCAGAGAGAGCCTGAATGCATCCCGACAAGGTCGCCGAGCTGATCCGAGCCGCACTGCCCGAGGCGCAGGTGCGGGTCGAGTCGGAGGACCAGACGCACTTCGCTGCGCTGGTCGTGTCGCCGGAGTTCGCCGGCAAGCGCAGCATCGCGCGGCACCAGATGGTGTATCGCGCCCTCGGTGAGCTGGTGGGCCGCGAGATCCACGCGCTGTCGATCGAGGCGCTGACGCCGGACGAATACAATAGCGCGCCGCGCCATGGATAAGCTGCAGATCCAGGGCGGCATCCCGCTCGAGGGCGAGGTCAAGATCTCGGGCGCCAAGAACGCGACGCTGCCGATCGTCGCCGCGACGTTGCTGGCCGACGGACCGATGTCGATCGGCAACGTGCCGCACCTGCAGGACGTCACGACGATGATCGAGCTGCTCGGGCGCATGGGCGTGTCGGTCACGGTCGATGAGCGCATGCGCATCGAAGTCGACGCGAACACGCTGCGCGAGCCGTTCGCGCCGTACGAGCTGGTCAAGACGATGCGCGCGTCCATCCTCGTGCTCGGGCCGCTGGTGGCGCGCTTCGGCAAGGCTGACGTCTCGCTGCCCGGCGGCTGCGCGATCGGCGCGCGGCCGGTCAATATCCACGTCGCCGGCCTGCAGGCCATGGGCGCCGACATCCACATCGAGAACGGCTACATCCGCGCGCGCGCCGGGCGCCTCAAGGGCGCGCGGCTCGTGCTCGACACGGTAACGGTGACCGGCACCGAGAACCTGATGATGGCCGCCGCGCTCGCCGAGGGCCAGACGGTGCTGGAGAACGCCGCGCGCGAACCGGAGGTCGTCGACCTGGCCGATTGCCTGATCAAGATGGGCGCGAAGATCAAGGGTGCGGGCACCGACAAGATCATCATCGAGGGCGTCGAGAAGCTGCATGGCACGCACTACGACGTGCTGCCCGACCGCATCGAAAGTGGCACTTATCTCGTCGCCGGCGCCATCACCGGCGGCCACGTGAAGCTGCGCAATACCCGGCCGGAACATCTGGATGCCGTCACTGCGAAGCTCGAGGAAGCCGGCGCGCGGGTCGTTACCGGCGACACCTGGATCGAGCTCGACATGCGCGGCCGGCGGCCGAAGTCGGTCGACGTGCGCACTGCGCCGTATCCGGCTTTCCCGACCGACATGCAGGCGCAGTTCGCGGCGCTGAACACGATCGCGGACGGCGTCGGCACGATCATCGAGACGATCTTCGAGAACCGCTTCATGCACATGCTCGAGATGCGGCGCATGGGCGCCGAGATCCGTCTCGAGGGCAACACCGCGATCATCAAGGGCGTGCCGAAGTTGCAGGCCGCGCCCGTCATGGCCACCGACCTGCGTGCGTCGGCCTCGCTGGTGCTGGCGGGGCTCGTCGCCGAAGGGCGCACGGAGATCGAGCGCATCTACCACATCGACCGCGGCTACGAATCGATCGAAGAGAAGCTGTCCGGGCTCGGCGCGCAGATCCGCCGCGTGCCGAACTAGGGCCGCGCCGCCCTGGCGCTGCCCCGGCCCAGCGCTGCCCCGGCCTAGCGCTGAGCGCGCGGCCGCTCCGTCACTTCGATCGGGATCTCGGCGACCTGTTGGCCTCGCTGCACGCGCAGCTGCAGGGTCTTGCCGGGCGCGAGGCGCGCGATCCGCGTCAGCGCTTCCTGCGCGCTGCGCACTTCGGCGCCGTCGACGGCCAGCACCAGATCGCCCGGCTGCAGGCCCGCCGCCAGCGCCGGGCTGTTGACGTACAGGTTCGTGATGACGACGCCGCCGCGCGCGAGACCCAGCCGGCGCGCCTGGTCATCGGCGATGTCTTCGGGCGCGATGCCGATCCAGCCGCGCACGACCCGCCCCTTGTCGATGATCTCGCGCAGCACGCCGCGCACCAGGTTGACCGGGATCGCGAAGCCGATGCCCTCGACGCCGAGGTTCTTGGCCACCACGGCGGTGTTGATGCCGATCAGCTGTCCGGTCGTGTCGATCAGCGCGCCGCCGGAGTTGCCGACGTTGATCGGCGCATCCGTCTGGATGAAGTTCTCGAACGTCGCTACGCCGAGCTGACCGCGTCCGGTGGCGCTGATGATGCCGTGCGTGACCGTCTGCGACAGGCCGATCGGATTGCCGATGGCCAGCACCATGTCGCCGACGCGCAGCGCATCGGAGCGCCCCAGCGGCATGACCGGCAGTCGGGTCAGGGCAATCCTGAGCACGGCGAGATCGGTGTCCGGGTCGCGCCCGACGATCGTCGCCTCGGCTTCGCGCCCGTCGGCGAGCTGCACGCGGATCGAATCGGCGTTCGCGATCACATGATGGTTCGTGACGATATGTCCGGTGCTGTCGACGATGACGCCGGAGCCCAGTGCCCGCTCGACCCGCTGACGGTAGCGCGGGCCAAGGTCGCCGAACAATTCCTCGAGCGGGTTGCGCGGCAGGCGCTCGGTGACCACCCGGGCGGTGTAGATGTTGACGACGGCCGGCGCGGCGCGTTCGACCGCAGGCGCAAAACTGCGTGGCTCGCCCAGCGCCAGGGGTGGCGTCACGGTAGCTGCCGCTGCCGGGGCGGCGGGCTCGGCCGAGGCCGTTGCACCGTCGGGAGCGGCAACGACGTTCCGCTCGGCAGCGACCGGTGCACCGTTGGCGGGCGCTCGCGGCAGCAGGTCCGGCCACAGGTAGACCGCGACGAAGGCCAGCGCGAGACCGCCGATGATGGAACCAGCCAGGAAGATCAGACTGCTGTGTACGCGGGTCATGAATTGCGGTGTTGGGCGAGCGGCGAGCCTGCGACGATGTGTATAATGCGCCGCATCCCGCTAATTGCGACAGCTACCCGGCGCAGGTCTGGTCTCGGGCTCGCATGGAAGCGGGCGCGCAGGTCCTTTGGAGACACAGATGACTGAATACGCTGATGGGGCCCCGGGCGAAGTCGACGTCAGTCGGCGCAAATTCCTGGTTGCGGCCACGGCCGCGACTGGTGGTGTCGGTTTCGTGCTCGCCGCCACGCCGTTCGTGAAATCGTGGCAACCGTCGGAACGCGCGCGGGCGATGGGCGCGCCTTACGAACTCGACCTGACGAAACTCGAGCCCGGCCAGATGACGACCATCAGCTGGCGCAAGCTGCCGATCTACGTCGTGCGCCGCACGCCGGAAATGGTGGCGAAGCTGGCGACTGTCGATGCGGTCCTCAAGGATCCCGCGTCGGCTGAATCCGACCAGCCCGAATACGCGAAGAATCCGGCGCGGGCCCTGAACCCGGAGTTCCTCGTCGTGATCGCGACCTGCACTCACCTCGGCTGCCTCCCCAAGGAGCACTTCACGCCCGGTGACGCTTCCCTCGGCGCCGACTGGCCAGGCGGTTTCTTCTGCCCCTGCCACGGTTCCAAATTCGACATGGCGGGTCGCGTGTTCAAGGGTGCGCCGGCGTCGGTGAACCTCGTGATCCCGCCGTATTCATTCAGTGACGACAAGACACTGGTCGTAGGCGTCGATGCCAACAGCGCGCCAGCGACCGCTGACCAGGGAGCTGCGTAATGGCTGCCACTCCAGAGAGCGTGCCGGCACAGAAGTCCGGTGGATTTTGGGCCTGGCTCAACAAGCGGATGCCGGTCGACGAGTTCGTCGCCTCGCAGTTGACCGGCTACTTCGCACCGAAGAATTTCAACATCTGGTATTTCTTCGGCTCGCTGGCACTGCTGACATTCGTGCTGCAGATCGTCACGGGCATCTTCCTGACGATGCACTACAAGCCGAGCGAGGCCGCCGCGTTCGACTCGGTCGAATACATCATGCGCGAGGTCGAATGGGGTTGGCTGATCCGCTACCTGCATTCCACCGGCGCATCGTTCTTCTTCATCGTCGTCTACCTGCACATGTTCCGCGCGCTGCTGTACGGCTCGTACCGCGAACCACGCGAGCTGCTGTGGATTCTCGGCATGTTCATCTACCTCGCGCTGATGGCCGAAGCCTTCATGGGCTACGTGCTGCCCTGGGGCAACATGTCCTACTGGGGCGCGCAGGTCATCGTGAACCTGTTCGGCACGATCCCGGTCATAGGGCCGGGTCTGGTCGAGTGGATCCGTGGTGACTACGGCATTGCGGATTCCACGCTGAACCGCTTCTTCGCGCTGCACGTCGTGGCGTTGCCGTTCGCGATCGCACTGCTGATCATGCTGCACCTGGTGGCGTTGCGTCAGACGGGGTCGAACAACCCGGACGGCATCGAGATCAAGGAGAACGTGGCGCCCAACGGCAAACCCGTCGATGGCATCCCGTTCCATCCTTATTACACGGTCAAGGATATCGTCGGCGTCGGCGTGTTCCTGATCCTGTTCTGCAGCGTCGTGTTCTTCGTGCCGACATTCGGCGGCCTCTTCCTCGAGAAGCCGAACTTCGAGCCGGCGAACCCGCTGTCGACACCCGCGAACATCGTCCCGGTGTGGTACTTCACGGCCTTCTACGCGATCCTGCGCGCCGTACCGGATCAGCAACTCGGCGCACTGCTGATGCTGCTGTCCATCGTCGTGCTGTTCTTGCTCCCCTGGCTCGACCGCTCGCCGGTCAAGTCGATCCGCTACAAGGGCATCCTGTCCAAGATCGCGTTGGGCGTGTTCGTGATTACCTTCCTGGCCTTGTCCTGGCTGGGCTTGCTGCCTGCCAGCGGCATCTATGTGCTGCTCACCAGGATCTTCACGGTTCTGTACTTCGCGTTCTTCCTGCTGATGCCCTGGTACACGAAGTTCGAGAAGTGCCGGCCAGCGCCGTCGCGGGTGACATTCCATGAGTGAGCTGAAGAACATGCTTCCCCGTCGCAAGCCATCCCGCTCGGCCGCCGCCAGCTTCGCCGTGGCACTCGCAGCCACTGCGCTGTTCGGTGTCTCCGACGTCCAGGCCGCCGCCGGCCCGATCGCCGAGGGCGGGGTCAACTGGACCGCCTGGAAGGCCGGCAACGAGATCGACAGTGTCGCGTCGTTGCAGCGTGGTGCGCGCAACTTCATGAGCTATTGCTCGGCTTGTCACTCGATCAAGTACAAGCGCTACTCGCGTCTCGCCAAAGACCTGCGCATCCCGGAAGACGACCTCGAGAAGTACATCGTTCTGCCCGGCGACAAGGCGAGCGACTACATCGTCACGGCGTTGTCGCCGGCCGATGGCGAAGCGTGGTTCGGCAAGGCGCCGCCCGATCTGTCGCTGATCGTGCGGTCGCGCGGCGCCGATTACGTCTTCCAGTTCATGAAGACGTTCTATGCCGATCCGTCCAAGCCGACCGGCGTCAACAACCTTGCGCTGCCCGGCACGGCCATGCCGCATGTGCTGTCGGA
Source organism: uncultured Steroidobacteraceae bacterium (assembly GCA_964586725.1). Classification (GTDB taxonomy): domain Bacteria; phylum Pseudomonadota; class Gammaproteobacteria; order Steroidobacterales; family Steroidobacteraceae; genus UBA964. The sequence goes on along the minus strand of CAZPJE010000083.1, from coordinate 23,510 downwards.
GCTGCAGGGCGTGCAGCAGGCGACCTTCCAGACGCTCGAGCAGAAGGCCTCGGATGGCTCGGTCACGACGCAGCAGGCCTTCCTGAAGTTCGAGCCGGGGCTGCCCGGTTCGCTGTCGGAAGCGGAGTACGACGAGTTCATCCGTGATACGGTCAACTTCCTCGACTACGTCGGCGAGCCTGCTCAGCTCGTGCGCCGCAGCGTCGGCGTGTGGGTGATCCTGTTCCTGCTCGCCTTCACAGGTATCGCCTACCTGCTGAAGCAGGAGTACTGGAAGGACGTCAAGTAACCCGTCGCGTCGCGCCGAGGAGTTCGCCTTGTCTGGCCGACGATCGATCATGACGCTGTTCTCGTCAGCGCGGGACCCGCAGAGCCATCGGGTCCGCATCGTGCTGGGCGAGAAGGGGCTCGACATCGAGGTCGTCGATGTCAGTGCCGGCAATCTGCCCGAGGATCTGCTCGATCTGAATCCCTACCACAGCCTGCCGACGCTGGTGGACCGGGACCTCGTGCTCTATGACGCGCGCGTGATCATGGAGTACATCGACGAGCGCTTCCCGCATCCGCCGCTGATGCCGGTCGATCCGCTCGCGCGCGCCAAGACGCGGCTCGCGCTGTATCGCATCGAGCGCGACTGGTATCCCGCCGCGCAGGCGATCGACGACGAACCCGACAAGAAGCTGAAGCCGAAGCTGCGCCAAGAACTGCGCGACACGATCGTACAGAGCACGGAGCTGTTCAAGGTTCGGCCGTTTTTCCTGAGCAGCGAGTATTCGATGGTCGATGCGACCATCGCGCCGATCCTGTGGCGCCTCCCGCACTACGAGATCGAGCTGCCGCCCCAGGCCGCGCCGATCCTGAAATACGCCGAACTCGTGTTCTCGCGGCCGGGCTTCCGGCGCACGCTGTCGAGCGCCGAGCAGGAGATGCGCCTGTGAGGCAGGGCCGGTCATGAGTGAGCCGCGGCCGTCGCGACGTCCGTACATGCTGCGTGCCATGCACCAGTGGATGACCGACAGCGGGCTGACGCCGCATGTCATCGTCAACGCCGGTGCGCAGGGCGCGACCGTGCCTGCCGCGTACATCAAGGACGGCAAGATCGTCCTGAACCTGAGCTACACCGCGACCCAGCGCCTCGACATCGCCAACGACTGGGTCGAGTTCGACGCGCGTTTCTCGGGCGTGATCCACCACGTCCGTTTCCCGGTGTCCGCGGTGCTCGGCGTCTACGCGCGCGAGACCGGCGAGGGCATGGTGTTCTCGGCCGACGATGGCGGCTCCGAGCCGCCAGACGGTTCGCCGCAGGATGCGCCCGACCGGCCGGCGTCCGGCGAGGACGCGGGCCGCCGCCCGCAGCTCAAGATCGTCAAGTAGTTCGCGCGCCGCCGCCTCGCGCGGCGCAGCGTTGCGATTCACGTCACGCTGAACGCGTGCCGAATCCACTCGACCCGATACGGTTCCGTGCCTTCCTGCGCGTCGCCCGGCGAGGCGCCGCGCAGCGCGAGCACGTCAAAGCGCACGGGCCAGCGCGCGAGGTCCGGCCGCGACTGCAGCAGCAGCTGTGCGGCCAGGATGAGCCTGCGCTGCTTGGTCGGGCCCACGCTCGCCGCGGCGCCACCGAAATCGTCTGACTCCCGGAAGCGGACTTCGACGATCGCGAGCGCGCCGCCCTGCTCGATGACGAGGTCGAGCTCGCCACGACGGCGCCGGAAGTTGCGCAGCACGACGCGCGCGCCCTGCTGCTCGAGCCAGGCGGCCGCCCAGGCTTCCGCGGCGGCGCCCAGGACGCCCGGCGCCGGCCCGCGCTGCGCCATGCGTCAGTCGGGCTTTGCCGTCAGCAGGCGCGCGCTGCCGCCGCGCACCTGCGCCCAGTCGAGTTCGCGGCGCGTGCGCCCATCGGCATCGAACGACAGCCGGCCCGTGGCGCCGTCGATGCGCAGTTCGGTCGGATTGCCGCCGCCCTGCTCGCGCAGCGCCATCGCGAGCAGCCAGGCGTCATGGCCGAACGCGTACAGCTTGCCGCGGCTGCGCGCGGCGTCACCGAAAGCGGCCGCGGTTGCGGCCCGCAGTCGCTCGACGCCCGGTCCGCCCGACAGCACCCACGGCATGTCCGGGAACATCAGCCCCTCGAGATCCTGGTTCGCCGTCAGGCCGGGCTCGTAGGCATCGGACGTCGCGTAGGCCGGGATGTCGCCGGCATAGTGGAATCGCAGTTGCGGCCGCAACTGGCGCGCCGTGGCGGCGGGGGCCGGCGCAAAGATGAAATCGATGTCACCACGCCGGCGCGGCAGGAACTCGAGCGAGGTGCCGAGCGCCCCCTCGAGCCGGCGCGCGCGCGCGCGACTGTCCGACAGCCGCAGCACGCCCTGGATCGCCGCCGAGTGATCGTTGGCGCCCGACGCATACTCGGTCGAGGCGAGCAGCACGCCGCCACCCTGCACCAGCTCCTGCTCGAAGGCGGCCAGCACGCGCGCGCCCCAGTCGCCGGCAGGCACCAGCGCGATGCCGCGACGCCGGCCATCGGCGAGGATGCGCCGCGCGACGATCCGCGCATCATCTTCCGGTGACAGTGCGTACTGGAAGAAGCGCCCGTCGGTGGCCCGTTCGCTGGGCAGGTAGTTCAGCGCCAGCGTCGTGGTCCGACCCTCGAGCGCGTCGGCCGCGGCGATCACCTCTTCGCGCAGCAGCGGGCCGATGATGAAATCGGCGCCGCCCCCCAGCGCTGCGCCGACGGCGACTTCGACACCGAGTTCGGCGGTGTCATAGAAGCGCAGCTCGGGGCGCGTCGCCTCGGGCGCGGAGTACATGCCTGCCAGCAGGCCATCGCGGATCTGCGCGGAGGCGCTGGCGGCGCGGCCGCTCAGCGGCAGCAACACCGCGATGTGGTCGCTGCGACCGCGCTCGGCGCCACCCGTCGCGGCGACGATCTCGCTGCGAACGAGATCGGCGGCCGGATGGGTCGGGTAGCGCGCGCGCCAGGCCGCGAGCGCCGGCGCCGCGCTGCCGCGCTGCGCCTGCGCGGCGAGCGGGCCGAGTTCGAGCCAGCCACGCAGCGTGCCGTCGCCGCCCGCAGCCGCGGGCTCGAGCTTGATGCCGCGCTCGCTGGCAGCGCGCAACTGCGCATACAGTTCGCGGCGCAGCCGCAGCTTCGCTTCGGCCTCCGTTGCGGCGGCCTCGCGGGCAAGTTCGGCGCGGATGCCGTCGATCGGGCGGGCCGTCGCGAAGGCGAGGCGCTGGCGCAGTTCGAGGTAAGCCTCCCGCAGGCGCGGCTCGCCCGGCTCCGGCACGGCGCCCAGCTGCGCCCACGCGGCCTGAGCCTGGCCCTCGGCGAACAGCACGTCGATGCGGGCCAGTTCGCGCGCCGTGCGCTGGGCGGCGGTCGGCGCGTAGCCGGCGGCGACGTCGGCATCCGCGGCCGCCAGCACGCGCCACGCCTCGCCGGGGCGCACCGCCTGCAGCCACGCGCGCGCCGCGCGCAGCTTGAAGTCGTAGGCAGTCGCCGGCGGATTCTGGGCCGCGAGACGCTCGAACTCACTGGCCGCCGGCGCGGCATCGCCGCTGCGCAGCAGGCTCTCGGCCCGGTCGAGCGACGGCGGCGCCTGGCTTGGCCCGAGGCTCGTGCAGCCGGCCGCGAGCAGCAGGCCGAGCGCCAGCAGCGGCAGGCGCGCAGCCGGGTGGCGCAGCGACGGCGCAGCGGGGCGGTGGGATCGGGTCATCGGCATCGCGGATCCTCGGCGTGGACTCGGCAGCGATTATAGTGTCCGGGCATGAAGGATCGGCCCGAGCTTCCCCGCAGCGCAGCCCCCACGACCGCGGCCCGGGGCCGGGTCGAGGTGGTGGCGACCCCGATCGGCAATCTGGCCGACCTGTCGCCCCGTGCCCGCGAATCGCTGCAGCGGGCGGATCTGGTCGCCGCCGAGGATACCCGCCGCACTGGCCAGTTGCTGGCGGCCTTCGGCATCGAGCGGCCTATCGTGTCGTTGCACACGCACAATGAACGGGCGCGCAGCGCCGACCTGCTGGCGCGGCTGGCCGAGGGCGTGACGATCGCGCTGGTCAGCGATGCCGGCACGCCGGTGCTGTCGGATCCGGGCTTCGAACTGGTGCGCAGTGCCGCCGCCGCAGGCCACGACATCGTCGCGATCCCCGGACCGACCGCCATCGCCGCGGCTCTCGCGATCAGCGGGCTGCCAGCCGAGCGCTTCTGTTTCGAGGGTTTTCTGCCCGCTAGGTCGCGCGAGCGGCGCACGCGCCTCGCGGAACTGGCGGGCGAAACCCGCGCGATGGTGTTCTTCGAAGGTCCGCACCGGCTCGTCGAGGCGCTGGCTGACATGTCCGCCGCGTTCGGCGCTGAGCGCGAGGCGATCGTCGCGCGCGAACTCACCAAGGCCTTCGAGACCGTGTATCGCGGCACGCTCGCCGAACTCGGGACGCGCGCCGCGGCTGACCCGAACATGAGCCGCGGCGAGCTGACGCTGGTCGTGGCGGGCCTGCCGCGCACCACGCGCGGCGAGGCCGACACCGCTGACGACGCCGCGCTGCGCGTCGCGTTGGAGCGGACGCTGCGCGTGCTGCTGCGCGAGCTGCCGCCGTCGCGATCCGCTGCGCTGGCCGCGCAGTTGACCGGCGCGCGCCGTAGTGATGCCTATGCGCTTGCGCTCAGCATCGCGGAGTCCGACCCCGGTTGATTTGTTATTGCGGCGCATGGGGCGTATGGTGCGCCCCGGAGTCGGCCGGGTGATCGCTGCATTTCTCACGAGATGTGGAGGAAAGTCCGGGCTCCTTCGGACAAGGTGCCAGGTAACGCCTGGGGGGCGCGAGCCCACGGAAAGTGCAACAGAAAGTAAACCGCCGAAGTGCGCGCAAGCGTGCTGGCAAGGGTGAAACGGTGCGGTAAGAGCGCACCGCGCGGGTGGCAACATTCCGCGGCACGGCAAACCCCACCTGGAGCAAGGCCAAATAGGGAAGTCGCAGGGCAACCTGCAACGCGTAGTGCGAGCGTGACTTCCGGGTAGGCTGCTAGAGGTGACCGGTGACGGTCATCCCAGAGGAATGGTCACCCTCGACAGAACCCGGCTTACAGGCCGACTCCGCCTTCTTTCTTAGCATTCAGATTTAACCCTCTGAAACCAATGGGGGTTTGTAGGGAGACTGCGCTTCCATACAGCCTCGATCGACTGTAAGTTATTGGCAGGACGGCAAATTTTTCTCCGCGAGCCGTTGACACCCCGAGCGCCCAATTTCTATAGTGGCGGCAAGTGGTGGAGAGTGGAGGCAAATGGGCGATCTTTCGCCCATTCGGTCATGTTTCGCGGTGCAACAAAAGTAACCCTCGACGACAAAGGCCGGATGGTGCTGCCCACCCGGCAACGCCAGCGCGCGCACGAGCGCGGCGAAGGGAAGCTTGTGGTCACCGTCGACCGTGACCAATGCCTCTTGATCTATCCGCTGCCCGACTGGGAGCAGATCGAGCGCAAGTTGATGAGCCTGCCGTCGCTGCACGAGCGGTCACGCCGCCTGCAGCGGCTGATGGTCGGCCACGCGACGGAACTCGAGCTCGACGGTCAGGGCAGGCTGCTGGTGCCGCCGGAACTGCGCGAATTCGCCGGTTTGTCGCGGCACGCGATGCTGGTGGGGCAGGGCAATCGGCTCGAGCTGTGGGACGAGGCGCGCTGGCAGCAGAAGCGGGACTTCTGGCTGTCGAGCGAGGAAACCGCTTCGGATCTGTCGGCCGAGCTCGACTCGCTGTCGCTGTGAGCGGAGCAGACCACTGACAAGGGAGGTGCGCGGCGCAAGCCGTGCATCGGGGCTGTGGTTTGGCGGGGCGGTCCGGTCTTCGGGGGAGCGGCGGTGGATGCACACATTCCCGTGCTGCTCGACGAAGCGATCGCGGCGCTCGCGCCAGTCGCGGATGGATTCTATGTCGATGCGACGTTCGGGCGCGGCGGTCACACGGCGAAGCTGCTCGCGGCACTCGGCTCCGCTGGTGGGGTTCTCGCGCTCGATCGCGACCCGGCGGCCATTGCACACGGCCGCGCGCGCTTCGCTGGCGAATCCCGCCTCGAGCTCGTGCACGCGCCGTTCGCCGAGCTTGCGGCAGTGCTGCAGCAGCATGCGCCAGGCCGCGCGCCGCGCGGCGTGCTGTTCGACCTCGGCGTTTCGTCGCCGCAGCTCGACGTCGCGGAACGCGGCTTCAGCTTCATGCGCGACGGGCCACTCGACATGCGCATGGATACGACGCGCGGCCCGACGGCTGCTGACTGGCTCGCCCGGGCGAGCGTCGAAGAGATTCGCAAGGTGATTGCAGAGTTTGGAGAGGAGCGATTCGCGCGCAAGCTTGCACAGGCCATTGACGCCAGCCGGCGGGAGACCCCCATCACCCGTACGGCGCAACTTGCAGCGATCATTGAGAGCGCAGTGCGCACGCGTGAGCCGGGCAAACACCCGGCCACGCGTTCTTTTCAGGCGCTGCGGATGCTCGTCAACGATGAACTCGGCCAGCTGCAGCGCGGCCTCGACGCGGCGCACGCGGCGCTTGCGCCTGGCGGTCGCCTGGTCGTGATCAGCTTTCATTCGCTCGAAGATCGCCTGGTCAAGCAGTTCATGCGCGCGCACGCGAGCGAGGACCCGATGTGGGCCGGCTTGCCCGAGGTGCCGCCGCACGCGCGGCCGACGCTGCGGCTGGTGGGCCGCAAGCAGCGCGCCGCTGCCGCTGAAATCGCCGCCAATGCGCGCGCGCGCAGCGCCGTGCTGCGCGTCGCCGAGAAGCTCGGCCTGCAGGAGGCCGCATGAAGGCGTCGCTGCGCGTGCTGTCGGTGGTCGTGCCGGCGCTGTGGCTGCTGACGTTGGGGTCGGCGGCCGGCGCGATCTACAGCAAGCATCGCGCCCGCGAGCTGTTCCTCGAGCTCGAGCAGTTGAACCGCCAGCGCGACGAGCTCGAGATCGACTGGGGCAGGCTGCAGCTCGAGCAGAGCGCCTGGTCGACCCATGCCTTCGTCGAAAGCGTGGCGACGCAGAAGCTCAGGATGACGACGCCGCGTCCGGCCGAGATCGAGGTGGTTGCGCCGTGAGGACCGCCTGATGCGCAAGGTGTTCTCAGGTCGCAGCAGTCCGCGCCGCGCGGCGGTGCGCGTGCACCCGCGTTCGTTCCGGTTGCGCACGACCTTCGTCGGCGCGCTGTTCGCGGTCGCCGCGGTTGGTCTCGTCTGGCGCGCGGTCGACCTGCAGCTGGTCGATCGCGAGTTCCTGCAGAGCCAGGGCAACACGCGCTTCACGCGTGTGTCGCAGATCGCCGCGAACCGCGGCACGATCACCGATCGCTTCGGCGAGCCTGTCGCCGTCAGCACGCCGGTCGACACGGTCTGGGCGAATCCGCGCGAGCTGTCGAAGGCCACGGACCAGCTGCCGCGGCTCGCCAAGGCGCTGAAGCGCGATCCGAACGAGCTCGCGCGCCGCGTGACGAGCAACCTGTCGCGCGAGTTCCTGTACCTCGCGCGCCATCTGCCGCCGGGTGAAGCGGCCAAGATCCGCGCGCTCGCGATCCCGGGCGTGTATGCGTCGCGCGAGTACCGTCGCTACTACCCGTCGGGCGAAGTCGCGGGGCACGTGCTCGGCTTCACGAACGTCGACGATGCCGGTCAGGAGGGCCTCGAGCTCGCGTTCGATCACTGGCTGGCCGGCGAGGACGGCGCGAAGCGCGTGATCCAGGACAACCTCGGCCGCGTCGTGCAGGACGTCGAGAGCATCCGCACGGCGCGGCCCGGTCGCGACCTCGTGCTGTCGGTGGACCTGCGCATCCAGTATCTCGCCTACCGCGAGCTCAAGGCGGCGATCCGCGAGCAGCGCGCGCTGTCGGGCTCGGTCGTCGTGCTCGACGTCACGACCGGCGAAGTGCTCGCGATGGTGAACCAGCCGACCTACAACCCGAACGATCGCGACCAGCGCAAGCCGGCCGGCTACCGCAATCGCGCCGCCACCGACATCCTCGAGCCCGGTTCGTCGATCAAGCCCTTCGTGGTTGCCGCGGCGCTGGCCACCGGCCGCTACACCGACACCAGCCTCGTCGACACGGCGCCCGGCTTCTACAAGGTCGGCGTCAAGGTCATCGAGGACAAGCGCAACTTCGGCGCGATCGATCTCGCCACCATCCTCGCCAAGAGTTCCAACGTCGGCATGGCGCGCATCGCGCTGTCGATCGAGCCGGAGCAGATCTGGTCGACGCTGACGCGACTTGGCTTCGGCCAGGTCACGACCAGCGGCTATCCCGGCGAGTCGGCCGGCGTGCTGTCGAACTACTCGCACTGGCGGCCGATCGGCATCGCGACCATGGCGTATGGCTACGGCATGTCGGTGACGCCGCTGCAGCTCGCCCACGCTTACGCGGTGATCGGCGCGCTCGGCGTGTCGCGGCCCGTGTCCTTCCTCCGCGTCGATGCGCCGGTGCCCGGCGAGCGCGTGCTCGACGAGGGCGTCGCGCGCCAGCTCGTCACGATGCTCGAGGCGGTCGTGTCGCCCGCCGGCACTGGCATCCAAGCGGCGATCCCCGGCTACCGCGTCGCCGGCAAGACCGGCACGGCGTGGAAGTCGAACGCGGGCGGCTACTCCACGGACCGCTACATGGCGGTGTTCGGCGGCGTGGCGCCGGCGACGCAGCCGCGCCTCGCCGCGGTCGTCATCATCGATGAGCCCGGTGCAGGTCTCTATTACGGCGGCGACGTCGCAGCGCCCGTGTTCTCGCGCGTGATCGGCGGCGCGCTGCGCCTGATGGCGGTCGCGCCCGACGCGCCGATCGACGGCGTGCAGGACGAGTTGCTGGAAGATGCGCCGCTGCCGCCACCGGCGCCGGAGGGTGCGCCCGAGGTGCCCGCGATGCAGGCCACGACGCCTGCCGGCGGGGTGCGCCGATGAGCGTCCCTGCAGTGGCGCCGCCCGGCACGCTCGGGCTCGGCGAGTTGCTCACCGACCTCGACATCGCGCCGCTGCCCGTGACCGCGGCGCAATGGGCGCCCAGCGACCTGACGCTGGACAGTCGCGAGGTGCGCCCGGGCTCGTTGTTCCTCGCGCTGCGCGGCCGCACCCAGCATGGCCTGGCATTCCTGCCGCAGGTGCTGGCGCAGGGCGCTGGCGCCGTGCTGTGGGATGACGACGGCGCGACCGCGCCGCCCTCGCTGCCGGCCGACGTCTTTGGTCTCGGCATCCCGGCGCTGGCGGCCCACGCAGGCTTCATCGCCGATCGTTTCTTCGGCGAGCCGTCGGCCGCGCTGTGGGTCGGGGGTGTCACCGGCACGAACGGCAAGACCACGGTCGCATGGCTGGTCGCGCAGGCGCTCGAGGCCTGCAGTCGACGCGCGGGCTATCTCGGCACGCTGGGCGGCGGCTGCATCGGTGCCGTGCGCGCATCGACGCATACGACGCGGGATGCGGTCTCCGTGCATCGCGAACTGGCCGCGTTGCGCGCGGCCGGCGCGAGCGCCGTCGCGATGGAGGTGTCCTCGCATGCGCTCGACCAGGGGCGCGTGGTGGGCGTGCGCTTTCGCAGCGCCGCGTTCACGAACCTGACGCGCGATCACCTCGATTACCACGGCAGCATGCAGGCCTACGGCGAGGCGAAGGCGAAGCTGTTCGACTGGCCCGGGCTGGGCACGCGCGTGCTGAATGTCGACGACGCGTTCGGCGCAGCGCTGGCGGGGCGCCTCGATGCGCCCGGCCGCGTGATCGTCACCGGTCGCGCGGCGCAGTCGGCCGCGCTGATCGCAAAGCTCGCGGCGCAGGGCGCGGGCTGGGTGCGCGCCGAGTCGGTCGAGCTCGCCGGCAGCGGCCAGCAGTTGCGCATCGCGAGCCATCTCGGCCGCTGCGAGCTGCGCTCGACGCTGATCGGCGACTTCAACACCGACAACCTGCTGACCGCGCTGGCTACGCTGCTGTCCTGCGAACTGCCGCTCGACAGGGCCGTGCGCGTGCTCGGCGCTGCGCAGGCGCCGGCGGGCCGGATGGAGGCCTGCGGTGGCGGCGCGCAACCGCTGGCGATCGTCGACTACGCGCATACGCCCGACGCGCTCGCCAAGGCGCTGCGCGCCGCGCGCGGCCATGTGCGTGGACGGCTGATCGTGGTGTTCGGCTGCGGCGGCGAGCGCGACACGGGCAAGCGCCCGCGGATGGCGGCGATCGCGGCCGAGCTCGCGGACCAGATCGTCATCACCGACGACAATCCGCGCGGCGAGTCGCCGGCGCAGATCGTCGCCGACATCGTCGCTGGACTGCCGGCCGGAAGCACGGCGCAGGTCGTGCACGACCGGGCCGAGGCGATCGAGTTCGCGCTGGCCGGCGCCGCGGCGGGCGACATCGTGCTGGTCGCGGGCAAAGGCCACGAGGACTACCAGATCGTCGGCGACGAACGGCGTCCGTTCAGCGACCAGGCCGTGCTGCGCGCCGCGCTGGCGCGGCGCGCGCAGGTGGCGCAATGAGCCTGCCGGCGCGCACTTTGTCGCAGTTCGCCGCCCTGTGCGGCGGCGTGCTGCACGGCGAGGATCGGCCGTTCGCAGCCGTCAGTTCCGACAGCCGCAGTCTCGCGGCCGGCGACCTGTTCGTCGCGCTGCGCGGCCCGCGCTTCGACGGCAACGAATTCGTCGCCGCCGCCCGCACGGCTGGGGCAGCAGGGGCGCTGGTCGAGCGCCACGACGGTTCGTCACTGCCGCAGATCGTCGTCGCTGACGCGCTCGCGGCACTGACCCGCGCCGCGGCGGCGTGGCGCGCCGCCTACGATGGCGTGGTCGTGGCCGTGGCCGGCAGCAACGGCAAGACGACGGTCAAGGAGATGATCGCGGCCATCCTGGCGCGGCGCGGCCCGACGCTCGCGACCCGGGGCAACCTGAACAACCACATCGGCGTGCCGCTGACGCTGCTGCGGCTCGCCGCCGAGCAGGCCCACGCCGTCATCGAGTTGGGCGCGAATCACCCCGGCGAGGTCGCCGCCCTCACCGCGATCGTGCAGCCCGATGTCGCGATCGTCACCAATGCGGGCGCCGAGCATCTCGAGGGGTTTGGCAGCCTCGAGGGCGTGGCGCGCGCCGAGGGCGAGCTGTTCGCCGGCATCGAGCCGCAGGCGACGGCGGTCATCAATGCGGACGACGAATTCGCGTCGCTGTGGTCCGAAATGTCGCGCGGCAAGCCCGTGCGCTTCGGGCTCGGTGCCGCGGCCGAGTTCAGCGCCACCGATATCCGGCACGACGTGGGCGCCGAGGGCTTCGTGACACGATTTGCCCTGATCTCGCCCGCAGGGCGTGCCGACATCGAGCTCAAGCTTGCTGGCATGCACAACCTGCAGAACGCGATCGGCGCTTCGGCGGCGGCGGTGGCCGCCGGCGCCACGCTCGAGCATGTCCGCGATGGCCTCGGATCGATGCGCGCCGTCGCCGGCCGCCTGCAGTTCAAGACGGCGCGCGGCGCCTGGATCATCGACGATTCGTACAACGCGAATCCGAGCTCGATGCGTGCGGCGATCGAGGTGCTGGCGGCGTTGCCCGGCCATCGCTGGCTCGTGGTCGGCGACATGGGCGAGCTCGGCGACTACGCCCGCAGCAGCCACATCGATCTGGGCCGCCAGGCCCGCGCCCGCGGCATCGAACGGCTGTTCGCGACCGGGCCGCTCGCCGCGCTTTCGGTCGAGGAATTCGGCGCCGGCGGCGAGTGGTTCCCGGACGCCGCAGCAATCGGCCGCGCGCTCGCGCCACAACTGCGCAGCGGCGTCTGCGTGCTCGTCAAGGGTTCGCGGATGAACCGGCTCGAGCGCGTCGTCGAGCAGCTCGTCGGCGCCACAGAGACGCAGGTGCACGGATGATCTACTGGCTCACGCAGCGGTTGCAGGACGAGTTGTCGTTCCTGAACCTGTTCTCCTACCTGACGCTGCGCGCGATCCTCGCGGCGCTGTCGGCGCTGGCGATTGCGCTCGCCATCGGGCCCTGGATGATCGCCCGGCTGTCGCGCGACCAGATCGGGCAGGTCGTGCGCCAGGACGGCCCGCAGACGCATCTGATTAAGGCCGGCACGCCGACCATGGGCGGCCTGCTGATCCTGGTGGCGATCGTCGTCAGCACGCTGCTGTGGTCGGATCTCAGCAACCGCTTCGTCTGGATCGTGCTGGGCGTGACGGTCGCGTTCGGCCTGGTCGGCTTCTTCGACGACTACCTGAAGCTCGCCAAGAAGAACCCGAAGGGACTGATCGCGCGCTGGAAGTACTTCTGGCAGTCGGTGGCCGGGTTCGGCGCGGCGCTCGCGCTTTGGTTCACGGCGAGTTCGCCGGCCGACACGACCTTCTACCTTCCGCTGTTGAAGAACTTCGCGCTGCCGCTGGGTTTCGCGGCCTTCGTGATCCTGACCTACCTGATGATCGTCGGCATGAGCAATGCGGTGAACCTCACCGACGGGCTCGACGGCCTCGCGATCATGCCCGCCGTGATGGTCGCGGGCGCGTTGGGCGTGTTCGCCTACGCGAGCGGCAACGCGGTGTTCGCCAGCTACCTCGCGATCCCGGCCGTGCCGCAGGCGGGCGAGCTGCTGATCTTCTGCGCCGCGTTGGGCGGCGCCGGGCTCGGCTTCCTGTGGTTCAACACCTACCCCGCGCAGGTGTTCATGGGCGACATCGGCGCACTCGCGATCGGCGCCGCGCTCGGCGTCATCGCCGTGATCGTGCGCCAGGAGGTCGTGGTGCTGATCATGGGCGGCATCTTCGTGCTCGAGACCGCGTCGGTGATCCTGCAGGTGGCGTCCTTCAAGCTGCGCGGCAAGCGCATCTTCCGGATGGCGCCGATCCATCATCACTTCGAACTGAAGGGCTGGGCCGAACCGAAGGTGATCGTGCGCTTCTGGATCATCACCTTCTTTCTCGTGCTGCTCGGCCTCGCGACGCTGAAGATCCGATGACCGCCGCAAGCCACACCGCCGGACGCGCGCTGCTGCTTGGGCTGGGCAAGAGCGGCATCTCCTGCGCGCGCCACCTCGCGGCGCGCGGCTGGCGCCTGGCCGCGACCGACAGTCGCGCCGCGCCGCCGGGGGTCGACGAGTTCCGCGCCCTCGCGCCCGACGCCCCGCTGGCCACGGGCGGATTCGATGCCGCGCTGCTCGATGCGGTGGACCTCGTCGTCGCCTCTCCCGGCGTGTCGCTGCAGGAGCCGATCTGCGTCGCCGCGCGCGCGCGCGGCCTCGAGCTGGTCGGCGACATCGAGCTGTTCGCGCGCGCTGCCGATGCGCCGGTGATCGGCATCACCGGCACGAACGGCAAGAGCACCGTCACCACGCTGGTCGGGCAGATGGCCGAACGCGCCGGTATCCGCGTCCGCGTCGGCGGCAACCTGGGCACGCCGGCGCTCGATCTGCTCGGCGGTGCCGCCCCCGAGCTGTACGTGCTCGAGCTGTCGAGCTTCCAGCTGGACTCGACTTTCACGCTGCGCCTCGTCGCCGCGACCGTGCTGAACCTGACCGCCGACCACATGGATCGCTACCCGGACATGGCGAGCTATGCCGCCTCCAAGGCGCGGATCTTCGAGCGCTGCGGCACGGCGGTCGTCAATGCGGACGATCCGTGGGTGCCGGGCATGGTGCGCGGCGGGCAGCGGGCGCGCAGCTTCTCGGTCGCTGCCGGCGCTGCCGCGAACTACCGGCTCGAGCGGCGCGGCGACGACAGCTGGCTGGTCTGCGATGGTGAAGCGCTGCTGCCGCTGTCGGCGCTACGGATCAGCGGGCTGCACAACGCCGCCAACGCGCTCGCCGCGCTCGCGCTCGGCGATGCGGCGGAACTGCCGCGTGCCGCGATGCTCGAGACGCTGCGCGGCTTCGCCGGGCTGGCGCATCGTTCGCAATGGATCGCCGACGTCGCGGGCGTCCGCTACGTCAACGACTCGAAGGGCACGAACGTCGGTGCGACCGTGGCTGCGATCGATGGCCTGGCCGGCTCGCTGGTGCTGCTCGCGGGCGGTGACGGCAAGGGGCAGGACTTCGCGCCGCTGGCTGCGGTTTGTCGCGCCCGTGCGCGCGCGGTCGTGCTGATCGGGCGGGATGCGCCGCTGCTCGAGGCGGCGCTGGCCGGCTGCTGTCCGACAGTGCGCTGCGCGACGCTCGAGGACGCGGTGCGCGAGGCGGCGCGCCGCGCGGCGCCCGGCGACACGGTGCTGCTGTCGCCCGCCTGCGCGAGCCTCGACATGTTCCGCGACTATGCGCACCGCGGCGACGTGTTCGCCGCGGCGGTGCGGGGGTTGCCGCAATGAGCGCCGACCGCAATGGCGCGCGCCGCGCCGGTGGCGGCGTCCGCCTCGATCCCGTCACGCTCGCGCTGGTGGCGGCGATCGTGCTGCTCGGGCTCATCATGGTGACGTCCGCCTCGATCTCGCTCGCGAGCCGCAATGTCGGCGATCCCTTCCTGTACCTGCAGCGCCAGCTGGTGCTGACGGTGGTGGGGTGCGGGCTCGCGGCAGCGGCGTTCTGCGTGCGCCAGGACATCCTCGACAAGTTCGCTCTGCCGTTGCTGGTCGCGGCCGGCGTGCTGCTCGTGATCGTGCTGATCCCCGGCATCGGCCACATGGTCAACGGCAGCCGTCGCTGGATCCGCATCGCTGGCATGAACTTCCAGGCCTCGGAACTCGCCCGCGTCATGGTGCTGGTCTGGATCGCCAGCTACGCTGCGCGCCGCGAGCAGGAGCTGCGCGAGACCCTGGCGGGACTCGCCAAGCCGCTCGGCGTGCTGGCCGTGTTCTTCGTGCTGCTGCTGCTCGAGCCCGATTTCGGCGCCGCCGCGGTGCTGACGGTGACTGGCTTCGGCGTGCTGTTCGTCGCCGGCGCGCGGCTGCGCTACGTGCTCGCGCTCGCCGCGCTCGGCAGCGCGCTGATCTCCGCCGTCGCCATGTCGGAGAGCTATCGACTGCGACGCCTGACAGCCTTCCTCGATCCGTGGGCCGATCCGTTCAACACCGGTTTCCAGCTGACGCAGTCCCTGATCGCGATCGGTCGCGGCGAGTGGTTCGGCGTCGGCCTCGGCGAGAGCGTGCAGAAGCTGTTCTACCTGCCGGAAGCCCACACGGACTTCCTGTTCGCGGTGCTGGCCGAGGAACTGGGCCTGGTCGGCGTCGCGCTGACGCTGGCGCTGTTCATCGCGCTGGTGTGGCGCGCCTTGTACATCGCGCGACTCGCGTCGGATGCCGGCCTCAAGTTCCAGTCCTACGTAGCAGCCGGCTTCGGCATCTGGCTCGGTCTGCAGGCCTTCATCAACATCGGCGTCAACATGGGCGTGCTGCCGACCAAGGGCCTGACGCTGCCGCTGATGAGCTACGGCCGCTCGAGCCTGATCGTCACGCTGGCGTGGGTGGGCCTGCTGCTGCGCGTGTATCACGATGCGACCGCGGGTGCGCGCGCGACGACCGCTGCGCCGCGGCGCGGCGCTGCGGCGGGCGCCGGCGACGGCGCCGAGGCGGCGGCATGAGCGCGGCGCCCATTCTGATCATGGCGGGCGGCACTGGGGGCCACGTGTTCCCGGCGCTGGCGCTCGCGCGCGCGTTGCGCGCGCAGTCCTACGACGTGGTCTGGCTCGGCACCCGCCGCGGCATCGAAGCGCGCGTCGTGCCCGAGGCGCAGATTCCGGTCGAGTGGGTCGACATCGGCGGGCTGCGCGGCAAGGGCGCGACGACGCTGCTCGCGGCGCCGTTCCGGCTCGCGCGCGCGCTGTGGCAATGCCTCGGCGTCATGCGGCGCCATCGGCCGCTGGTCGTCGTCGGCCTGGGTGGCTTCGTTACCGGACCCGGGGGCCTGGCTGCCTGGCTGATGCGTCGGCCGCTCGTGATCCACGAACAGAATGCGATCGCGGGCCTCACGAATCGCCAGCTCGCGCGTTTTGCGCGCGCGGTGCTCGAGGCGTTCCCCGGCAGCTTCGGTACCGGCGTCGTCACCCGCGACATCGGCAATCCGGTGCGGCCCGAGTTCCTCGCGCAGCCGGCGCCCGCCGAGCGCTTCCGCGGGCGCAGTGGTCCGCTGCGGCTGCTGGTGGTCGGCGGTTCGCTGGGCGCGGCGCGCCTCAACGCCTCGGTGCCCGCTGCGCTGGCGCTGCTGCGCGGGCGGCTCGATATCGAAGTGCGCCACCAGTGCGGCGAGCGCGGTCTCGACGCGGCGCGCGCGGCCTACGCGGCCGCGGGAGTGCAGGGCGACGTGGTCCCCTTCATCGATGATGTCGCCGCGGCCTACGCCGCCGCTGATCTCGTGATCTGCCGGGCCGGCGCGCTGACCATCTCGGAGCTTGCCGCGGTCGGTGCCGCCGCGATCCTCGTGCCGTTTCCTGCTGCGGTCGATGACCACCAGACCCGAAACGCGCAGTACCTGGTCGACGTGCAGGCCGCCGTGCGCATCGCCGATCGCGACCTCGAGCCGGCGCGGCTCGCCGCCGAGATCGAGCGACTGTGCGCCGAGCGCGCGACGCTGCTCGCGATGGCCGAGCGCGCCCGCTCCCGCGCGCGCCCGGACGCGACGCGCGAAATGCTGCAGGCCTGTCTCGCCGCCGCCGGCCGCGCGCCGCAGGAGGCCGCATGAGCACGCGCGATCGCATGCGGCGCATCCAGACGATCCACTTCGTGGGTATTGGCGGCAGCGGCATGGGCGGCATCGCCGAGGTGCTGCTGAATCTCGGCTACGCCGTGCAGGGCTCGGACCTCAAGCCCAACGCGGTCACCGAGCGGCTCGCCGCGCTGGGCGCGAAGATCGCCTTCGGCCACGCTGCGGAGAACGTGCGCGGCGCCGACGTCGTCGTCGTCTCTAGCGCCGTGTCGCGCGCGAACCCGGAGGTCGCGACCGCGCTGGAGCGCCGCGTCCCGGTCGTGCCGCGCGCTGAAATGCTCGGCGAGCTGATGCGCTTCCGTTATTCGATCGCGGTCGCGGGCACGCATGGCAAGACCACCACCACCAGCCTGGTGGCGAGCATCCTCGCCGAGGGCGGCGAGGATCCGACCTTCGTGATCGGCGGTCGCCTGAAGAGCGCCGGCACGAACGCGCGGCTCGGCGCGGGCCGGTACCTGGTCGCCGAGGCCGACGAGAGCGATGCCTCGTTCATGCACCTGCAGCCGATGATTTCGATCGTCACCAACATCGACAACGATCATCTGGTCACGCACGACGGCGACTTCGGCCGCCTGAAGCAGAGCTTCGTCGAGTTCCTGCACAACCTGCCGTTCTACGGCCTGGCCGTGCTGTGCGGCGACGACGAGCACGTCCGCAGCATCCTGGCCGATGTCGGCCGGCCGTACGTGACCTACGGCCTCGCCGAGGGCAATGACGTGCGCGCCGTCAACCTGCGCCGCGACGGACTGCGCACGACCTATGACGTGGTGCGCACCAGCGGGCAGCCGCCGCTGACGGTCACCGTCAACCTGCCCGGCCTGCACAACGTGCTGAACTCGCTGGCCGCGATCTGCGTGGCCCAGGAGCTCGGCGTCGACGATGCCGCCGTGCAGCGCGCGCTGGCGCGCTTCCAGGGCGTTGACCGGAGGCTGCAGCTGATCGGCGACGTCGCGCTGTCGGGCGCTGCGGCCGATGCCGCGCCGGTGACGATTGTCGACGACTACGGCCACCATCCGACCGAGATCGCCGCGACGCTCGATGCGGTGCGCCAGGGCTATGCCGGCCGCCGGCTGGTGCTCGCATTCCAGCCGCATCGCTACACGCGCACGCGCGACCTGCTCGATGATTTCGCGCGCGTGCTGTCGGGCGCGGACGTGCTGCTCGTGACCGAGGTGTATGCCGCCGGCGAAGCGCCGATCGCCGGCGCGGACGGCCGCGCCATCTGTCGCGCCGTCCGCAGCCGCGGCCAGGTGGAGCCGATCTTCGTCGAGAAGGCCGACCAGCTCGGCGCTGCGCTGCGTGACGTGCTGCATCCCGGCGACGTGGTGCTGGCGATGGGCGCGGGCCACATCGGCGCGATCGTGCACGAACTGCCGCAGCAGCTCGGTGCCGCCGCGTCCGGTGCCGCGGCAGCGCCCGCGGCGAGCGCGAGCGGCGCGGACACGCCGCGGCGGCGCAAGGGGGACGCGTGAACGCGCGTCTCGCCAGCGTGGAACTGCCGCCGCCGTACGCGGCGCGGGTGCGCCGCGACGAGCCGATGTCGCGCCACACGTCGTGGCACGTCGGCGGTCCGGCCGATGTCTGGTTCGAGCCCGCGGATCGCGCCGATCTGATGGCCTTCCTGCGCGCGCTGCCGCGTGAACTGCCGGTGCACTGGGTCGGCCTTGGCAGCAACCTGCTGGTTCGCGACGGCGGCGTGCGCGGCGTGGTGATTTCGACGCATGGCGCACTGAGCCGACTCGATCGGCTATCGGCAACGCTCGTCTACTGCGAAGCCGGCGTGCCGTGCGCGCGCATCGCGCGCCAGTGCATCAAGTGGGGGCTCGGGCCCGCCGACTTCTTCGCCGGCATCCCGGGCACGCTGGGCGGCGCGCTGGCGATGAACGCCGGCGCCTTCGGCGGCGAAACCTGGCAGCACGTGCGCAGCGTTGAGACCGTGGATCGGGCCGGCGTGCAGCACACGCGCGCCGCTTCGGAGTACGCGATCAGCTACCGCCATGCCCGCCCGCCGGTCGCCGACGAGGGGTATCTCGCCGCGACGCTGGAGTTCGAGCAGCGCCCGGGCGCCGACAACGCCGAGCTGAAGGCGCTGCTGACGCGGCGCAAGGAAACGCAGCCGATCGGCGAGTGGAGTTGCGGCTCGGTGTTCACGAACCCGCCCGGCGACCATGCCGCGCGCCTGATCGACACCGCCGGACTCAAGGGCGCGCGGATCGGTGGCGCAGCAGTCAGCGACAAGCACGCCAATTTCATCATCAACACAGGCGACGCGACCGCCGCCGACCTCGAGCAGCTGATCGCCCACGTGCAGCGCGTCGTCGAACAGCGCCACGGCGTGCGGCTGGTGCCGGAAGTGCGCGTCGTCGGAGAGGAAACCTGATGCGTCTCGATCACGACCCCAGCCGCGTCCAGCGTGTCACCGATGCCGCCGCGTTTGGCCGCGTCGCCGTGCTGTTCGGCGGCTTCTCGACCGAGCGCGAGATCTCGCTGCTGAGCGGCACGGCCGTGCTTGCGGCCCTCAAGCGCCGCGGCGTCGACGCGCATGCGTTCGATCCGCGCGAGCAGCCGCTGACCGAACTGCTGGCGCAGCGCTTCGATCGCGTCTGGATCGCGCTGCATGGCCCGGGCGGCGAGGACGGCACGCTGCAGGGCGCGCTCGAGTGCCTCGGCCTCCCGTACACGGGCAGCGGCGTGCAAGGCTCGGCCATCTGCATGGACAAGCTGCGCACCAAGCGGCTCGCCGCGGCGGTCGGCATCCAGAGCGCGGAGTCGATGGTGCTGACCTGCGCCGACGACCTGCCGCTCGCGCTCGAGCGGCTCGGCCTGCCGCTGATCGTCAAGCCGGCGACGCAGGGCTCCTCGGTCGGCATGAGCAAGGTCGAGCGCGCCGAGGATTTCGCCAAGGCCTACGCCGCGGCCGCGGCCGTCGACAGCAGCGTGTTCGCCGAGGCCTGGATCACGGGCGCCGAATACACGGTTGCGATGCTGGCCGGACAGGCGCTGCCGTCGATCCGGATCGAGACGCCCAAGAAGTTCTACGACTACGAGGCCAAGTACTTCCGCGACGACACGCAGTACCACTGCCCGTCGGGCCTCGCGCCGGAAGCCGAGAAGCACCTGGCGGCGCTCGCGCGCGCGGCCTTCGAGGCCGCCGGCGCGGAAGGCTGGGGCCGGGTCGACTTCATGTCCGATCGCACCGGCCGGCCGCTGCTGCTCGAGATCAACACGGTGCCCGGCATGACCGACCACAGTCTCGTGCCGATGGCTGCGCGCGCGGTCGGCATCGACTTCGACGAACTCGTCTGGCGCGTGCTCGAGACCAGCTTCGCGCGTCGTCCCCTGGAGGCCAGCCGCGCATGATCGGCGCTGTCCGCAAACGCAACCGCAGGCGCGAGGAGCCGCAAACGGCGCGCTTCGCGGCCGTGCCGTGGAAGCGGATCATCACCGCGGCCGGCGTGCTCGGCGTCGTCGCGGGCGGTGCGGGCGCGATCGTCTGGGCGCTCGACCAGCCCATCGAGACCGTGGCGGTGCAGGGCAGCTTCCAGCGCGTCTCGGCGCTCGACGTGGAGCGCGCGGTCAAGGACCGCGTGCGCGGCGCGGGGCTGGTCACCGTCAAGCTCGAGACGGTGCAGCGCGCCATCGAGCAGCTGCCGTGGGTCGACGCCGTGACGGTCGAGCGCGCCTGGCCGCGCGGCCTGCGCGTCACGGTCGCCGAGCAGGTCGCGGCGGCGCGCTGGGGCGCGAACGGCCTGCTGAACTCGCGCGGCGAGCTGTTCATGAGCGAAGTGCGGCACATCCCGCCCGAGCTGCCGAAGCTGTCGGGACCGCCCGGCACCGAGAACGCGGTTGCGCAGCGCTACCTCGCGATCCAGGGGCGCCTGGTCGAGGCGGGCACTCGCATCACGGCGCTGCGGCTCGATCCGCGCGGCTCCTGGGAAATCGACCTGGACAGCGGCGTGACGGTGCGGCTCGGCCGCCGCCATGTCGATGAGCGCTTCGAGCGCTTCGTCGTCGCGGCGCTGCGCCTCGTGGCGCAGCGCTCGGGTGACATCGCGTACGTAGACATGCGTTACACCAACGGATTTGCGGTCGGCTGGCGAGGCGCCGCGCGTGCGACGCGCGTCGCCAGCGCGCCTTAGGGCGCGACGCAGCGACAAGCAGGGGATCGAGCGGGAATGGCAAAGAAATCGGACAGACAACTGATCGTCGGACTCGACATCGGCACCTCCAAGGTGCTGGCGCTGGTCGGCGAAATCGCGGCCGACAACAGCATCGAGGTGATCGGCATCGGCTCGCAGCCGTCACGCGGCCTGAAGAAGGGCGTGGTGGTCGACATCGAGTCGACCGTGCAGTCGATCCAGCGCGCCGTCGAGGAAGCGGAGTTGATGGCCGGCTGCGAGATCCACTCGGTGTTCGCCGGCATCGCTGGCAGCCACGTGCGCAGCCTGAACTCGCACGGCGTGGTCGCGATCCGCGACCGCGAGGTCGGCCACGTCGATGTCGAGAACGTCATCGATGCCGCCAAGGCGGTCGCGATCCCGGCCGACCAGAAGATCCTGCACGTTCTGCCGCAGGAGTACGTGATCGACGGCCAGGAGGGCATCCGCGCGCCGATCGGCATGTCGGGCGTGCGGCTCGAGGCGAAGGTGCACATCGTGACCGGCGCCGACAGCGCGGCGCAGAACATCGAGAAGTGCATCCAGCGCTGCGGCCTCGCGGTCGACGACGTCGTGCTCGAGCAGCTGGCCTCGAGCTACGCCGTGCTGACGGACGACGAGAAGGAGCTCGGCGTCTGCATCGTCGACATCGGCGGCGGCACCACCGACATCGCCGTGTTCTCGCAGGGCGCGATCCGCCACACGGCCGTGATCCCGATCGCGGGCGACCAGGTCACGAACGACATCGCCGTGTCGATGCGCACCCCGACGCAGTACGCCGAGGACATCAAGATCCGCTACGCCTGCGCGCTGTCGCAGCTGGCCAACCCGGATGAAAGCATCGAAGTGCCGAGCGTCGGCGACCGGCCGGCGCGGCGTCTCGCGCGCCAGACGCTGGCCGAGATCGTCGAGCCGCGCTACGAGGAACTGTTCGGCCTGATCCGCGACGAGCTGCGCCGCAGCGGCTTCGAGGAGATGATCGCGGCGGGCATCGTGCTGACCGGCGGCAGCGCCAAGATGGAAGGCGCGATCGAGCTCGCGGAGGAGATCTTCCACGTGCCCGTGCGGCTCGGCACGCCGACCGGCGTCAGGGGGCTCGCCGATGTCATCACCAATCCGATCTATTCGACGGGCGTGGGGCTGCTGCTCTACGCGCGCGAGAACGCATCGCCGGGGAACCGCGGCCGCAGCATCGGCGGCCAGGCGAAGACCATGCTCGACCGCATGAAGAGCTGGTTCCACGGAAATTTTTGAGCTGACAGACTCAATTGCTGAAGAGGAGCGACGACTATGTTTGAACTGATGGACGCATACAGCCAGAGTGCTGTGATCAAGGTGCTCGGGGTCGGCGGCGGCGGCGGCAATGCCGTCACGCACATGGTGTCGAGCGGCATCGAGGGCGTTGACTTCCTGTGCATCAATACCGATGCGCAGGCGCTCAAGCACTCGCGCGTGAAGACGCAGCTGCAGATCGGCGGCAGCATCACCAAGGGGCTCGGCGCGGGCGCCGATCCGGAGATCGGCCGGCAGGCGGCGATGGAAGATCGCGACCGCATCATCGAGCTGATCGAGGGCTGCGACATGCTGTTCATCACCGCCGGCATGGGCGGCGGCACGGGCACGGGCGCGGCGCCGGTCGTGGCGCAGCTCGCCAAGGAGCTCGGCATCCTGACGGTCGCCGTGGTCACCAAGCCGTTCGACATGGAAGGCAGCAAGCGCTCGCTGGTCGCCGACCATGGCATCGCCGAACTCGGCCGCCACGTCGATTCGCTGATCACGATCCCGAACCAGAAGCTGCTGACCGTGCTCGGCGCTCGCACGACGCTGCTCGATGCGTTCAAGAGCGCGAACCACGTGCTGCAGGGCGCCGTGCAGGGCATCGCCGAACTGATCACGCGTCCCGGCCTGATCAACGTCGACTTCGCCGATGTGCGCACCGTGATGGCCGAGACCGGCATGGCGATGATGGGTTCGGGCGTCGCCAAGGGCGAGAGCCGCGCACGCGAGGCCGCCGAGGCCGCCGTGTCGTCGCCGCTGCTCGAGGACGTCAACCTGCAGGGCGCGCACGGCATCCTCGTCAACGTCACCGCGGGCATGGACCTCGCGATCGGCGAGTTCGAGGAAGTCGGCAAGATCGTCAAGCAGTTCGCGTCCGAGGATGCGACCGTCGTCGTCGGCACGGTCATCGATCCGGAGATCACCGAAGAGCTGCGCGTGACCGTCGTTGCGACCGGCCTCGGTCGTCCGGCCGCCGCTGCCCGTCCGCTGATCCAGCCGGCGCAGCGCGTGCAGATCGCCGCGTCGGTCGGCGCGGCGAACGCCGCCGCGACGCAGGAGCCGCCGATGCGGGTCGTGCGCCGCGCGGCGCCGTCGGCGATGGACTACGCCGCGCTCGACAAGCCGGCGATCCAGCGCAAGGTCGCGGTCGGCGATGGCCTGCGGCCGGAACCGGACACCCAGGACATCCTGGACATCCCGGCGTTCCTGCGGCGGCAGGCGGACTGAGTCTGGCCGCAGGCGGTGCGCCCCGGGTTGGCCGGGGCGTCCGGCCTGTGGATATGTTAGGGTAGCGCCCCTTCATGGGGGGTGCGGCACATCGCTCCCGCCACGCCTCGCATGAGGCGGGCGCCGGCCCTGACCCCGACTCCCCGTCACGTACTCAGAACGCAAGTCCATGGTCGGACAAAGCACGCACAAGAAATACATTCGCGCTACCGGTGTGCAAGCCCACACCGGTAGCGCGAAATGCATTCTTTCGCGTGCGTT
>CAZPJE010000082.1:0-3212 GCA_964586725.1 uncultured Steroidobacteraceae bacterium | reverse complement strand
CGCATCGCGCGCGACTTCGCGGCCTGCGGGATCGTGGGCGAGTCGAGCAATGCGCTGGTGGGATACCTTGCCGCGATCTCCAGGAAACTCGATCGGCCGCTCGCGCTGCTGATCCAGTCGACGAGTGCGGCGGGCAAGTCCTCGCTGCTCGATGCGATCCTGCGCTTCGTGCCGGAGGAGGAGCGCATCGTGTACTCGGCGATGACGGGGCAGTCGCTGTTTTACATGGGGGAGCTGAACCTCAAGCACAAGCTGCTGGCGATCGCCGAGGAAGAGGGCGCGCAGCGGGCGAGTTATGCGCTGAAGCTGCTGCAGTCGGAGGGGGAACTGACGATCGCCTCGACCTCGAAGGACGTGGCGACCGGCAAACTCGTGACCGAGCAGTACCGGGTCGAGGGGCCGGTGATGATCGCACTCACGACGACCGCGGCCGAGATCGACGAGGAGTTGCTGAACCGGTGTCTGGTGCTCGCGGTCGATGAGGGGCGAGCGCAGACGGCGGCGATCCACGCGGCGCAGCGTGCGCGGCGCACGCTCGCGGGACGGCTCGCGAAGCAGGCGCGAGAGAATTTACTCACAGTCCACCAGAATGCGCAGCGCCTGCTCGCGCCGGTGGCGATCGTGAACCCGTATGCCGATCGGCTGACGTTCCTGGATGACCGGACGCGCACGCGGCGCGATCACGAGAAGTACCTGACGCTGATCGATACGATCACGCTGCTGCATCAGCATCAGCGGCCGCGGCGCAGGGCCGAGCAGGGCGGGCAGACGCTCGAGTACATCGAGGTGACACTGGCGGACATCGAGCTCGCGAACCGGCTCGCGCACGAGGTGCTGGGGCGCACGCTCGATGAGCTGCCGCCGCAGACGCGTCGGTTGTTAGGCCTGGTCGTGGAGATGGTCGACCAACAGTGTGCGACGCATCAGACACGCCGTGCGCAGCACCGCTTCAGTCGCCGCGAGGTGCGCGAGCACACGAAGTGGGGCGACACGCAGCTGAAGATCCATCTGGCTCGCCTGGCCGAACTCGAATACCTCCTCGTGCATCGGGGTGGGCGGGGCCAGTCGTTCGAGTACGAGCTGCTGTTCGACGGCGCGGCCGAGCAGGCGGCGCGGCATGTGAGCGGCCTGATCGACATCGAGGCGTTGCGGTACGGTGCCGAGCGGTCGGGGTCTGCGTTGCAGTCGTCGGGGTCGGGTCGGGCCCCGGTCGGCGGCCGGTCGGGGGCGGATCGGTCGGGCGAAGTGCCGTTAAATCCAGATCCGCATAGCATCTTGAGTGATCTGGCGGCTGAAAATGAAACGGCGCATGTTACGGCGATGAACGGTCGCATCGCATCGTACGCGCCGGTCTCTTCTGCTTCTTCTCTTCCCTTAGCCGCTGCTCTGGGCGGTTAAAGAGGCTCGCTGATGCGCGCGCTGAACCCGCACCGGCGTCGTCGCCGCCCCAGGAAAGTCCCGTACGATCCGGCGCCGCTGAACCCGCTGCGCGGCTATCAGCGTGAGCACGAGCAGTGGTCGCTCGCGGCGGGTCGATCGGTGCACACGGTGAAGGCACAGTCGATGGCGATCCTGCGCTTCATCGTGTGGTGTGATGAGCGCGCGCTGACGCGGGTGCAGGACATCACGCGCCCGGCGCTCGAGCGGTACCAGCGGCACCTGTATCACTATCGGAAGAAGGACGGTGCGCCGTTGTCGGTGGTGGCGCAGCTGTCGGTGATGACGGCGCTCAAGGCCTGGTTCAAATGGCTCGCGCGCCAGAACCATATCCTGAGCAATCCGGCGGCGGATCTGATCCTGCCCCGCAAGCCACGCTCGCTGCCCAAGTCGATCCCCTCGGCGCAGCAGATCGAGCAGGTGCTGAACCAGTGCGATGTGACGACGCCGCTCGGGCTGCGCAACCGTGCGATCCTCGAGACGCTGTACTCGAGCGGCGTGCGGCGGCTCGAGCTGATCGGGCTCAAGAGCTATGACCTGAACCTCGAGCAGGGCACGCTGATGATCCGCCGCGGCAAGGGCGGCAAGGATCGGCTGGTGCCGATCGGCGCGCGTGCCTGCGCGTGGCTCGAGCGCTATCTGCATGAGGTGCGTCCGCAGCTGCAGATCGGGATCGAGGAGCACACGCTGTTCCTGCACGACGATGGACAGCCGTTCAAGGCCGGAAGGCTCGGCGATCTGGTGAAGCGGCATCTCGAGCACGCCGGGCTGCAGCAGCCCGGCGCCTGTCATCTGTTCCGCCACGCGATGGCGACGCACATGCTCGAGAACGGTGCCGACATCCGCTACATCCAGCTGATGCTGGGTCACGCGGATCTGGCGACGACGCAGATCTACACGCAGGTGTCTCTCACCAAGCTGAAGGAAATCCACACCGCGACGCATCCGGCGAAGCTCACGCGCCAGGGCGTGCGAGACGGCGTGCGCGAGGAGCGCGATCCGCCAACATAATGCCGGGAGTTTATGCGCAGCCGTGCTCGCTCACGCTGCGCGCGGCTGTCCGCGGGACCGCCGCATAACCTGCACTATGTTGTCGCGGATCGTGCCGGCGAGAGCGGATCGAGAGCCGGCGTTCCTGCCTTAGCCGCTCTCTTGACGTCGCATCCGGTTAAGCGAAAACTCGCCTCTGGGCTCGCGCCCACACCGCCGCCGCTGCGCGTCGGGGCTCTTTGGCAGCTAAGTGAATGATCGTGCTGGGCGGATCGTCTATCGTTGCGGTGAGCGTGCGGTAGCGGACAGCGAAGATGACTTCAATCTCTATGCCTATACCGGCAACGATCCGGCAAACAAGACGGATCCGACAGGCGAATGTCCACCTCCGTGCAGCGGCTTTGTGGGGGCGGGCGTCGGCGCTTTTTTCGGCGCAGGCGTCGAAGCGTTGCGGCAATATCGAACTACCGGGCCAGTGGGTGACCTGCAAAGCGTCGCGCGGGAAGGGTTGCGCGGTGCGTTGATCGGTGGCCTCGTCGACCTTGGCGTTCCCTCGGTAGCACCGGTCGCTGCGACGACCATGGAGACAGTAGTAGCTACGGGTGCAGGGGCAACAATCGTGACTGCTCACGTCAGCCCAATGGTTGATCTTGCGACCGGAGGGCAAGTGAAGTCGCCCGGTGAGTATGCGAGCGAGGCTGCTCGCACTGGGTTTGGAGCGGCGACCGGTAACGCTATGGTCGCTGGCGGGAAAACGCTACCGGCGGCGGGAAGTGCGCTTGACG
>CAZPJE010000081.1:0-41930 GCA_964586725.1 uncultured Steroidobacteraceae bacterium | reverse complement strand
AGCGCGAAAGCGAAGTTGCCCAGCAACGCCGCGCCGGTCGCGACACCCCACAATATGTAGTAATCGCCTGCAATATTCGCGAAAGACCGTGATTCATCCATGATCTCCCGGATATAGGCGAGGTCCTGTTCAGCGCTGGATTGCATTTTCCGCCCTCTGTAAAGCACTTTGAAGTTCAAAGTTACCGAACAGGGGACGGGGTGTCAAGCCCCGTCGAGGGCGCCAATTAGCCAGGATCCCCGACGTGGTCGGTCAATTCACACGCTCGCTGCCGGGTATCGCACCGGGCGCGAACAGCTGTTCGACATCGATGCCATCGAAGCGATAGGGCTTGCCGCAGAACTCGCAGGTCACGGTGACGGCGCCCTGCTCGGCCAGCAGCTCCCGCACGTCGGTCTCACCCAGCGAACGCAGGATGCCCTGCACTCGGCGCAGGTCGCAGCGGCAGCGGAACTCGACCGGCTGGCCGCGGAACAGGCGCAGGTCCTGGCCGGTGAAACACTCGCGCAGCAACTGCTCGGGCGCGGCGCGCAACAGCACCGCCGGCTCGAGCGCGAGCAGCGCGGCGTGCGCGCGCTCCCAGGTCTGCTGTGCGGCTGGCGGCGCGGCGATACCGCCCTCGCCCGGCATGCGCTGGATCAGCAGGCCACTGGCGCCGTGCTCGTCCGACACCAGTCGCAGGCAGGTCGGCAGCTGTTCGGAATTCGCGAAGTAATGCTCGAGCGACGCGGACATCGAGCCGCCTTCGAGCGCGACGATGCCCTGGTAGCGGCCGCCACCCTGCCGGCCGCCGGCCTCGTCGGTGTCGATCGTCACCGTCATGTAGCCGCCGCCGGCGAGCGCGGCGAAATCCGGCGCGACCTTCGCGGCGTCGAAGCGCGCGACGCCGCGGATCCTGAAATCATGCGTGCACTGCGCCACGAGCAGGCGCACGGCGGCATCCGACTTCAGTTCCAGCGTCAGGCCGCCCTCGAACTTCAGCGTGGACGCGAGTAGCACGGCGGCGGCCATCGCCTCGCCGAGCAGTTCGCGCACGGGCTCGGGATACTCGGCATGCTCGCGCAGCGCGCCCCAGGCGGCATCGAGCCGCACGAACTGGCCGCGCACGGCCTGGTCTTCGACCACGAAGCGCCGGACGACATCCGTCGTCGGCCCGTCTTCCAGCATCATGGCGCGCCGCGCGCGCTCACGGCGCGAGCTTCTTCTTCAGCAGTTCGTTGAGCTGCGCCGGATTGGCCTTGCCGCCGGTGGCCTTCATGACCTGGCCGACGAAGAAGCCGAACAGCTTGTCTTTGCCCGAGCGGTAATCGGCGAGCTGGCCCGGGTTCTTCGCCATGACATCCTCGATCGCGAGTTCAATCGCGCCGGTGTCGGTGATCTGGCGCAGGCCCTTGGCTTCGATGACGGCATCGGCGTCGCTCGAGTCGGCCCACATCGCCTCGAACACTTCCTTGGCGATCTTGCCCGAGATGGTGTTGTCGCGAATGCGCGTGAGCAGCCCGGCGAGCTGCGCCGCGTCGACGCGGCTCTGCGCGATCTCGAGGCCATCCTTGTTCAGGAAGGCGGAGAAATCGCCCATGACCCAGTTCGCCGCGAGCTTCGGTTCGCCGCCGAGGCGCTTCACCACATCCTCGTAGAACGCCGCGATCTCGCGGCTCGCCGTCAGCACGCCGGCGTCGTACTCCGACAGCCCGTGCTCGCGCATCAAGCGCGCGGCCTTTTCGTCCGGCAGTTCCGGCAGGCCCGCGCGCACGCCTTCGATGAACGAAGCATCGAGCAGCACGGGCAGCAGGTCGGGATCCGGGAAGTAGCGGTAGTCGTTCGCCTCTTCCTTCGAGCGCATCGAGCGCGTCTCGCCCTTGTCCGGGTCATAGAGCCGCGTTTCCTGCACGACCTTGCCGCCGGATTCGATCAGGTCGATCTGCCGCTCGATCTCGTAGTTGATCGCCTTCTCGACATAGCGGAAGGAGTTCAGGTTCTTGATCTCGGCGCGCGTGCCGAACTTCGCCTGCCCGACCGGCCGCACCGATACGTTGGCGTCGCAGCGGAAAGAGCCTTCCTGCATGTTGCCGTCGCAGATCTCGAGATAGCGCACCAGCGTGTGCACCTTCTTCATGTAGGCGACGGCTTCCTTGGCCGAGCGCAGGTCGGGCTCGCTGACGATCTCGATCAGCGGCGTGCCGGCGCGGTTGAGGTCGATGCCGGTCGCTCCGGGCAGGCCCTCGTGCAGCGACTTGCCGGCGTCTTCCTCGAGATGCGCGCGCGTGATGCCGACACGCTTGCGCGTGCCGTCGTCGAGCACGATCGTGAGCTCACCCAGCGCGACGATGGGCAGCTCGTACTGGCTGATCTGGTAGCCCTTCGGCAGGTCGGGGTAGAAGTAGTTCTTGCGCGCGAACACCGAGCGCGGCGCGACCTGCGCGCCGATCGCAAGGCCGAACTTGACGGCCATCCGCACTGCTTCGGCATTCAGCACCGGCAGCACGCCCGGATACCCGAGGTCGACGAGGTTGGCCTGCGTGTTGGGCTCCGCGCCATAGGCGGTCGCCGAGCCGGAGAAGATCTTCGAGCGGGTCGCGAGCTGCGCGTGGATCTCGAGACCGATGACGGTTTCCCATTCTGTCCGAGCCATATCTGTCTGTGCCATGACGGCCGACCTCAGGCGTAGGCCGCTGGCACGCGCGCGTGCCAGTCGGTCGCAAGCTGGTAGCGATGCGCGGCATTCAGCAGCAGCGCCTCGGAGAAATGCGGGCCGATCAGCTGCAGGCCGACCGGCAGCGCGCCGGCAAAGCCGCAGGGGATCGACAGGCCGGGCAGGCCCGCGAGGTTCGCACCGATCGTGTAGATGTCGTTGAGGTACATCGTGATCGGGTCCGACACCTTGGCGCCAAGCTCGAACGCCGGAGTCGGCGACGTCGGCCCGACCAGCAGGTCGACCTCGCCGAACGCGCGCGCGAAATCCTGGCTGATCAGCTGCCGCACGCGCTGCGCCTTCAGGTAGTAGGCATCGAAGTAGCCCGCGGACAGCACGTAGGTGCCGGTCATGATGCGGCGCTTGACCTCGGCGCCGAAGCCCTCGCCCCGCGAGCGGGTGTAGAGGTCCATCAGGTCGCGCGGCTTCTCGCAGCGATAACCGAAGCGCACGCCGTCGAAGCGCGCGAGGTTCGACGAGCACTCGGCGGGGGCGACGACGTAATAGGTCGGCACCGACAAGGGCAGGTTCGGGCAGCTGACTTCGCGCAGCTGCGCACCCTGGCGCTCGTACTCGGCCAGCGCGGCGCGGATCGGCTGCTCGCAGGAAGGGTCCAGGCCCTTGTCGAAGAACTCGCGGACGATGCCGATCTTCACGCCGGCGAGCGGCTTGTCGAGCGTGGCCCGGTAGTCCGGCACGGGCCTGTCGACGCTGGTCGAATCGCGCGGGTCGAAGCCGGCCATCGCGCCGAGCAGCAGCGCGGCGTCTTCGGCGGTCAGGCTGATGATGCCGGCCTGGTCGAGGCTGGAGGCGAACGCGATCATGCCGTAGCGCGACACCCGGCCATAGGTCGGCTTGAGGCCCGTGACGCCGCACAGTGCGGCGGGCTGGCGGATCGAGCCGCCGGTATCGGCGGCCGTCGCGGCCGGCGCCAGTCGTGCCGCGACCACGGCAGCCGAGCCTCCCGATGAGCCGCCGGGCACGCAGCGCGGATCCCAGGGGTTGCGGACCGGGCCGAAATGGCTGGTCTCGTTCGACGAGCCCATCGCGAACTCGTCCATGTTGGCCTTGCCGAGCATGACCATGCCGGCGGCCTTGAGCCTGGCCACCACGGTCGCGTCATAGGGCGACACGAAGTTCGCCAGCATCTTCGAACCGCACGAGGTCAGCACACCCTCGGTGCAGAAAATATCCTTGTGCGCCAGTGGGATACCGGTCAACGGGCCGGCCTTGCCCGCGGCCCGCGCGGCATCCGCGGCAGCGGCCTGCGCGAGCGCCCGCTCGGCCGTGATCGTGACCATGGCGTTGAGCTGCGGCTGCGCGGCCTCGAGGCGGCCGAGGAACGCCCGCGTCAGTTCGACGCTCGAGAACTCGCCGCGCGCGAGACCCTGTCCGAGTTCGGCGACAGTTTGGGTATGCAGGCTCACTCGATCACCTTGGGCACGAGGTAGAGGCCCGCCTCGGTGGCCGGAGCGTTCTGCTGGAACAGCTCGCGGCGGTTGGTTTCGTCGACGACATCCAGCCGCAGCCGCTGCGCGAGGCCCGGCAACGGGTGCGCCATGGGCGCGCTGTCGCCCGTTTCGGCCCGCTCGAGCTCGCCGACGAAGTCGACGATGCTGGACAGCGAGGCGACGTAGACCGGAATCTCGGCCTCCGTGAGGTTGAGCCGCGCGAGGTGTGCGATGCGTTCGATGTCGGCGCGTGTGAGGCTCATGTGAAGTGCTGCAAAAACTGCGGAAAAAGACGTGCGGAATGATACACGCTCGCCTTGTGGAACGTCGGGCAGGTTGTTAGATTAACGCAACTTTTTTGGCGCGCTTCGCGCTTGCGGTCGCCACCCCGATGTTCAAATCCCTACGCGGCATGTTCTCCACCGATCTGTCGATCGACCTGGGGACGGCAAACACCCTCATTTACGTTCGCGGCAAGGGCATCGTGCTGAACGAGCCTTCGGTCGTCGCCGTGCAGGACGAGTTCAATCGCGCCGGCAAGCTCATCGTCGCCGTCGGCAGCGAGGCCAAGAACATGCTCGGACGCACGCCTGGCCACATCACGGCCGTGCGCCCGATGAAGGACGGCGTGATCGCCGACTTCACGTACACCGAGAAGATGTTGCAGTACTTCATCAACAAGGTGCACGGCAACAAGCTGCTGAAGCCCTCGCCGCGCGTGCTGGTCTGCGTGCCGGTCGGCTCGACCCAGGTCGAGCGTCGCGCCATCAAGGAATCGGCCGAGGGCGCGGGCGCGCGCAACGTCGGCATCGTCAGCGAGCCGATGGCTGCGGCGGTCGGCGCCGGCCTGCCGGTGCAGGAAGCGCGCGGCTCGATGGTGCTCGACATCGGCGGCGGCACGTCGGAAGTCGCGGTGATCTCGCTGAACGGCATCGTCTACGCGAACTCGGCGCGCATCGGCGGCGACCGCTTCGACGAAGCGATCATGAACTACGTGCGCCGCAACTACGGCATCCTGATCGGCGAAACCACGGCTGAGCGCATCAAGATCGAAATCGGCTCGGCCTACCCGGGCCAGACGGTGCGCGAGCTGTCGGTCAAGGGTCGCAACCTGTCGGAAGGCGTGCCGCGCAGCTTCACGCTGAACAGCAACGAGATCCTCGAGGCGCTGCAGGAACCGCTGCAGGGCATCGTCAGCGCGGTCAAGCAGGCGCTCGAGCAGACGCCGCCCGAATTGGGCGCCGACGTCGCCGAGAGCGGCATCGTGCTGACTGGCGGCGGCGCGCTGCTGCGCGACATCGACAAGCTGCTCACGGAAGAAACCGGCCTGCCCGTCATCATCGCCGACGACCCGCTGACCTGCGTCGCGCGGGGCGGTGGTCGCATCCTCGAACTCATGGACGAAATGGGCCCGGGCCACTTCGGACTCGAGTAGCCGCGGCACAGACCCGCGGCCAGCGAGGCGCGTGGAGGCGCCCCAGCCTTGGCCAACTTCGGGATACGCGCCAGCCGTTCATTGCCGCAGCGCGGGCCTGCGCCCGGCGTCAAATTCTTCATCTACGCCGTGCTCGCCGTCGTGCTGATGTACCTCGACCGCACGAGCGGCTGGCTCGAGCGCGTCCGCTACGGCCTCGCCGCGGCCGCCTATCCGCTGCAGCTGGCGGCCAATTCGCCGTCGGCCGCCTGGCGCTGGACCCGCGAAACCTTCGAAACCCGCGATGCGCTGCAGGCCGAGAACTCAGCGCTGCGGCGCCAACTGCGCGAACTCGAGCTGCGCAGTGCCCGCCATGCCGCCCTCGAGCGCGAGAACGCGCAGCTGCGCGGCCTGCGCGCGGCGTTGCCGCCCGTGGCCGAGAAGTGGCTCGTCGGCGAGGTCATCGGCAGCGAGGCTGGCAGCCTGCGGCAGCGGCTCGTCGTCAACCGCGGCGCGGAACAGGGTGTCTTCAAGGGCCAGACCGTGATCGCCGAAGGCGGCGTGCTCGGGCAGACGCTGCGCGTCGGGCCGTGGAGCGCCGAGATCATGCTGCTGACCGACCCCGAACACGCCGTGCCCGTCCAGGTGCTGCGCAGCGGCCTGCGCACGATCGCGGTCGGCTCCGGCGAAGCCGACACCTTGCAGCTGCCCTACCTGCCGATCCAGTCCGACATCCGCGTCGGTGATCAGCTCGTGACTTCCGGCTTGGGCGGCGTGTTCCCCGCCGGTCACCCGGTCGCGACGATCACCGCCGTCGAACGCGGCGGCGGCTCACCGCTCGCGCAGGTGCGCGCCAAGCCACTCGCGGCGCTCGATCGCGATCGCGAAGTGCTGTTCGTCTGGTTCCGGGCCGCGCATCCGGCCGCACCTGCAGATGAGACGCCAGCACCCGCCGCTGCCGCGGCGCTCGCGCTGCAACCGGTCGTCGTGACGCCGATGGCGACCACGACACCGACTGCCGCTGCGCCGTCTGCCGCAACGCCGACGGCCGCGCCCCCCGCCGTGGCGCCAGCGCCGACGACGACACCAACGCCGAGTACGGCACCAGCACCGACAACAGTGCCGGTGCCTGCGGCGCCGCCGCCGGCCGGCGCGACTCAACCGATGGGGGCCGCGCGATGAACCGCGACGAAGAACCGCGCGGCCTGATGCTGCTCAGCGCGCTCGCGGGCCTCGTGCTGCAGACGATCCCGCTGCCGGCGCTGATCGCGCCGGCGCGTCCGGCGTTCCTGGTGCTCGTCGTGATCTGGTGGTCGCTGATGGCGCCGCGCGCCGGCGGCATGACGCTGGCGTTCTTCGCGGGCCTTGCGCTCGACGTCTTCAAGGGCGCCGTGCTCGGCCAGTACGCGCTGACCACGGCGCTGGTCGGTTACATCGCGATCCGCCAGCACCTGCTGATCCGCAACAAGCCGCCGCTCGAGCAGATGCTGTTCGCCGCCGTGCTGCTGACGTTGTGGGAAATCGGCCTGTGGATGATCGACGGCTGGGCCGGCCAGACTCTGAGCGGCGCGCTGCGCTGGCTGCACCTGCCGTTCAGCGCGTTGTGCTGGTTCCTGGTGGCGAGCCTGCTCGCGCGCCTCTACCCGGCGCGCTGAGGCGCGGGCCATGGCACTGCGCACGACGATCAAGGACCACTGGGGCGAGCAGCAGCTGTTCGAACAGCGCGTGTTCATCGCCGGCGCGGTCGTGCTGGTGCTGTTCGCGATCCTGATCGGGCGGCTGGTCTGGCTGCAGGTCGTGCAACACGAGTACTACACCGAACTGTCGCAGGGCAATCGCGTCCGGCTCGAGCCGAGTCCCGCGCCGCGCGGCACGATCTACGATCGCAACGGCACGATACTCGCCGAGAACCGCCCGGCGTATCAGCTCGAGCTGATCCGCGAGCAGGTCCCCGATCTCGACGACACGCTCGCGCGCCTCGCGCAGGTGGGGCTGCTCGACCCCGACGATCTCGACGGCACCCGCCGGCTGGTGGTCTCGCGCCGCGCCTTCGATGCGGTGCCGATCCGCCTGCGGCTCTCGGACGAAGACATCGCAGCATTCGCGGTGCGCCGGTTCGAGTTCCCGGGCGTCGACATCGCGACGCGTCTGGCGCGCTACTACCCGGAGGGCGAGATCGCCGTGCACGCGCTGGGGCACGTCGGCTCGATATCGGAACGCGATCTCGAGCGCATCGACCGCGCGGCGTACGCCGGCACCTCGACGATAGGCAAGCTCGGCATCGAATCCGCCTACGAAGATGCGCTGCACGGCAGCAACGGCTCGCGCGAGATCCTCGTCAACGCGCGCGGCCGCTCGGTCGAGCGCGTCGGGCCGCTCGCCCCGAAGCTGACCAGCACCGCGCCCGTGCCGGGCCAGGAGCTGATCCTCAGCATCGATCTGCCGGTGCAGCGCGTCGCCGAAAAGGCGGTCTGGGACCAGCGCGCGGCCATCGTCGCGCTCGACCCCAACAACGGCGACATCATCGCGCTGGTCAGCCGGCCCGGCTTCGACCCGAACGGCTTCGCGCGCGGCCTGACGCGCCGCGAGTTCGCCGAACTGAACACCGACATCGACCGACCCCTGTTCAATCGCGCGCTGCGCGGCGTGTATCCGCCGGGCTCGACCATCAAGCCCGTGGTCGCGCTCGCGGGCCTGACTTACGGGTTCGTCACGCCGACCGACTCGGTCGCGTGTCGCGGCTGGTTCTCGCTGCCTGGCAGTCGGCACCGCTTTCGCGACTGGAAGCCGGCCGGTCACGGCAGGATGGCGATGGTCGCAGCGGTCGCGCAGTCCTGCGACGTCTATTTCTACGACCTGTCGGCCAAGCTCGGACCGAACCGCCTCGCCGAGTTCCTCGGCCACTTCGGGCTGGGCGAACCGACCGGCATCGACATCGGCGGCGAGAAATCCGGCTTGCTGCCGTCGCCCGAGTGGAAGAAGACGGCGTTCAAGCGCCGCGAGGACCAGGTCTGGTTTCCCGGCGAGACCGTGATCTTCGGCATCGGCCAGGGCTTCCTGCTGACCACGCCGATCCAGCTCGCGCACATGACGGCGATCGTCGGGGCCCGCGGCAAGAACTTCCAGCCGCGACTCGTGACGGCACTGCGCGATCCTGTCACGCGAGCCACGACGCCGCTCGAACCGCGCCCGCTGCAGACGGTCGAGGTCGCCTCGCCCGACAACTGGCAGGTCGCGATCGACGGCATGCTTGCGGTGATGGAGGGCGGCACGGCGTCGCGCAGCGCCGCTGGCGCGCCGTACCGGATCGCCGGCAAGACCGGCACCGCGCAGGTGTTCACGGTCGGGCAGAACGAGAAGTACGACGAGAAAGCGATCGACGAGCGACTGCGCGATCACGCCTGGTTCGTCGCGTTCGCGCCGGCCGACGCGCCGCGGATCGCGGTCGCCGTGCTGGTCGAGAACGGCCGCAGCGGCAGCGGCACCGCGGCGCCGATCGCACGCCGCATCATGGACGCCTATCTGCTGCGCAAGTTCGATGATCCCGCGGCGCCGGCACCCGCTGCCGTGACGCCGCCCGCTGGAGGCGAGTGATGCTGCAAGACAGCCTGATCACGGGTTCCGGCGGCCGCGGCCTGTCGACCGGCTCTTCGATCCTGGCGACGCTGCGGCTCGATGGCCCGCTGCTGCTCGGTCTCGCGCTGATCGCGCTGTACGGCCAGGTGGTCCTGTACAGCGCGTCCGGCCAGGACTGGGGCGCGGTCGCGCGCGGCTCGATCCGCGTCGCGATCGGCGCCGCGGCCATGCTGGCGCTGGCGCAGGTGCGGCCCGGCTTCCTGCGCCGCCTCGCGCCGTGGCTGTTCGGCATCGGCGTGGTGCTGCTGATCATCGTCGATGCGATCGGCTATATCGGCAAGGGCGCGCAGCGCTGGCTGGACCTCGGTTTCATCCGCTTCCAGCCTTCGGAGATCATGAAACTCGCCACGCCGATGATGGTGGCGTGGTGGCTGCACGAGCGGCGCCTGCCACCTGACCTCAAGACGCTCGCGATCGCCGGCGTGATCATCCTGCTGCCGGCCGCGCTGACGATCGTGCAGCCGGATCTCGGCACCGGCCTGCTGATCATCGCGGCGGGTGGCCTGGTCGTGCTGCTCGCTGGCCTGTCGGCGCGCATCATCGCGTTGCTCGGCGTCGCCAGCGTGGGTGCAGCGTGGATCGGCTGGTACTTCCTGCACGACTACCAGCGCAAGCGCGTGCTGATGCTGCTCGATCCGCAGAGCGATCCGCTGGGCGCGGGTTACCACATCATCCAGAGCACGATCGCGATCGGCTCGGGCGGCGTGTTCGGCAAGGGCTGGATGAAGGGCAGCCAGGGCCAGCTCGAGTTCCTGCCCGAGCGGTCGACCGACTTCATCTACGCGGTGATCGCCGAGGAGTTCGGGCTGGTCGGCGCCGCGATCCTGCTGCTGCTGTACCTGTTCGTCGTCGCGCGCGCGCTGTTCCTCGCGATGCAGATGGGCGACACGTTCTCGCGCCTGCTGTCAGGCAGCCTCGCGCTGACGATCTTCGTCTATGTGTTCATCAATGCGGGCATGGTCAGCGGCCTGCTGCCGGTCGTCGGCGTGCCGCTGCCGTTCGTCAGCTACGGCGGCACGTCGATGGTGACCCTGCTCGCCAGCTTCGGTATTCTGATGTCGCTCTATTCGCATCGGAAGCTGGTGAGCACCTAATCGCATGTCGACCATCCGTGCGGGCGTTGTGCTCGCTTTCCTGCCGCTGCTCGTGTTGCCCGCTGCCTGCGTCCGGGTGGCACCCGCCGCAGCACCGCCCGCGATGCAAGCTGCAGCGCCTGCCGCGCCGGCAGCGCCCGCCGCAACCGCAGCCACCGCAACACCGGCAACACCCGCAGCGCCAACAGCGCCGCCCGTCGATGTCGGGGTCGAGGGGCCCTTCGACCTCGGACGGCCGGACATCCAGGCCTTCATCGATGGCGTCGTGCAGCGACACGGCTTTGCCCGCGAGCAGGTCGTCGCCTGGCTGTCGCAGGGCGTGCGCCAGCCGCGCATCATCGAGGCGATCACGCGTCCGGCGGAGCGCGTGCTGCCGTGGTGGCAGTACCGCGCGAACTTCCTGACCGAACGCCGCATCGCCGAAGGCGCGCAGTTCTGGGCGCAGCACCGCGACCGCCTGCACCGCGTCGAAGCGCAGACTGGCGTTTCGGCCGCGCACATCGTCGCGATCATCGGCGTCGAGACCTTCTACGGCCGGATCACCGGTCGCTGGCGCGTGCTCGATGCGCTGATGACACTCGGTTTCGACTACCCGCCGCGTCAGGCCTTCTTCCGGTCCGAGCTGGAGCAGTACCTGCTGCTTGCACGCGAGGAGAGGATCGACCTTACCACTGCCCTCGGCTCCTACGCGGGCGCGATGGGCGCGCCGCAGTTCATGCCTTCGAGCTATCGCCGCTACGCCGTCGATGGCGGCACCGATGAGCGTCGCGACCTGTTCACGGATTGGGACGACGTGATCGCCAGCGTCGCACACTACCTCCATGAGCATGGCTGGGAAGCGGGGCAGCCCGTGCTCCTGGCCGCCAGCCACGTCGACCAGGGCCTGATGGCGACGCTGAATCCGCGCAACCTCGACCTCAACGACACGCTGGCCGGCTTGCGCAGCCGCGGCGTGGCTTTCGACAGCGATTTGCCGCCCAAGACGCGCGCGGTGCTCGTGCCGGCCGAGCTCGAGGACCGTCCCAGCGTGCGCATCGGGCTGCGCAACTTCCACGTGATCACGCGCTACAACCGCAGCATTCGCTACGCGATGGCGGTCAACGACCTGGCGGAGCTGGTGCGCGAGCGCGTCAACGCGGCCGAGTCCACGGTCGCGCAGCCCGCGCCCGCCGCCGGATCGTGAACGCGGCGCGGCAGCTTGCCGCAGCGCTGCTGCTCGGATTCCTCGCCAGCGGCTGCAGCATCCGCGGCACGGCGCCCGCGGCGCCGCCTCCGTCCGCTACCGTCACGCGCGACCCGGCCGTGCCGCCGCCACCCCGGGACCTCGCCGCCATCCCGGATGCCGTGCCGCGCGCCGAACCGCGCAGCCGCTACGGCAACCCGCCCTCCTACGAAGTGTTCGGTCGTCGCTATTTCCTGTTGCCGACGGCGGTGGGCCATGTGGAGCGCGGCATGGCCTCCTGGTACGGCCCCGGCTTCCACAACGAGCGGACCTCGAGCGGCGAGCCCTACGACATGTATGCGATGACCGCGGCGCACAAGACCCTGCCGATCCCGGCCTACGCCGAGGTCACCAACCTGCGCAACGGTCGGCGGGTCGTCGTGCGAATCAACGATCGCGGCCCCTTCGTCGGCGATCGCATCATCGATCTGTCCTACACGGCGGCCTGGAAGCTCGACATGCTGCGCGAGGGCACCGCGCCAGTCGAAGTGCGCGTGCTGACGCCGGACGCGCCCGCGAGCCCGGCGCCCGCGACGGCGACGGTGACGGCGCAGCGTCCAGCGCCGCCGCCGGCAACACCGCCTGCAGGCGTCGAGCCGGGAGCTATCGTCAACCAGTGGTTGCAGATCGGTTCGTTCGCGCAACGTGAGAATGCCGCGCGCCTGCTCGCGCGCCTCACGGCCCAAGGGATCACGGCGGCACGCATCGACACGCGCGTCGACGGCGGGCGCACGCTGTACCGAGTGCGGGTGGGACCGGTCTCCGGCGCGGTCGAACTCGAGGACTACATCGAGCGGCTGCGCCTGCTCGGCATCCCGGACGCCCGCCTCGCGCACGACTGACGCAGCACGCCGACGCGCCGGAACCTGACACGCCTGCGCGGCTTCCCTACAATG
Source organism: uncultured Steroidobacteraceae bacterium (assembly GCA_964586725.1). Classification (GTDB taxonomy): domain Bacteria; phylum Pseudomonadota; class Gammaproteobacteria; order Steroidobacterales; family Steroidobacteraceae; genus UBA964. Next base: position 29,525 of record CAZPJE010000081.1, on the reverse strand, counting down.
AAGCCCTTCCCCACCGCCTGCTGGAGTCAAGGATGATCGTGGCATCGCGCGCGACTCGACTGTTCCCCCTGTGCCTGCGCTCGAGCCTGCCCATCGTCGCACCCATCAGCGCGCTGTGCGCCATGCTGCTTGCCGCAGCGAGCGCGGCCGCGGCAGTGCCCATCCCCAAGCCGCCCAGCCTCGATGCGCGCGGCTACGTGCTGCTCGACCACGCCAGCGGCCGCGTGCTCGCCGAACTGAAAGCCGACGAGCGCATGGAGCCGGCCAGCATCACCAAGATGATGACGGCCTATGCGGTGTTCAAGGCGCTCGCCGAGAAGCGGCTGGCGCTGAACGAGCCCGTGACGATCAGCGAGCGCGCCTGGCGCGCCGAGGGCTCGCGCACCTTCGTCCAGGTCGGCACGCAGGTGCCGGCCGAAGTGCTGATCAAGGGCATGATCGTGCAGTCCGGCAACGATGCGACGATCGCGCTGGCCGAGCGCGTCGGCGGCACGGAGGAAGCCTTCGCGCAGCTGATGAACGAGTACGCCAAGCGGCTCGGCATGACGGCCTCGAACTTCACGAACAGCACCGGCCTGCCCGACCCGAACCTCTACACGACGGCGCGCGACATCGCGACGCTCGCTCGCGCGATGATCCGCGAGTTCCCGCAGTACTACCGCTGGTACTCGCTGCGCGAGTTCACCTGGAACAACATCACCCAGCCGAATCGCAACGGCCTGCTGGCGCGCGACCCGAGTGTCGATGGCATCAAGACGGGCCACACCGAAAGCGCGGGCTACTGCCTCGTGACCTCGGCGAACCGCCGCAACATGCGCCTCGTCAGCGTCGTGCTGGGGTCGTCGTCGATGAAGGCGCGCGAGGACGCGAGCGCCGCGCTGCTGAACTACGGCTACACGTTCTACGAAACCGTGCGCGTGCGCGCCGCCGGCGAGAGCATCCTCCAGCCGCGCGTCTACCAGGGCGCGGTCGAATCGGTGGCCGTCGCGCCGGCGCGCGACGTGCTCGTGACGCTGGGCCGCGGCAGTGCCGGCAACCTGCGCACCGAGGCGACCGTGCGCGAACCGCTGATCGCGCCGCTGGCGGCCAACAAGGCGGTCGGTGAGCTCATCGTTCGCGACGGCGACGACATCGTCGCGCGCGTGCCGCTGTTCCCGAAGGCGGCCGTCGCCGAGGGCGGGTTGTGGTCGCGGCTGACGGACGGGATCGCGCTCTGGTTCCGCTGAGCCGCCATGGCTGAGCCGCTGCCCTGGTGCCACCTCGACGGCGTGCTGCTGCCGCTGCGCGAGGCACGGATCTCGCCACTCGATCGCGGCTTCCTGTACTCCGACGCGGTCTACGAGGTCGTGCCTGTCTATCGCGGCCGACCCTTCCGCTTCGTCGAACACCTCGCGCGGCTCGAGCGCAGCCTGGGCGAGATCGGCATCGCGAATCCGCACGACCGCGCCGGCTGGCGCGCTCTGTTCGCGGCGCTGCTTGCGCGCAATGGCGGCGGCGACCAGTACGTCTACCTGCAGGTGTCGCGTGGCGCCGAGTACGGCCGCAACCATGCGCCGCCGCGCGGGCTCGCGCCCACGGTGTTCGCGTTCTGCGCCCCGCTGCCATCCGTCGACGCGGCGCAGCTCGCCGCCGGGTTGCCGTGCGTGACGGCTGCCGATACGCGCTGGGCGCGCTGCGACATCAAGTCGGTGGCGCTGCTCGCCAACGTGCTGCTGCGCGGCGCGGCCGTCGATGCCGGCGCACAGGAGACGATCCTGCTGCGCGATGGCTTCCTGACCGAAGCCAGCAGCTCGGCAGTCCACGTGGTTCGTGCCGGCGTGCTGCTGGCGCCGCCCGAAACCCATGCGATCCTGCCGGGCACGACGCGCGCGGTGGTCGAGGAGCTCGCGCGCGCCGCCGGATTGCCGAGCGAAACGCGGCCAGTCACCGAAGCGGAATTGCGCGGCGCGGACGAGATCTGGCTGTCGGCGGCGGTACGCGGCCTGGCCGCCGTGACGCGGCTCGATGCGCGGCCCGTCGGCACCGGTGCGCCGGGGCCGTGGTTCCGCCGGCTGCACGCCGATTTCGCCGCGCTGATCGAGCGGCTGGCCGGCACGCCGTGGTGATGCGATGAGCGACGGGCGCAGCGAGCTGCTGACCTTCCCAACCGACTATCCGATCAAGGTCGTCGGTCGCAGCGACCCGGCACTGCGCGCTCGCATCGACGCCGTCGTGCTGCGGCACGTGCCCGACATCACGGCCGAGCGGGTCAGCGAGCGCGCCAGCGGCGCTGGCAACTTCGTGTCGATCACCTACCTGATCATCGCGCGCAGCCGCGAGCAGATCATCGCCCTCGTCGAGGAACTCGCCTCGAGCGAGGGCGTCGTGATGGTGATCTAGGGCGCGTCGACACGACGGCGCCTGGCTCAGCGCCCGATCAGCGCCAGGAACTCGCGCCGCGTGTCGGCATTAGTCTTGATCGAGCCGCGCAGCGCCGATGTGACGGTCGCGGTGCCGGTGTGGCGCACGCCGCGCGATTCCATGCACATGTGGCGGCACTCGATGACGACCGCGACGCCGAGCGGCTGCAGGTGAGTCGCGAGCGCGTCGGCGATCTGGTTCGTCAGGCGCTCCTGCACCTGCAGCCGGCGCGCGAATACTTCGACCAGCCGCGAGATCTTCGACAGGCCCAGGATGCGCTGGTCCGGTACGTAGCCCACGTAGGCCTTGCCGAAAAACGGCGCCAGATGGTGCTCGCACAGCGAGTACACCGGGATGTCACGCACGATGACCATCTCGTCGACGCTCTCGGCGCCGTCCTCGAAGGACTTCAGGATGTCCTCGGGTTTCTGCTGGTAACCGCGCGTGTATTCCTGCAGCGCCTTCAGGAAGCGCGCCGGGGTCTCCCTGAGGCCTTCCCGATCCGGATCCTCGCCAATGTGCTTCAGCAGGCGACGGACGGCACCCAGCTCTTCCTGGTTAGACATCTTCATTCCCTTGATCGATACGCGACCCCGATGTGCCGGCGGCAAGCAGGCCTTGCAGCAGAACCGGACCGAAATCCCGCGCGACATCCGCCACATCCTGTGGGCCGCCCAGCGCAGCGAGCTGCGTGACAGCCAATCCCGGATAGCCGCAGGGATTGATGCGACTGAACGGTTCGAGCCCCATCGAGACGTTCAGCGCGAGGCCATGATAACTCGCGCCACGGCGGACGCGAATCCCGACGCTGGCCAGCTTCGCGCCAGCGACATAAACACCGGGCGCGTCGCGGCGCGCGCTGGCCTGAATGCCGCAGTTGGCCGCGTAGCGGATGACCGATTCTTCCAGCAAGGTCACCAGCGCACGCACGCCGACCCCGGACCGCTTCAGGTCCCAGAGCACGTAGGCCACGAGCTGCCCGGGGCCGTGGTAGGTCACCTGCCCGCCGCGATCGATCTGCACGACGGGAATATCACCGGCGCCCAGCACATGCGACGGATCGGCATTCATGCCGAGCGTGAACACCGGCGGATGCTCCAGCAGCCAGACTTCGTCGGCGATCTGCGGGCCGCGCTGGTCCGTGAAGCGCTGCATCGCCTGCCAGGTCGGCTCGTAGTCGACCCGGCCGAGCCAGCGCAGCACCGGCAGCGGCGCGTCGTGCATCTCAGCGCGACGGCGCGCCCGGCGCGAGCGCGGCGAGCCGCGCGTTGTCGAGGCCGGCGTTGTTGCCGGCCAGCGCCTGCTCGGCGCGGTAGCTCGAGCGCACCAGCGGCCCGGACACGCACTCGCGGAAGCCGCGCGCCAGCGCCCAGTCGCGATAGCGGTCGAACTCCTCCGGCGCGACATAGCGCGCGACCGGCAGGTGATTCACGGTCGGACGCAGGTACTGGCCGAGCGTCAGCAGGTCGACGTTCGCAGCGCGCAGGTCGTCCATGGCCGCGGCGATCTCGGCTTCGGTTTCGCCGAGACCGAGCATCAGGCTGGTCTTGGTCAGCACGTCGGGCCGGTGCTGCTTCGCATGCGCCAGCACGGCGAGCGTCTGCTCGTAACTCGCGCGCGGATCGCGCACCGGATGCGTCAGGCGACGCACGGTCTCGACGTTCTGCGCGAACACCTCGAGCCCGGAATCGACGACCGTCTCGACATCGGCGCGGACGCCCTGGAAATCGGGCGTCAGCGCTTCGACCACGGTCCGCGGCGAGCGCGCCTTGATCTCGCGCACGCAGGCGGCGAAGTGCGCGGCACCGCCGTCGGGCAGGTCATCGCGATTGACGGACGTCAGCACCACGTAGCGCAGGCCCATCAGCTCGACGGTGCGCGCCGCGTTGGCGGGCTCCTCGGCATCGAGCCAGCCGCGCGGGTTGCCGGTGTCGACGGCACAGAAGCGGCAGGCACGCGTGCACACCTCGCCCATCAGCATCAGCGTCGCCGTGCCGGCGTTCCAGCACTCGCCGATGTTCGGGCACTTAGCTTCTTCGCAGACCGTCGCGAGGCGATGCTCGCGGACGATCTGCCGCACCTGGTCGTAGCCCGCGCCGGCCGGCATCGGTGCGCGCAGCCAGCGCGGCTTGCCCGCGAGCGCACGCCGCTCGCCCGCCGCGACCGAATCCTCGAGACGGGTCTTGATGCCGTCGCGGATCGCGGTGAAGCCTTGCGGCGTCTGGTACTTCTCGCCGCTGCGCGGCCGGTCCTTGGGCACGCCCTCGACGACGACAGGGATCTGGCTGAGGTCCTTCACGATCCCCTGATTCTAGCCGATGGCGCCCCCGGCCAGACGCTCATCGAGCGCGCGCAGGCGCTCCGGCGTACCTATGTCATGCCACTCGCCGTCGTACAGCTCGGCGCGCAGCTGGTTCGTGGCTGCCGCGCGGCGCAGCAGCGGCAACAGGGGAAAACGGCCGTCGCTGCAGCCGGCGAAGAACTCCGACCGGTAGACGCCGATGCCCGAGAACGTGCGGCGCGGCGCTGCAGGCGGTGCGGGCGTCGCGGCGGCGCCGGCGTCGTCGGCCGGGATGTCCCAGCCGGCCTCGCCCGTCGCCACCGTGGCGCGCGGCCGGGCCCGGAAATCGCCACGCGGATGCTGCGGCGGATTGGGCACCAGCACGAGCGCTGCGAGCGCGGCGGCATCGAGCCGTGGCAGTCGCTCATAGCGGTAGTCGGTCCAGACATCGCCGTTCACGACGACGAAGGGGCCGGGACCGAGCCAGCGCAGCGCGCGAAAGATCCCACCGCCGGTCTCGAGCGGTTCGGGTCCCTCTTCGCTGTAGCGGATCGAGACGCCAAAGCGCGCGCCGTCGCCCAGATGCGCGCTGATCTGGCTGCCGAGCCAGGACAGGTTGATGACGATGTCGCGAAACCCGGCGCGCGCGAGCGACTGCAGGTGCCATTCGATCAGCGGCCGGCCGCCCACTTCGAGCAGTGGCTTCGGGCGTGCATCGGTCAGCGGCCGCATGCGTTCGCCGCGGCCGGCGGCGAGGATCATCGCGCGCATCAAGGCGCCATCACGCCGGGCAAGCCATCGGCGGCGGCCGCGGCGCGAGTTCGCGCGCGTTCGCGCCCGCGAGCAGCGGCGCGACCCGCGTCTCAAGCCAGCGCGCGAGCGGCTGCAGTTCGCCGTAGCGCGCGGCGGTGTCGCGCGCGTACGCGAGTGTCAGCGGCAGGTCGCCGAGGTAGCCGATCTTGCCGTCGCGATACCAGAGCCGCGCGAAGATGCCGAGCACCTTGATGTGGCGCTGCAGGCCGATCAGGTCGAAGTGCCGCAGGAACTCCCGTTCGCGCGGCAGACCCTCGAAGCCCGCGGCGCCCAGCGCGGCATGCTGCTGGCGCACCCAGGCCTCGACGCGCTCGCGCGGCCAGCCGATGTAGCAGTCCTTCAGCAGCGAGACGAGATCGTAGGCGAGCGGACCGCGCAGCGCGTCCTGGAAATCGATGATGCCGGGATTGCGCTCGGGGATGATCATCAGGTTGCGCGAGTGATAATCGCGATGCACGAAGGTGACCGGCTGCTCGAGCGCCGCCGCGATCAGCACGTCGAAGCTGCGGCGCAGCAGCGCCGCCTCGTCGGCATCCAGCCGCAGGCGCAGGTGCTGCGCCGCGAACCACTCCGGCATCAGCTGCATCTCGCGCTCGAGCACGGCGGCGTCGTAGGGCGGCAGTTGCGCCGCGAGGGCACGGCCCGCCACGGCGATCCGGACCAGCGCCGCCAGCGCGTCGCCGTACAGCGCATCGACCTGCTGCGGCGCGCGCAGCGCGTCGAGATAAGGCGCGCGTCCCAGATCCTCGAGCAGCACGAAGCCCTGCGTCGGGTCGGCCGCGTGCACGTGCGGCACGTGCACGCCGGTGCGCTCCAGCAGGCCCGCGACCTTCAGGTAGGGCGCGATGTCCTCCTTGTCGGGCGGCGCATCCATGACGATGCGGGTCGCGCCCGACCCGAGCGTGGCGCGAAAATAGCGGCGAAAGCTCGCATCGGCCGATGCGACTTCGACACGCTGCACCTGGCCGGGCAGCAGTTGATGCAGCCAGGTTTCGAGCGCCGCAAGGCGCAGGTCGGTCGCGTTCATGATTTCCGTGGGCGAAGGAGCAGCTCTCATTATAATGCCCGGCGAGATGAGACCGTTCCCGGCCGCTGTCCTGTTCGTCTGCGCCGCGCTCCCGGGAACGCCCGCGCTGCATGCCCAGCAGGCCGAGCCCGGCAGCGCGCCCGCGGCGCAGCCTGCCGAGCCGTCTGCCGACCCGCCTGCGAGCCCGGCGACGCCCGAGTCGCCGCGCATCTGCCCCTTGCCGACCGGCGCCGTGACCGCGCAGGTGCGCCGCCCGCCGGCCGAGGTCGCGCCAACCGAGGCCGGTCCGCCGGCCGATATCGACATCAGCAGCAACAATGCCGTGCTGGGCGTCGACGGCAACGCAACCCTTTCTGGCGAAGTCCGCGTGACCCAGGGCGACCGTGAACTGCGCGCCGACAGCGTCGTCTACGACGCCAAGCGCAACGCCTTCAGCGTCAAGGGTTCGGTCGAGTATCGCGACCCGCTGGTGCGCGCGCGCGGCCTGTCGGGCGACTACGCACAGAGAGAAGGCGCCAACTTCACGGGCGCCGAGTTCGAGCTGCCGCAGCGCCCCGCCCGCGGCACGGCCGGGCAGATGAGCGTCGGTCTCGACGGCATCATCGAGCTCGAACAGGTGACATTCACGACCTGCCCGCGCGACGATGCTTCCTGGCAGATCGAAGCGCGCGACATCGAACTCGATACGCGGCGCCGCATCGGCTCGGGGCGCAGCGCGCAGGTGCAGTTCAAGGGCGTGCCTATCCTGTACCTGCCGTACATCTCGTTTCCGCTCGGCAGCGAACGCAAGAGCGGCTTCCTGTTCCCGAACGTCGGCCACACGACGCGCAGCGGCGCGCAGCTGACGGTGCCCTGGTACTGGAACCTGCGCCCGAACATCGACGTCACGCTCGAGCCCACGCTGTACCAGCGTCGCGGCTTCGACCTCGGTGCCGAGGCGCGCTGGATGTTCGACCGCCAGGTCGGCGCGCTGCGGGTCAATCTGCTGCCGGGCGACGACCTCGCCGGCGTCGATCGCACCCGCCTGCGGCTCGACCATCGCGCCGATTTCGCCGCCAACTGGCGCCTGCGGATCGCCGCCGAGGATGTCAGCGACTCCGCCTGGTTCGAGGACTTCGCGCAGGGCCCGGAAGGCACCAGCATCGCGTTCGTCGAACGGCTTGCGGAAGTCTCGTACCGTGACGAGTTCTGGCGCGCCGAGGCTGAGTTCCAGCAGTTCCAGACCATCGACGCCGGCCTGCCGGCCGACGAGCGGCCGTACGCGCGCCTGCCGCGCCTGCTCGCGAATGGTGCGTTCAACGTCGGCCCCAACGGACTGCTATCGCTCGGCATCGATTCCGAGATCGTCAACTTCGACCGGCCGGTCGGCGTCACCGGCTGGCGCGTCGATGCCGCGCCGACGGTGGGTCTCGATCTGCGCGGCCCGGGCTTCTACCTGCGGCCGACCGCAGGCTACCGCTACACGCGTTACGCACTCGAGAACACCGCGCCCGGCGCCGACGACGCGCCGACCCGCTCGATGCCATTCGCGGCGCTCGATGCCGGCCTCGTGTTCGAGCGCGACAGCGGCACGCGCAACCAGCGCCGCATCACGCTGGAACCGAGGCTGCTTTACCTGTACACGCCGTACCGCGACCAGGACGCGCTGCCGATCTTCGATACCGCCCGCCCGGACCTCAACATCGTGCAGCTGTTCAGCACGAATCGCTTCATCGGCGCCGACCGCGTCGGCGATGCCAACCAGGTCAGCGTGGGCGTCACGACGCGGCTGTTCGACGGCCGTACCCAGGGCCAGTTCCTCGCCGCGACCTTTGGCCAGACGTTCTATTTCGAGACGCCGCGCGTCGTGTTGCCCGGCGAGCCGCCCTCGGCACGCCGCCGCTCGGATGTCGTCGCGCAGCTCGCGCTGGCACCGTATCGCAACTGGAGCGTCGACATGGGCCTGCAGTGGAACCCGCAGAGCCGCGACCAGGAACGCAGCCAGCTGCGCCTGCAGTACCGGCCCGATGCCGAGCGGGTCGTGAACTTCGCCTACCGCTTCCAGCGCGACCGGCTCGAACAGGGCGAGGTGTCGGGCGCATGGCCGATCGGCAAGCGCTGGAACCTGTTCGCGCGCATGGTCTACGACCTGCAGGACAACCAGTCGCTCGAGCGTTTCGCCGGCCTCGAGTACAAGGCCTGCTGCTGGCGCCTGCGCGCCGTGGCGCGACGCTTCGTCTCGAGCCGCACCGGCGAACGCGATACAGGCATCTACCTGCAGCTGGAACTCAACGGCCTGGCCAGTGTCGGATCTCCAGCCGATGCCTTCCTGGAAAGAGCCATCCGGGGCTACGCGACGTCCGGTCTAACCTATTGAATCCAAAGACCCGGGTCGCGTGCCGGCCGGCAGTGCCGCTAGAATGCCCGCCCCGTCTGGAGTGCCGCCGATCATGACCCGCAATGCCTCGTTCGTCCGCGCCGCCGTCTGTTCGACGCTGCTGCTTGCAGCGCAGGCCCTGCCGCCCGCTGCGGCACAGGACGCCACGGCCGTCGCGCCGCCGCGTGCGACGAGCAACACGGGCGTCGCGCTCGATCGCGTCGCGGCCGTCGTCAACGAGGGCGTCGTGCTCGAGAGCGAACTCGAGGAACAGGCCTTCGTGATCGCCGACCGCCTGCGCCAGCAGGGCCTCGAACTGCCGCCGGCCGGCGTGCTGCGCCAGCAGGTGCTCGAGCGGCTCGTGATGCAGGAAATCCAGATGCAGCGCGCCAAGCGCGGCGGCATCCGCGTCAACGACGAGCAGCTCAACGCGGCGCTCAGCGATGTCGCGCAGCGCAACGGCCTGCAGCTCGCGCAGCTGCCCGAAGCGCTGGCGGCGCAGGGCGTCGACTACGCCAGCTACCGCGAAGGACTGCGCCGCGAACTGACGCTGCAGATCCTGCGCCAGCGCGACGTGATCCAGCGCATCAACATCAGCCCGCGCGAACTAGACCAGTACCTCGAGAAGCAGAAGACGCGACCGTCCGAGCTCAACGAGTACAACCTGTCGCACATCCTGATCGCCGTGCCGCAGGCCGGCACGCCGCAGCAGATCGAAGCCGCGTCGCGGCGCGCGGCCGACGTCTACGAACGCGCGAAGGCCGGCGAGGATTTCTCGCAGCTCGCGGTCGCCTACTCGAACAGCCAGACGTCGCTCGAGGGCGGCAGCCTCGGCTGGCGCAAGGGCCCGGAGATTCCGACCGTGCTCGCCGACCTCGTCGTGGGCCTCAAGGCTGGTGAGGTCAGCGAACCGCTGCGCACGCCGTCGGGCTATCACATCGTCAAGCTCAACGAGCTGCGGGGCGCAGACATGCCCTCGGTCGTACAGCAGACGCGCGCCCGCCACATCCTGCTGAAGCCGACCGAGATCCAGGACGACGCCACCGTGCGCCAGCGCCTGATCACGCTGCGCGAGCGCATCCTCGCCGGCGAGGATTTCGCCGGCCTCGCCAAGGTCGTGTCCGAGGATCCTGGCTCGGGCGCCGAAGGCGGCGACCTGGGCTGGTCGGCGCCGGGCGCGTTCGTGCCGGAGTTCGAAGCCGTGCTCGCGAGCCTCGGCGACAACGACATCAGCCAGCCGTTCCGCACGCAGTTTGGCTGGCACATCGTGCAGGTGCTGGGCCGCCGCGAATTCGACAATACCGACGAGCTGCGCCGCCAGCGCGCCTTCATGCAGCTGCGCGAAAGCAAGGCCGAGGAAGAAACGGAACTGTGGCTGCGTCGCCTGCGCGACGAGGCCTACGTCGAGACCCGGATCTGATCCGGTCGGCGCCATGAGCGCGGTGCCGCTGCCCCGCATCGCCCTGACCTCAGGCGAGCCGGCGGGCATCGGCCCGGAGCTGTGCGCGATGCTCGCGGCGCAGACTGATTTCGCTGCCGAGCTCGTCTGTTTCGCCGACCGCGACCTGCTCGCAGCCCGCGCGGCGAGCGCCGGCGTCGAGCTCGAGCTGCGCGACTTCGACCCGGCCGCCGCGCCGCAGGCGCATCGCCGCGGCACGCTTCTCGTGGCGCATCGGCCGCTGGCCGCCGCCTGCGAGCCGGGCCGTCTCGATCCGGCCAACGCCCGCCATGTGCTCGAACTGCTCGACGGCGCGCTCGCGGGCATCGGAGGCGGTCGCTTCGATGCCATGGTCACCGCGCCCGTGCAGAAGAGCGTCATCAATGACGCAGACGTGCCGTTCTCGGGACACACCGAGTACCTCGCCGAGCACACGGGCGCCGCACTGCCGGTGATGCTGCTGGTGGCAGGTCGTTTGCGCGTCGCGCTCGCCACGACCCATCTGCCGCTGGCGGCGGTCAGTGCCGCGATCACGCGCGAACGGCTCGATGCGACGCTGCGCATCCTCGATGCGGACCTGCGGCGCCTGTGGGGCCTGGCCAGGCCGCGCATCGCGGTCTGCGGACTCAATCCGCATGCCGGCGAATCGGGCCACCTCGGCCGCGAGGAGATCGACACCATCGCGCCGGCGATCGACGCCGCGCGGCGCGCCGGGCTGAGCGTCGCCGGACCACTGCCGGCCGATACCGTGTTCCTGCCGCGCGAACTCGCCCAGCACGACGTCGTGCTCGCGATGTATCACGACCAGGGCCTGCCGGTGCTGAAGCACGCCGGCTTCGGCGAAGCGGTCAACGTGACGCTGGGTCTGCCCATCATCCGCACCTCCGTCGATCACGGCACGGCGCTGTCGCTGGCGGGCAGCGGCCGCGCCGATGTCGGCAGCCTGCGCGCCGCGACCCTGCTCGCGGTCGAGTTCGCGCAGCGCCGTCGCGCCGCCGTACCGGCCTGAGTCGCCGCGGATGGTGTTCGCCCGCAAGCGCTTCGGCCAGCATTTCCTGCACGATCCCGCCACGCGGCAGCGGATCGTCGACGCCGTCGGCGCGAGTCGCGCTGATGCGCTGGTCGAGATCGGGCCGGGTCGCGGCGCGCTGACGCGCCTGCTGCGCGAGCGGGCCGGCAGCCTCGATGCGATCGAGATCGATCGCGACCTCGCCGCCGCGCTGGAGGCCGAGTACGCCACCGACGCCTGCTTCACGCTGCATCGCGCCGATGCGCTGCGTTTCGATTTCGCCGCGCTCGCGCAGGCGCGCGGCCAGCGGCTGCGCATCGTCGGCAACCTGCCGTACAACGTCTCGACGCCGCTGCTGTTCCACCTGCTCGACACGCATGCCGCGATCGCGGACCTGCACGTGATGCTGCAACGCGAAGTCATCGAGCGAATCGTCGCGGCCCCGGGCAGCGAACACTACGGCAGGCTGGGCGTCATGCTCGCGCCCTGGGTCGAGGCCGAGCACCTGTTCGATGTCGGGCCCGGCGCGTTCCAGCCGCCGCCCCGGGTCTGGTCGGCGGTCGCGCGGCTGCGGGTCCGCCCCGAGCCGGCCTTCGCGCTCGACGCGCGCTACGGCAAGCTCGTGACGACCGCGTTCTCCGCGCGCCGCAAGACGCTGCGCAACGCCTGCCGCGGCCTGCTCGAGCCGGGCGCGATCGAAGCCGCCGGCATCGACCCCGGCGCGCGCCCGGAAACACTGTCCCCCGCGCAATTCGGCGCGCTTGCGCAGCGCATGCCGAGCGGCTAGCGTTCCAGCCATGGGCCTGTACCGAAAGCTGCTGTGCGTGGTCGACCTCGATGACGATGCCGCGTCGATCGCGAGCCGCGCGCTGGCGATCGCGCAGCAATGCGGCGGCGACGTGCAGCTGCTGCACGTGTTCGAGTTCGTGCCGGTCGAACCGATGGGCGAAACGCTGATGCCGGCCGTGCAGATCGAAGCAGAACTGCTGGCGCGCGCGCAGCAGCGGCTGCATGCGCTCGCCGCCGAAGTCGGCATACCCGCCGCCGCCGTGCGCGTCGAGAGCGGCAGCATCAAGGGCGAGATCATCCGCGTCGCGCGCGAACTGGGCGCGGACCTGATCGTCATCGGCAGCCGCGAGCGCCACGGCGTCTCGATCCTGGTGAACTTCACCGAGGATACGGTCCTGCACCAGTCGCCCTGCGACGTGCTGGCGGTGCGCATCGCCGGCGGCCGCAACTGAATCGACACTCTCCGGAACGATTTCATGGACAGCACCCGCAACCGGATCGGCATCGACGTCGAGACGACTTACCTCGACGACCAGTCCGAACCGAAGGATCGGCGCTACGTGTTCGCGTACACGATCACGATCCGCAATGACGGCGCGGTCGCGGCCAAACTGCTGACGCGCCACTGGATCATCACCGACGCCGACGGCCGCGTGCAGGAAGTCCGCGGCGATGGCGTCGTCGGCGAGCAGCCGCGGCTCGCGCCCGGCCAGGGCTTTCGCTACTCCAGCGGCGCCGTCATCGAGACGCCCGTCGGCTCGATGCAGGGCAGTTACCAGATGCAGACCGACGACGGTGAGCGCTTCAGCGCGCCGATCGCGCCGTTCCGGCTCGCCAAACCGGGCATCCTGCAGTAGCCGATGGCGCGCTGGGCCGTCGGCGATGTCCAGGGCTGCGCGGCCGAGCTGCGCGAGCTGCTCCAACAGCTGCGCTTCCGTGCCGATCGCGACCAGCTGTGGTTCGTCGGCGACCTGGTGAACCGTGGCCCGCAATCGCTCGAAGTGCTGCGACTGGTGCGCGCCCTCGGTGCGAACGCGGTCGTCGTGCTCGGCAACCACGACCTGCACCTGCTCGCCGTCGCGCTGGGCGGGAACCGCGAGAGCAAGCGCGGCGATACGCTCGAGGCGATCCTTGCGGCGCCCGATCGCGACGTGCTGCTCGACTGGCTGCGCGCGCGGCCGCTGGCGTATCGCGATCCGGCGCACGGCGAACTGCTGATCCACGCCGGCCTGTTGCCGCAATGGAGCGTGCCGCAGGCGCTGGCGCTGTCAGCCGAGATCGAACACGCGCTGCATGCCGATCCGCAGCGGCTGCTGTCCGGCATGTATGGCAACCAGCCGGATCACTGGGATGACGCGCTCACCGGCCTGCCGCGCCTGCGCTGCGCGATCAACGCGCTGACGCGCCTGCGCTGGTGCACGCGCACCGGCGTGATGGACCTCAAGCGCAAGCATGCGCCGGGTCGCGACGAACGGGACTACATGCCGTGGTTTCGGGTGCCGGGCCGCGCCAGCGCCGGCACGCCGATCGTGTTCGGACACTGGTCGACGCTGGGGTTCGTTGCCGAGGCGGACATCGTCGCGCTCGACACCGGTTGCGTCTGGGGTGGCAGCCTGACGGCGTGGTCGCTCGAGCACCGCGAACGGCGCAGCGTGCCCTGCGCCGCCTATCAGGACGTCGGCGGCGACTGATCTCTGGCGGGTGGCGCGGAGACGGCACCCCAGCGCAGCCGCAGCGCCTCGTCGCCGCGCGCGCGCACGAATGACGGCGGCAGTTCGAGATCGAGCGTCGGCCGCTTGGCGCTGGCCACCACCGGCAGCAGCACGCGCTGCGCGGCGCTGATCTCCAGCGCCTCGAAGCTGCCGGGCTTGACGCGGAACGCCACCCGCACGGGCCAGCCGGCCGCGGTCTTCGGCCGCAGCACGACGCTGCCGGCACCGCTCGCCGCCGTCAGGTCGATGATCAGCGTGTTGCGACGGAAGTACTGCGGGAACGCGTTGACGGGCCCGCCTGCATCCGGCGACTCGAACACGATCTCGTCGACGGGCTCCGGCACCGGCGCGGGCTTGGCGGCGAACGGCCAGCGCAGTTGCGGCATCTGGACACTGCTGCAACCGGCGAGCGCGGTCGCGAGACCCAGCGCCACCAGCAGCGCCCCACTGCGCGCGCCGATGCGCGGCCATTTGCTGATCGGCTGTCGCTTCACGGTGACACTCCCCCGCGCGTTCTTGCGTACCATAGTCGCAGCGAGTGTACGAGAATCCACGCCATGAAACCGCTGAACGCGTTCCATTTGCAGCACTGGATCGACACGAACCGTCATCTGTTGAAGCCGCCGGTCGGCAACAAGTGTCTGTTCAGCGACAGCGAGTTCATCGTGATGGTGGTCGGCGGCCCCAACGCGCGCAAGGATTTCCACGTCGATCCGGGCGAGGAGTTCTTCTACCAGCTCGAGGGCGACATGCTGCTGCGGACCGTGCAGGACGGCCGGCGCGTCGACGTGCCGATCCGTGCCGGCGAGGTGCTGCTGCTGCCGCCAAACGTGCCGCACTCGCCGCAGCGCTTCGCGAACACCGTCGGCCTCGTCGTCGAGCGGCAGCGGCGGCCGGGCGAACTCGATGCCTTCCAGTGGTACTGCGAGAACTGCGACGCACTCCTGTACACCGAGCAGCTGGCCCTGACGGACATCGAGACGCAGTTCCCGCCGCTGTTCGAACGCTTCTACGGCAATGCCGACAACCTGCGCTGCCGCGCCTGCGGCGCCACGATGGAGCGCCCCGCATGACGCTCGCGGCCCGCTGGCAGGCGGGCGGCGTCGACTGGCGCGCGCAGCTGGATGCGCCGCACAGCCTCGCGCTCGCGCTGCGCTTCGATGCGCCGGGCGTCCGGCACTTCGGCGCACCGCCGCCCGTCACGGCAGCGTTCAGCAGCGGCGACTTCAACGGCGAGGTCGCGCGCGGCGCCAGCTGCAACTGCCGCAGCATCACGCTGATCCCGCACTGCCACGGCACGCACACCGAGTGCATCGGCCATCTGACCGCGGCGCCCGTGCATGCCTGGCAGGTCGCGCCGCGCAGCCTGCAGCCGGCGCTGCTGCTGTCGGTGCCGGTCGTCGCCGCGCGTGATTGCGCGGAGGCCAGTCGGCCAGCGCCCCAGCCC
This sequence comes from uncultured Steroidobacteraceae bacterium, assembly GCA_964586725.1. GTDB lineage: Bacteria > Pseudomonadota > Gammaproteobacteria > Steroidobacterales > Steroidobacteraceae > UBA964. The sequence continues at coordinate 14,253 of CAZPJE010000081.1, read as the reverse complement.
GACGACTTGCTCGTGACGCGCGCCGCGCTCGAACAGGCGCTCGGGCAACTCGCGCCGCCCGCGCGGCAGTTCGCGACCACTGCCGTCGTGATCCGGACGCTGCCGAACGATGCCAGCAAACGCAGCCGCGATTACAGCGACGGTCGCGCACCTTACCTCTCGCTCGAGGCAGTGCGATGGCTGCGCGACCGCGACACCCGGCACCTGGTACTCGACCTGCCGTCGCTCGATCGCAGTCACGATGCGGGCGAACTGGCCGGACACCGGCTGTTCTTCGGTCTGCCCGACCGGGCAGCCGCCGCCGCAGGCAACAGCGCGACCAGCGCCTCGGCAGCATCGGTCGCGGACGCCGCGCGCGCCGACTGCACCATCACCGAACTCGCGTTCGTGCCGGACGTCCTCGCCGACGGCGCAATGCTGCTGCAACTGACCATGCCCGCGATCGATGGCGATGCCGTGCCCAGCGAGCCGCTGCTGTATCGGCTGGAGGCGGCATGAGCCTCGCGCCGTTGCCGCTGCCGCGCTCGCTCGACGATGCCCGCGCGCTCGATGCGGCGGATCGACTCCACGCCGCGCGCGATCGGTTCGAACAGCCGCGCGGCGCGGACGGCAGGCCATTGACCTACCTGTGCGGTCACTCGCTCGGCCTGATGCCGCGGACGGCACGCGCCCTCGTGAGCGGCGAACTCGACGACTGGGCGCGGCTCGCCGTCGAAGGCCACCATCACGCCGAGCGGCCCTGGATCGACTATGCCGACCGCGCCCGGGCCGGCCTCGCGGCGCTGACGGGCGCGGACCCGCAGGAAGTCGTCGCGATGAACTCGCTCACGGTCAACCTGCACCTGATGCTGGCGAGCTTCTATGCACCGCGGGGCGCGCGCCGCCGCATCCTGATCGAGGACGGCGCGTTCTCGTCGGACCGGCATGCCGTCGCGGCGCAGATCGCCTGGCATGGGCTGGACCCGGCCGCCGAACTGGTCGAGCTCGCGCCGCGACCGGGCGAGGCGACGCTACGCGCCGAGGACATCGACGCGGCCATCGAGCGCGAAGGCGAACGACTCGCCCTCGTGCTGTGGCCCGGGGTGCAGTACCGCACCGGCGAGGGCTTCGACTGTGGTCGCATCGCGCGCGCGGCGCACCGCGTCGGCGCGCTGGCGGGTTTCGATCATGCGCATGCTATCGGCAACCTCGCGCTCGACCTGCACGCCGACGACGCCGACTTCGCGGTCTGGTGCAGCTACAAGTACCTGAACGCCGGCCCCGGCGCGATCGGCGGCGCCTACGTCGCGGCGCGCCATGGCGCTGATCCGGCGCGGCTGCGGCTTGCGGGCTGGTGGGGCCATGAGGCGGCGACGCGATTCCAGATGGCGCCGCAGTTTCGGCCCGAGCGCGGTGCCGCGGGCTGGGCGCTGAGCAACCCGCCCATCCTGTCGACCGCGCCGCTGCTGGCCTCGCTGGCCGAGTTCGACGCGATCGGCATGCCGGCCCTGCGCGCCCGCTCGCAGCGCCTGACCGCGCTGTTCGAAGCCCTGCTGCAGGCGCATTGCGGGCGCGCGCTTTCGATCGTCACGCCTGCCGATCCGGCCCTGCGTGGCGCGCAGTTGTCGCTGCGCTGCGGCTCGCCGGCGCGTGCGCGGCAGTTGTTCAGCGCACTGCAGGCCGCCGGCGTGATCGGCGACCGGCGCGAGCCAGACATCCTGCGGTTCGCACCGGCGCCGCTCTACAACGGCTGCGAGGACGTGTGGGCCGCAGTCGACACACTGCGACGCGCCCTTGAGGACAGCGCCTGATGCGACGCGGCGAACCCGTCACGATCGTCGGCGCCGGGCTGGCCGGCGCGCTGCTCGCGGTGCTGCTCGCGCAGCGCGGCCTGCAGGTGCGCGTGTTCGATCGACGCCCGGATCCGCGTTCTGCGAACGCCGAGCGCGGCCGCTCGATCAATCTCGTGCTCGCGGCGCGCGGCCTGCGCGCGCTCGAGCGCGCGGGCCTGCTGCCGCGGATCGCGCCGCTGCTCGTGAAGGTCAGCGGCCGCGCCGTGCACGAGGGCACTGCGACCCCGACGCGCCTGCCCTACGGCCAGCAGGGCGAGTTCATCCATTCCGTGTCGCGCGGCGACCTGAACCGGGCGCTGATCGACGCCGCTGCCGCGACGCCCGGGGTCGAGCTGCGCTTCGGGCAGCAATGCCTCGGCGTCGGACCCGCCTACGACACACTGCTGCTGCGTGACGTGCCCTCGGGAGCCGCCTATGCCGCCACACTCGGCCCGACCATCGCCACGGACGGCGCGGGCTCGCGCGTGCGGCAGAGCCTGGTCGCCGCCGGGCTGATCACCGCGCGCGAAGAGCGCCTCGACCACGACTACAAGGAACTGACGATGCCCGCGGCGGCGGCCGCGCCGCTGGCCCGCGATGCGCTGCACATCTGGCCCCGCGGCGGCTTCATGCTGATGGCGCTGCCGAACACCGACGCGAGCTTCACGGCCACGCTGTTCCTGGCACGCGAGGGCGCGGACGGTTTCGCGACGCTGCGGGACCGCGTCGCCGTGCAGCAGTTCTTCGCGCGCGAGTTCGCGAGCGCGCTGCCGTTCCTGCCCGATTACCTCGACGAGTTCAGCGCGAATCCGCAGGGCCTGCTCGGCACCGTGCACTGCGACCGCTGGCACCATGGCGGACGGGTCCTGCTGCTCGGCGATGCCGCGCATGCGATCGTGCCGTTCCATGGCCAGGGCATGAACTGCGCGTTCGAGGACTGCATCGAGCTCGCCGACCTGCTCGAGAGCGGGCTAGACTGGCCCGAGGCGTTCGCGGAATTCGAGCGCCGCCGCCGGCCCCAGGCCGAGGCGATCGCGCAGATGGCGCTCGAGAACTACATCGAAATGCGCGATACCGTTCGCGATCCGCTGTTCCAGCGCCGCAAGGCTTGGTCACTGGAACTCGAGCGGCGGCATCCCGGGCGCTTCATCCCGCGCTACTCGATGGTGATGTTCCACGCCGAGATCCCCTATGCAGAGGCGCTTCGGCGTGGCGCCGCGCAGGAGCAGCTGCTCGCGGAACTCGACCACGGCGGCGCGCTCGACGACGCCGTGCTGGGGCGTGCCGCGACCCTCATCGAGGCGCGGTTGCCGCCGCTGCCCGCTCCAGCACGGTGAACGTCATCGGCCACGCGTGCCGCTCGTCCGCCGACCGTTCGATTCGCTCCACTTCGCGCCAGTCGGCGGACTCGAATGCCGGGAAATGCGCATCGCCATCGATGTCGGAATGCACCGTCGTCAGGTACAGGCGGTCGGCGCGCGGCAGCGCCAGCGCGTAGACCTGCGCCCCGCCGATCACGAACACCTCGTCGACCGCGCCCGCCGCGACCAGTGCCTGCTCGAGATCCGGCACGACGATCGCGCCGGCCGGCGCGAAGCCAGCGCTGCGCGACAGCACGATGCTCGTGCGACCCGGCAACGGCCGACCGATCGAATCCCAGGTGCGCCGGCCCATGATGATCGGGCGCCCCATGGTCAAGGCCTTGAATCGCGCGAGGTCGGCCGGCAGACGCCACGGCAGGTCGTTGTCACGGCCGATGACCCGCGAGGGGGTCATCGCGACGATCAAGGATACGGTGGGGGACACGATGGGCGACACGGTCGATGCCGCGCGCGGCGACTCGGTCGACGCCGGCTGATTGTGTGATGGGTTTCTCGTTTCCGGGAGCATATGTCTGGCCGCCATGTTAGCTCTGTGAGTCATTGCCGTGGGCGATCTGTCCGCTTCGCCAACAATATGTCGACCCGCTCGCGGCCAGCGGCGGAACCTTGCCGCAAGAGCTGACGATCACGAGCCACAGTGCCAACCGTTGACTGCAACCCGATCTCGATGCGCCGGCTTCGCCGCGGTGATCCTGTTGCTGTGCGCGATGCTGTTCGACATCGGCTCCGCCTGGGCCCAGTCGCAGACCGCCGTCGCGCGCTCGGCGCGCTTCACCGGCAACATCAATTTCGTCGCCACCGGTGGTTCGTTCCGCACCCAACCGAACACCGGCGACGCCTGCGCCATCGCAACCACCAGCACCGCGACGCTGGCGGGGATCCCGGCGGGCACGTCGATCGTCGCGGCCTACCTGTACTGGGGCGCGTCGACGACCGGCGGTGCAACGCCGGCCGTCGATAGCACGGTCACGCTGAATGGCACTGGCGTCACCGCGGCGCGCAGCTTCACCGCGGTGTTCGACAACGGCGGCACGCTGCTGCCGTACTTCGGCGCGGTCGCCGACGTGACGACGCGGATCACGGGCAACGGCGCCTATTCCGTTGCGGGGCTGACCGTCAACAACGGTGCGCCGCACTGCGGCGTGCAGGGCACCACGGCCGGCTGGGGCCTGATCGTCGTCTATGCAAGCCCGACCGAACGGCTGCGCGCGATCAACATCTTCGACGGCCTGCAGTTCTTTCGCGGCAACGCGCTGACGCTGACGCCGGATGGCTTCCGCGTGCCGCCGACCAACATCGACGGGCGGGTCGCGGTCGTCACTCTCGAAGGCGACCCGGGCAATTCCGGGGCGTTGAACGGCGTCGGCGAGAGCCTGCGTTTCAGCGGCACGCTGCTCGATGACGGCCTGACGCCCGCCGGTTCCGATCCGCCGTTCCAGCAGTTCGACGGCACGGTCAACACGCAGGGCATCGTCACGGCTCACGGCGTCGACGTCGACACCTATGACGTTTCCACCCTGCTGGCACCCGGCCAGCAGTCGGCGACCACCGTCTACTCGTCGGGAGGCGACCTCGTGCTGCTGCTCGCCCAGGTCGTCAGCGCGACCAGCGAACCGCGCGTCGACCTGCGCATCAGCAAGACCGCTGCGACGCCGTTCATCGTCGGCTCGAATGCCAGCTACACCCTCAGCGTCACCAACGGCACGAGTGGCGGCAACGAGCGCGAGGACAACATCATCACGGTGACCGACGTGCTGCCGGCCGGCCTCACCTACGTCTCCGGCACGGGCAGCGGCTGGACCTGCAGCGCCAGCGGCCAGACCGTCACCTGCACGCGACCGCCCGTGCTGAACGCCGGCGCCACCGCACCGCCGCTGACGCTGACTGTTGCCGTCGGCGCGGCCGCGTTCCCGTCGGTCAGCAACACCGCGACGGTGGCGAGCCCCAGCTTCGACTTCGACGCCAGCAACAACAGCAGCACGCTTGCGACCAGCGTGCTGCGGCCCGACCTGTCGACGTCGACCAAGACAGTCATCGACCCGAATGGTGGCGAGGTCGACCCCGGTGACGTGCTGCGCTACACGATCACGCTGGTCGAGACGGGCGGTGCCGCGGCGACCGGCGTCACCGTGCTCGACGAGCTGCCGGCGAATACGACCGGGTTCACGCTGCTCGGCGTGCCTGCGGGCGCCACGAACAACAGCACGCCGACCGGCGGCGCGAGTGACGCCGGCCTGCTCGATCTGCGCAACGTCACCGTGCCGGCGGGCGGGTCGCTCGCGATCACGTTCGAGGTGACGGTGATCGCAACGACCTCGGTCGGCGTGACGATCGACAACGCCGCCACGATCACGCAGCCGAACGGCCCGGGCTCGACGCCGTCCGCGCCGTCACTGACGGTGTCGCCGTCGCGGGTTCCATCGAGCGGCCTGAAGCCGCTGTACCTGCGCCGCAGTGCCGCGGGCGCGCTGAGCCTGTCGCGCATCCCCGCGCCGGCCGCGGAAACCTTCGAGACTGTCCCGGGCAGCGGCACGCGCACCTGGACGCTGACGCCGCCACTGCAGCAACCGCTGTCGATCGCTGCCGGCGGCATCCCGGTGGTCCTCCATCTGTCGCGCAACAACGCCGGCACGCGCACGCTCGTCGTCACGCTCGCGAATGCGGCCAGCGGCTTCAGCTCCACGGTCACGCAAACCGCCACGCTCACCACCTCGACGACCGCGCCTACCCTGGTGACCTTCATCGTGCCGAACGCCGTCGCCCGCACCTTCCCGGCGGGCTCGGTGCTGACCCTGACCGTGCAGCAGACGGCGCCCAGCGGTGCGACCTCGCAGACGCGCGTGCACCCCTTCGGCACCGGCACGGGCGTGGCGCGGTTCTCGCGCGTCGAACTGAACGCGACGACGGTGATCAACGTCGCGAGCGTGCAGGCCTTCAACGCCCCTTACCCGGGTGGCACGGTCGCAACGAGCCATGCACCCGGCGCCAGCCTCTGGGTGCGCTCCACCGTCACCGATCCTTTCGGCAGTTTCGACATCACGGCCGCGAACGTCACGATCATCGACTCCGCCGGCACGACCCGGGTCAGCGCGCAGCCGATGACGCAGGTCGCGGACGATGGTGTCGCGACGCGGATCTACGAGTTCCCTTACACCGTGCCAGCCGCGGGACCGGTCGGTGGCTGGTCGCTGCGCGTGGTCGGCGTCGAGGGCACGGAAGGCCTCGTGACGGATACCGGCGTCGGCCCTCTGCAGATCGCGATTCCGCCGCCGCAGCTGCGCGTGCAGAAAACCTCGGAGGTGCTCAGCGATCCGTTCAACGGCAGCGCCAACGCGCGGCGGATTCCGGGCGCGATCGTGCGCTACTCGGTGACGATCACCAACACGGGCCCGGGCAGCGTCGATGCGGATTCGCTGATCATTCGCGACGTGCTGCCGCCCGATACGGAACTGCTGGTGAGCCCAGCGCTCGGTCCGGCGATCGAGTTCCTGCAGGGCACGCCCGCCAGCGGCCTGACGTTCGTGCCAGCCACCGGCGCGGCGTACTCGAACCAGCCGTCAGGCGGCGCGCCTTTCACCTATGTGCCGACGCCGGGGCCGGGCGGGTTCGACCCCGCGATCCGGGGGCTGCGCATCACGCCCAGCGGCGTGCTGGCCGGCAGCGGCGCGGGTGGTGACCCCGCGTTCACCGTGCGCTTCCGCGTGCGGGTGCGCTAGGCTAGCGCGCTCCGCCCGCGGCCGCGACGGACTCACTCGTCGTCGCGGTCGCGGCGGCCATCGTAGCGATAGCGGTCGCTGTAGCGATGGTCGCGATACCTCTAGTCGCGATAGTCACGATAGCCGTAGTCGCGATAATCGATGCCGAGGCCATACAGGCCACCCCGGTCGAGATCGAGATAGATGCGGGTACGGTCGCTGGCGTCGGCCTGGACCGCGCCGAACCCGAGCACTGCAATGATGGCGATGTAGCGAAGCACCTGGACCTCCTGCCCGCGCGCCCGATGCGCGGGGTGCGAGGTCCAAGCTGGGCGAGGGCCACTGAACGCTTCCTGAACGCCCGCGACGGCGGGCCTCCAGGGGTGCGTCACCGCCGGTTCAGCGCTTGCCGGCCTGCTGCCGGGTCTTGGTCGCGCTCTTCTTCGCGGCCTTGCGCGGCTTGGGCTCCGGCCGCTTCGGTGGCCACAGCATCGTGCCGCGGCACTTCGCCGTGCCGCAGCGGCAGGCAAAGATCTCGTCGACGTTCGGCGGGTCGTCCGGTTCGCGGCCGATCTCGTAGTCGTAACCGAGTTCCTGGCCCTGCTGGATCGTGCGCGTCGCCTCGATGTAGACCCGGCCCTTCTCGATCACCGACTCGCAGTTGCCGTCGCAGGAGTGGTTGATGAAGCGCGCCGCGTTGCCGCCGACGCCGGCATCGATGACGGTCTTCTTGTCGACGATGAACAGGAAGGTGTGGTTGTCGTTCTCGTCGTGGTCTTCGTAGCGGCGGTCCGCCTCCTCATGGGAGAGGCGCTCGCCGATGTACTCGACGATGCGCGTGCCCTTGCGGATGCGGCGCGTGGCGAACACGCCCTTGCCGTGGATGCGTGAGTTGCGGACCCGGATCATGGGCGCGCCCCGATTGCTGCTGGTCGTCATGGCTCTCCTGCTCGTCTGCCGTTAGACCGCGACCGGTGCCTTGATCGCGGGATGATGCTGGTAGTTGCGGAACTCGAAGTCGTCGTAGCTGTAGTCGAAGATCGACGGCGGCCGGCGCCGGATCACGAGCTCGGGCAGCGGCAGCGGCGCGCGCGACAGCTGCAGGTCCGCCTGCTCGAGGTGGTTCAGGTACAGGTGGCAGTCGCCGCCGGTCCAGACGAAGTCGCCGACGCCGAGGTCGCACTGCTGCGCGAGCATGTGCGTCAGCAGCGCATACGAGGCGATGTTGAACGGCACGCCGAGGAAGATGTCGGCGCTGCGCTGGTACAGCTGGCACGACAGCCTGCCGTCGCCGACATAGAACTGGAAGAGCGCGTGGCAGGGCATCAGAGCCATCTGGTCCAGCTCACCGACGTTCCATGCACTGACGATGATGCGGCGCGAATCCGGATTGCTGCGCAGCTGCCGGACGACGTCGGCGATCTGGTCGACCTGCGTGCCATCCGGCTTGGGCCACGAGCGCCACTGCTTGCCGTAGACGGGGCCGAGTTCGCCGTTCGGATCGGCCCATTCGTCCCAGATCGTCACGCCGTGCTCGCGCAGGTAGGCGACGTTCGTCTCGCCGCGCAGGAACCACAGCAGCTCGTGGACGATGGACTTCGTGTGGACCTTCTTCGTCGTCACGAGCGGGAAGCCGGCGTTCAGGTCGAAGCGCATCTGCCAGCCGAACACGGACAGCGTGCCAGTGCCAGTGCGGTCCGCCTTGCGCGCGCCGTGCTCGCGCACATGGCGCATCAGGTCGAGATAAGGCTTCATGCCGCGGCGACGTTGCCCGAGGGTTCGCGGCGCCGGTAGGCGATGCTCAGCAGCACGATGCCGATCACGATCAAGGGCAGCGACAGCAGCATGCCCATGGTCAGCCAGCCGCCCGCGAGGTAACCGATGTTCTCGTCCGGCAGCCGCCAGAACTCGACGATCGTGCGCCCCGTGCCGTACAGCACGAGGAACAGGCCCGAGGCGGCGAACCGCGGCCGCGGCGTCGACGTGAACCACCACAGCACGGCGAACAGCACCAGCCCCTCGAGCACGGCTTCATAAAGCTGGGTGGCGTGCCGGATTTCGCCGTCGACCAGGAAGCCCCAGGGCACCTCGGTCGGCTTGCCCCACAGTTCGCCGTTGATGAAATTGCCGATGCGCCCGGCGAACAGGCCGATGCCGGGCACGGCCGCCGTGAAGTCGAAGACGTCGGCGACGTGGCGCTTGCGGCGGCGCGCGAACAGCGCCAGCGCGACCAGCACGCCCGCGAGGCCGCCGTGGAAGGACATGCCACCCTTCCATATCTGCAGCATGTACAGCGGCTCGCGCAGCCACAGGCCCTCGCTGTAGAACAGCAGGTAACCGATGCGGCCGCCGAGGATCACGCCCAGCATGCCGAAGAAGATCAGGTCGTCGACGTCGACGGCAGTCCAGGTGGAACCCGGTTGGGCCGCCCGGCGCCGCGCGAGCCACCAGGCCGCGGCGAAGCCGACGACATACATGATGCCGTACCAGTGCACGCTGACCGGGCCGAGCGAGAACGCGATGGGATCGAATCCGGGGTAGGTCAGCATCGGTGCGATTGTAAACGTCCGGCGCGGGCCGCGCCTACGGCGTGATCGACGTGACCGCTGCGCCCGCCGGGAACAGCTCCTGGCAGATTTCGTGCACGAGGCCCCAGTGCTTGGCGTCATGCGGATCGAGCGTCGTGCGGCTGCGCATCGCGGCCGTGACCTGGCGCGCCGTCTTGCCGGTATTGGCGGCGACGACGCGGGCGCAGTTGTCCATGTCGACCCGCATGCTCTTGAGCTTCTCGAGCAGCATCGCCTCCTCGAACGAGGCGCCGGCGCTGAAGTTCATCGTCACGGGATGCAGCAGGAAGCGCGCCTGCGGCACGCACAGCCGTTCATCGCCGCTGCAGTACAGCGGCACGCCGATCGAATCGACGCTGCCGAAATTGTGGGTCGTCAGGTGCAGCGGCAGCCCCTTGAGGTAGTTGTAGGCCGACAGGCCATAGAACACCGAGCCGCCGCTCGTGGAGATCAGCAGCAGCAGCCGGGTTGCGCCCGCCGCGACACGTTCGTCGACCGCGGCCATCAGCTTGTGGATGCTGGCCTCGTTGACGGGCGCGAAGAACTTGATGACCGGAGTCGGCACGGCGTCAGTCATGAGTCACCCGGCAGAAATAGGCCTTCAAATAGCGCGTCTCGGCGATGGCCGGATGCAAGGGATGGTCGGGCGCCTGGCCACCGGATTCGAGCACCTGAACGAAGCGGTCGACGTGGCGCGCCGCACTCTGGATGGCCGCGAGCAGTGCCTCGGGTTCGAGGTGGTGCGAGCAGCTGCAGGACACCAGCAGACCCTCGGGCGCGAGCACCCGCAGCGCCAGCTGGTTCAGCTTGCGATACGCGGCCTGCCCTGCCGGAATCTCCTTGCGACGCTTGATGAACGCCGGCGGATCGACGATGACCACGTCGAAGCGCCGCCCGGCTGTGGCCAGCGCTTCGAGCACGTCGAACGCATCGCCGCGCAAAGGCTCGATCGCCACGCCATTCGCCGCGGCGTTGCGCGCGACGGCATCGAGCGCCCGCTGCGAGCTGTCGACGCAGGCGACGCTCGCGGCGCCGTGCGTCGCCGCGGTGACGCCCCAGCCGCCGGCATAACTGCAGACGTCGAGGACGCGGGCGCCCGGGGTCAGGTAGCGGGTCAGGCGCGCGCGGTTCCAGGCCTGGTCGTAGAACCAGCCGGTCTTCTGCCCCTCGGCGAGCGGTGCAATGAGGCGCAGGCTGCGCCCAGGGCTCGGCTGCTCGAGGATCTCGACGTGTTCGGGCGGCGTGCCCCAGGCGATGGTCACCGACTGCGGCAGGCCCTCGAGCGCGCGCGCGCCGGAATCGTCCTTCCAGACCAGCACGGCCGGATCGAGCACCGCGCGGATCGCGGCTTCGACCTCGCCGCGCAGCGCCTCCATGCCGGCGGTCGCGATCTGGCCGACGATGACATCGCCGAAGCGATCCAGCACCAGGCCGGGCAGCAGATCCGATTCGCCAAAGCACCAGCGGTAATGCGGGCTCGAATACAGGCGCTCGCGCAACGCCAGCGCGCTGCGCAGGCGCGTGGCGATCAGGCGCCGATCGACGAACGCATCGTCATGCGCACCGCCGGCGCGCGCGACGATGCGCGCGCAGATCAGCGTGGCGGGATTGACGTAGGCGACGCCCAGCACCTGGCCCCGGTCCGTGACGACGCGCGCCTGCTGCCCGGGGCGAAACGCGGTCAGCGGCGTCGCGGCCGTGTCGACTTCATTGCTGAAGATCCACAAGTGCCCGGCGCGCAGGCGCTTGTCCTCGCCGCGTTTCAGACGCAGGAATGGCAATTCAGTGGCGGCGGACATCAGCGCGATGGCAAGGCTTCGATGGGACTTCGATGAGACTACGATGGGCTATAGTGCGCGCCATTCTACCTTTCGGCGGTGACTCACGGATGGCTGATCAGACCGCGCGCCGCAACCGACTCGCCGCGGCGACCAGCCCGTATCTGCTGCAGCACGCCGACAACCCGGTCGACTGGCATCCTTGGGATGCGGCCGCGCTCGAACTCGCGCGCGCGAGCGGCAAGCCCATCCTGCTGTCGATCGGCTATTCGGCCTGCCACTGGTGCCACGTGATGGCGCACGAGTCCTTCGAGGACCCGGCCACCGCCGCAGTCATGAACGAGCACTTCGTCAACATCAAGGTCGACCGCGAGGAGCGGCCGGACCTCGACCGCATCTACCAGATCGCGCACCAGATGCTGACGCAGCGCGGCGGCGGCTGGCCGCTGACGATGTTCCTGACCCATGACGACCAGCAGCCGTTCTTCGGTGGTACCTACTTCCCGGTCGAGCCGCGTCACGGCCTGCCCGCGTTCGGCGAACTGCTGCTGCGGATCGCCGAGTACTACCGCGACCGGCAACCCGAGATCCGCGCGCAGAACGCGGCGCTGGCGCAGGCGCTCGCCGACCTGTCGCCGCCACCGGCAGACCCCGGGATTACGCTGAACGACGCGCCACTGCGCGCGGCGCGCCAGGCGGCCGAGCAGCGCTTTGATCGCGACTGGGGCGGCTTCGGCGCAGCGCCGAAGTTTCCCCACCCGGCAACGCTCGAGCGTCTGCTGCGCGACTGGCGCGCGAGCGCAGGCGACGCGGAGCCCGACCTGCAGGCGCTGTACATGGCGACGCTGACGCTCGCCCGCATGGGCGATGGCGGCCTGTTCGACCAGGTGGGGGGCGGCTTCTTCCGCTATTCAGTCGACGCGTACTGGATGATCCCGCACTTCGAGAAGATGCTGTACGACAACGGCGCGCTGCTCGCCTGCTACGCGCAGGCTGCGGTCGCGACCGGCGACGGCGCCTTCGCGCGGCTCGCCGCCGAGACCGCCGACTGGCTGCTGCGCGACCTGCAGGACGATGACGGCGGCTTCCACTCGAGCTGGGATGCCGATTCCGAGGGCCATGAGGGCCGCTACTACGTCTGGCAAGCCGGCGAAGTGCGCGCGCTGCTGCCCGATGCCGGGCAGCATGCCGTGTTCGCGGCGCGCTTCGGGCTCGATCGCGAGCCGAACTTCGAGGGCGAGGCCTGGCACCTGCACGGGTTTCGGAGCATCGCCGAGATCGCGACCGAGCACGGGCTCGAACTCGAAGCCGCGCATGCGCGCCTCGATACCGCGCGCGCGACCTTGCACGCGGCCCGCAGCCGGCGCACGCCGCCGGCGCGTGACGACAAGCTGCTGACAGCCTGGAACGCGATCGCGATCCGCGGCCTCGCGCAGTCGGCGCGCGCGCTCGATCGGGACGACCTCGAAGCGGCGGCGAGCCGCGCCGTCGAACGGATCCGGCGCGACCTGTGGCGGGGCGGCCGGCTGCTCGCGACGGCGCGCGGCCGCGACGCGCGCCTGCCCGCCTACCTCGATGACTACGCGCTGCTGGCCGACGCCCTGCTCGAGCTCGCGCAGCTGCGCTGGCGCAGCGACGAAGCCGCCTTCGCGCGCGCACTGCTCGATGCGCTGCTCGCGCACTTCGAGGATCGCGACGCGGGCGGCTTCTTCTTCACTGCCGATGACCACGAGCGCCTGATCCTGCGCAGCAAGAGCTTCGCCGACGATGCCACGCCCTCCGGCAACGGCGTCGCGGCGTTGGCGCTGTTGCGCTGGGGCTGGCTGCTCGGCGAGCCGCGCTGGCTGGCGGCCGCCGAGCGCACGCTGCGCGCCGGCTGGCGACCGCTCGAGCGCTATCCGCTCGGCCACATGAGCCTCGCCACGGCGCTCGACGAGTACCTCGAACCACCGGTCGTCATCGTGCTGCGCGGCGCCGCGCAGGCGATGGATCAGTGGCGACGCGAACTCGACCGCCTCTGGGACCCGCGCCGGCTGATCATCGCGGTGCCCGCCGACGCGACCGACCTGCCCGAATCACTCGCGAGCAAACCCGCCGGTGCCGCGGGTGCGGTGCGCGCCTACGTCTGCCGCGGCGCGGTCTGCAGCGCGCCGCTCGATTCGCTGGACGCGTTGGCGCGCCAGCTGCGCCTCAACCTCGACTGACCAGATCGGCGCCGATGTCGGCGACGCTGCGGCAACCGGCGAGCGCCATCGCCACCGACAGCTCGTGTCGCAACAGGTCGAGCACGCGGCGCACGCCATGCTCCCCGCCGACCGCGAGGCCCCACAACACCGGTCGTCCGAGCATGACTGCATCGGCGCCCAGGGCCAGCGCGCGTAACACATCCACGCCGCGGCGGATGCCGCCATCGACCAGCAGCGCGGGCCGCTGCGCCGCACCGGCTGCCGTCGGGCCCGCACCGCGCAGCGCAGCGGCGACGCGCGGCAGTACCTGCGCCGTCGGCGGCGCGCCATCGAGCTGGCGCCCGCCGTGGTTCGAGACGATCACGCCGCTCGCACCATGCTGCACGGCCAGCAGCGCATCGTCGGCGCGCACGATGCCCTTGACCAACACCGGCATGCCCGCTTCGCCGACCAGCCACTCGAGGTCACGCCAGGTCAGCGTCGGGTCGAACAGGCCGTCGATGTAGCCGATGAAGCCCGCGACCGCCGGCGGCGCCGCCGACAGGCTGGCCAGCCCCGCGAGGTTGCCGAGCGGCAGGTGCGCCGGAAAGGCGAACTGATGGCGGATGTCGCGCTCGCGACGCCCTGCGACGGGCAGGTCGACCGTCAGCACCAGCGCGCGACAGCCCGCGGCGCGCGCCCGCGCGATCAGTTCGCGCGTCACGCCGCGATCGCGGTAAACATAGAGCTGGAACCACAGCCCGGCCGTGGCCACCGGTGCGACCGCCGCGACGCCATGGTTCGCGAGCGTCGAGAGAACCATGGTGGTGCCGGTCGCGCCCGCCGCGCGCGCCG
>CAZPJE010000080.1:0-16893 GCA_964586725.1 uncultured Steroidobacteraceae bacterium | reverse complement strand
CTGCTGTCGGTGCGCGACAACCTGCTGATGGGTGCCTACACCCGCAAGGACCGCGACCAGGTCGCCCGCGACATGGAGACGGTGTTCGGCTATTTCCCGATCCTCAAGGAGCGGGCGACCCAGGACGCCGGCCTGCTGTCGGGCGGCCAGCAGCAGATGCTCTCGATCTCGCGCGCGATCATGGCCGCCCCCGACCTGATCCTGCTCGACGAGCCGAGCCTCGGCCTGTCGCCGCGCCTGACCAAGGAGATCTTCGAGATCATCGTCCGCATCAACCGCGAGCGCGGCACCTCGATGCTGCTGGTCGAGCAGAACGCGAACATGGCGCTGAACGCTGCCGACTTCGGTTACGTGCTCGAGAACGGACGGATCGTCATGGAGGACACCTGCGCCGCCCTTCGCGAGAAGGACGACATCAAGGAGTTCTATCTCGGCATGAAGGAACAGGGCGCGCGCGGCGAGCGTCGCTGGAAGAAGAAGAAGACCTGGCGATGAGCACCGTCCTCGACCCGCACCGCATCGTCCACGGCTCGCAGTTCGGATGGCAGCCGGAGGCGGTGCCGTTCAAGACCATCCCCGAGCTCTTCGCGCAGCGCGTGGCCGAGATGGGCGACGCGCCGATGATGCGCCAGAAGGACCTCGGCATCTGGCGCGCCTACAGCTGGCGCGAGGTCGCCACGATCGCCGCCGAGATCGGCGCCGGACTGATCCGCCTCGGCTTCGAGCCGGGTGAGGTCGTCTCGGTGCTGTCGAACACCCGCCGCGAGTGGAGCTGGACCGACCTCGGCACGCTGTCGGCCGGCGGCGTGTGCAACGGCGTCTACCCGACCGACTCGGCCGCCCAGCTGCAGTACCTGTGCAGCGACTCGCGCTCGGTCTACCTGTTCGTCGAGAACGACGAGCAGCTCGACAAGTTCCTCGAGGTCCGCGACGCGCTGCCCGCGATCCGCAAGGCGATCGTGTTCGACATGGAGGGGCTCGCCTCCCTCGACGACCCGCAGGTGATCGGCCTCGACACGCTTCGCGAGCTCGGCCGCCTCGAGCTCAAGGAGCGCCCCGACACGATCGAGAAGCGCCGCGGCGTGCGCCAGCCCGGCGACGTCGCGATCCTCGTCTACACCTCGGGGACGACCGGCAAGCCGAAGGGCGCGATGATCACCCACGCCAACCTGTGCGCGGTGCTCTCGGGCCTGTCGACGAGCCTCTTCGAGGGCATGCCGCGCGGCGGCGAGCGCGTCGCGTTCCTGCCGATGTGCCACATCGCCGAGCGCATGATCGGCGGCTACGTGCCCCTGATGCGCGGCGAGGTGGTCAACTTCGTCGAGAACCCCGAGACGGTCTTCGAGAACGTCCGCGAGATCCAGCCGCACGTGTTCTTCGCGGTGCCCCGGGTCTGGGAGAAGATCTATTCGCAGGTGATGATCACGCTCTCCGAGGCGGGCAAGGTGCAGCAGCTCGCCTACAGGTGGGCGCTCGGCGTCGGCGAGCGCGTCGCGAAGGTGCGGGCGGCCGGCGGCGAGCCGGGCGGGCTGCTGCGGCTGCAGTCGGCGCTCGCGGACTTCACGGTGCTCGACAACGTGCGGCGCATGACCGGCATGAGCCGCGTGCGCCTCGGCCTCACCGGCGCCGCGCCGATCTCGGCCGACCTGATCCGCTGGTACCAGTCGCTCGGCGTGCCGCTGCGCGAGGGCTGGGGCATGACCGAGACCTGCGGCGGCGGCACGGTCAGCCCGCGCAGGGGCGTGCGCCCCGGGAGCGTCGGCGTGCCCGGACCCGGCATCGAGATGAAGATCGCCGAGGGCACCCACGAGATCCTGCTGCGCGGCCCGAACGTGATCCTCGGCTACCTGAACCAGCCCGAGAAGACGCGCGAGACGATCGACGCCGAGGGCTGGCTGCACACCGGCGACGTTGGCCGGGTCGACGAGGACGGCTACTTCTACATCACCGACCGGATGAAGGACATCATCATCACGGCCGGCGGCAAGAACGTGACCCCGAGCGAGTGGGAGAACGAGCTCAAGTTCTCCCCGTACGTGACCGACGCGGTCGTCATCGGCGACAAGCGCGCCTACCTCACCGCGCTGGTGATGATCGACCAGGAGAACGTCGAGAAGTTCGCGCAGGACCACGACGTGCCGTTCACGAACTACGCGAGCCTCACGCGCGCCAAGGAGGTCCAGGACCTGATCTGGCGCGAGATCGAGTCGGTGAACAGGAAGTTCGCCCGCGTCGAGCAGGTGAAGAAGTTCAGGCTGATCGAGCAGCAGCTGACTGCCGAGGACGAGGAGCTGACGCCGACGATGAAGCTCAAGCGGGCGCTCGTCCAGAAGAAGTACGCCGAGCTGATCGAGGGGATGTACCGGGATTGATCCCGGCGGCGACACGATGATGGTTCGATCCCGCGGCACGGGCCCGGCCTGCGCCGCATCACACGAAGGAGACTGTTCATGAACCTGATGCGAAGGACCTCGCTGGCACTGGGCATCGTCGCGATGTCCGTCGGGCTGGCACACGCCCAACAGGGCGTCGGCAAGGGCGAGATCGTCGTCGGCACGATCCAGGACCTGTCCGGCCCGATCGCCACGTTCGGCAAGCAGGCCCGCAACGGCATGCAGCTGCGCGTCGAGGAGATCAACGAGCAGGGCGGCATCAACGGCCGCAAGATCAAGCTGATCGTCGAGGACAACGCCTACGATCCGCGCAAGGCGGTGCTCTCGGCGCAGAAGCTGGTCAACCAGGACAAGGTCTTCGCCGTGCTCGGCCACATGGGCACCGCGCACAACAACGCGGCGATGCCGATCCAGTTCGAGAAGAACGTGATCAACTGGCTGCCGATCACCGCGGCCCGCGAGATGTACGAGCCCTTCCACAAGATGAAGTTCTCGTTCGCGGCGACGTACTACGACCAGATGCGCGACGGCCTGCCCGAGCTCGCCAAGCGCCAGAAGTTCTCCAAGCCCTGCATCATCTACCAGGACGACGAGTTCGGCCTCGAGGTGCTGCGCGGCGCCGAGTGGGCGCTGAAGTCGATGAACATGGACTTCGCCGAGAAGACCTCGTTCAAGCGCGGCTCGACCGACTTCTCGTCGCAGGTCGCGCGGATGCGGTCCGCCAACTGCGACCTGGTGGTGATGGGCACGATCATCCGCGAGACCATCGGCACGATCGGCGAGTCCCGCAAGACCGGCTTCTCGCCGATCTTCTTCGGCTCGAGCGCGCTCTACACCGACCTGATCCACAGGCTCGGCGGCAAGGCGATGGACGGCCTGTACGGCATGCACACCGCCGCGAACCCGTACCTCGACGACGCCGACGAGAAGGTCCGCTTCTGGGCGAACAAGTACAAGACGAAGTTCAGCGAGGACCCGACCGTCTTCTCGGCGTACGGCTACACGATCGTCGACATGTTCGCGCTCGCGGTGCGCGCGGCCGGTCCGACCCTGACGTCCGACTCGTTCGTGAAGGCGGCCGAGTCGGCCGCTTTCCCCGCGGACATGTTCGGGTCGCCCCCGATGAAGTTCAAGCCGAACTTCCGCCTCGGCAACGACCAGAGCCGGATGGCCCAGATCGTCAACGGCCGCTGGACCAAGGTGACCGACTACCTGCCGGTGCCGCCCGAGAAGAAGTGATCGACCGCAAGGCCGTCCGCAGCGCGCGGACGGCCCCGTGCGGAGCGCGACGGCCGCCCCAGGGCGGCCGTGTTCATTCGTGCCTGCGGCGCGGCCCTGCGGACGTCAGCGCTCGAACGCCTGCTTGACCACCTGACGTGGCAGGTCGCGGCATGGCTCGTTCGGGTCGACGCAGCGACCTCGCGCCGGGCCGCGGCATCTCCACGCGAACGTCCCGCCGGGCGCTCAACGGCCGCCGAGGCCCATCGAACGCGTGATCACTTCCTTCATGATCTCGTTGGTGCCGCCATAGATCCGCTGCACGCGGGCATCGGCCCAGGCGCGCGCGATCGGGTACTCCCACATGTAGCCGTAACCGCCGTGCAGCTGCACGCAGGCGTCGATGACCTTGCACTGCAGGTCGCTGCACCAGTACTTCGCCATCGAAGCCGTGGCCGTGTCGAGCTTCCTGTCCATCAGCAGCTCGATGCAGCGGTCCACGAAGACCCGCGCCACCTGCACCTCCGTCTGCAGTTCGGCGAGCGTGAAGCGCGTGTTCTGGAAGCTCGCGACCGTCGTGCCGAAGGCCTTGCGCTCCTTCGTGTACTCCACGGTCCAGTCGATCGCCGCCTGCGACGCCTCGACCGCCGTGATCGCGATCTGCAGCCGCTCCCAGGGCAGTTCCTGCATCAGGTAGACGAAGCCGCGGTTGACCTCGCCGAGCAGGTTCGCCTTCGGCACCTGGACGTTGTCGAAGAACAGCTCGGAAGTGTCCTGGGCCTTCATGCCCACCTTCTTCAGCCGCTTGCCCTTCTCGAATCCCGGCATGCCTCGCTCGACGAGCAGCAGGCTCGTGCCCTTGGCGCCAGCGCCCGGATCCGTCTTCGCGACGACGATCACCAGGTCCGCGTGCCACCCGTTGGTGATGAACGTCTTCGAGCCGTTCAGCAGGTAATGGTCGCCCTTGTCCAGCGCGGTAGACCGCACCCCCTGAAGGTCCGAGCCCGCCGCCGGTTCGCTCATCGCGATCGCCCCGACGATCTTGCCCTGGGCCATCGCCGGAAGGAACCTGTCCTTCTGCGCGTCCGTGCCGTAGGCCAGGATGTACGGCGCGACGATCTCGTTGTGCAGCCCGAAGCCGAGGCCAGTGAACCCCTGCCGAGCGATCTCCTCGAACAGCGCGACCGAGTACAGCTTGTCCGCATCCGCGCCGCCGTAGGCCTCGGGCATCGAGGTACACAGCAACCCGGCCTCGCCGGCCTTGAGCCATACCTCGCGATCGACGTAGCCCTGCTCCTCCCACTGGGCGTGAAAGGGAGCCACTTCCTTCTCCAGGAAGCGGCGCACGGTTTCGCGGAACTGGAGGTGGGGTTCGCTGAAAAGTGAACGATCAATCATGCGACAACTCGACGTCAATGGAATCGGAACCGTCACCAAACCGCGAGCCCCTCGCAGCGCGTGCCAAAATCGACAGCAACAACGCTGGGGAGAACGGCTTCTTGAATATGTACACGTCATCTCCCACTTGCGCGCGGAGCGCGTCCACCTCCGAATCCCCGGTGACCAGAATAGCGTTGGGAGAGTAGCCCAACTTCACCCGAAGCTCGCGAATGGCTTCAGTACCCTTCACTCCACTGGAGAGGCTGTAGTCACAGACAATCGCATCAACGCGGCAATCCATGAGCGCAACCGCTGCAGCGACCTCGTCAACCAACGATGAGGCGTAGACCACTGCGCCGTAGTCTTCCAGCAAGTCCGTGATCGCAACTCGCGCATCGCGATCGTCTTCGACTACGCCGATCACTACCCCAGACAGATCAACAGCTGGAACGCAAACATCTTCAGTTCTCTTGATGCGAGTATCTGGCGGCGGTGACGAGTTATCGCTTACCGGCAACTTGATTGTGAAGCGCGAGCCAATTCCCTCTCGGGAAGCAACACGTACAGAGTGCCCCGGGAGTTGATCGATGATCGTCTTCACAAGAAACAAGCCGAGCCCAAGCCCCCGAGCACGGTCTCTCTCGACTGCTCCCAACCGAACGTACGGCTTCCATATCTCCTCAAGCTTAGCTGCAGGAATTCCTGGCCCACGATCGAAGACATCGATCTCACAGAACCCCCCTCGAACGCGTGCAGCGAGCAGTACTGCATCCCGGACGGACGCGGAGTCAACTGTCGAAAACTTCACCGCGTTTGAAAGAAGATTGTCGAGTATCCGGCGAATCGATCGAGAGTCAGTTATCAGTCCTACATAGCGGGGCGGCACACGTACCCGGATGGATATTCCTCGACGTTCTGCCTCAGAGACCGTTAGTTCGAGGGCCTCGCTCAAGATTTTCGCAAGACCAACCTCTTCTATCCGAAGCAACTCCTGACCACTGTCATACCTCGCCGCGGCTAGCAGTTGATCTAGAGTCGAGCCGAGGATACTGACCGAGGTCTGCGCTCTCTCAGCTTGCTCTGCAGCCTTCGCCACGGCGCCGCGCTCAAGTTTGCGCCGTAGTACATCGAGATGCGTGACAGCGGCTAGCATTGGTTGGCGTAAATCATGACTAATTGCGGCCACCAGCCGAGTCTTCTCTCGGCTCGCCTCCTCCGCAGCGTGAGTTCTCTGCGAGGCAACGAACTGCGCCTCCTCTGCTCTCCGCCGCTGAAAAAAGAGTTCGCGCTCTCTTTCCTCGATCAGTAAGGCAATGAGTGCCCCAAGAAAATTGGTGAAGATCAGGTACACAGCGGACCTGATCGTCTCGGCACCTCCAGAAACGACCGGAGCCCAAAGTACAGCGACAGCGCTGACGCACGCCCCGATGCCGAGAGATACCGTGACAGGCAGTCGCAGGAACGTGTACATCATGAACAACCCGCAGATCACCGCCGGAGTCGATCGGAGCACCGCCTCCGAATCCGGGCCATCGAACTGCACTCGCAGTATCGCGATGGTTCCGACCAACGAGATCACGCTCGTCACGGTTGCCACTAGAACGTAGTTCGACTCGCTGACTAGGCGACCTTTCCATAGAAGAGCGGAGAGCGCCAAGAAGTAGACAACGAAGAACAACCGAATAAGCTGCGCCGAATCGGAAGCCCGCTCCCCGAATCGTGCAACAACGAGGAAAACGGCAAATAGCATCGCTCCAGCGATCGCCGCATGCATCGCCCACCGCAGCGCCGCCCCTTGGAACTCTTTTACGAAAGCCGCATTGTCGTTGGCCTTCTTCGAAGTAAGCACCGGCGGTGCTGTGGCTTGCATCAGTCCCTCCATGTGTTTCAGAAGCCGCGACACCGAGTTGCATCTCGATCGACTCGCATCCGATTGGAGTTGCGAAGTCAAGGCAATGCTATCGTGCCGCATCTCCCCAGACGACAGACTAAGCCTTTGGCCTATTGACAGTGGATCTACGCTTCCGGTTTCGGCCCCCAGGTCCCCTGGGGTACGTTGGCCTGCAGTCCCGTCAACGACGTTCGCGGCGCTGATTGGGCTTGATGGGGACGAGTCGTTGGTTCCTGCTATGGCCTCCGGGTTTTCATTCTCGGAACGCGGACGAGCGTCCTGCGTGGTCAACGGAGTACCCCGAAGTTTACCGAGCGGCGCTGCAGGCCCCCGAAGCTGCTATCGGTGACTACAACGGTGCTCCGCCATTCGAAGCCACGCGGTGGTTTACCGGGCATGGCCGTCTATCGGTTCGAGTTCGCCTCACGACGGGTAATCCATATGAACGATTGATCGGGCGCCGCGAACTTCCTACCCTTCACTGATGACCCGTCAAGCCTTTGCCGTCGCAACCCGGTCTGAACCGAGCGACCTTCTTCAGACGTGCCTGCAGCACTATCTGAACTGGCTTGCAGGCCTTACTCCGTCGTCCAGGTTGCCGGGCTCGAAGGTCCTGCTGCAGAACGTCGTCGAACGGACCAAGGATCTCTTGGCGCTTGTTCAGAGCACCCCAAGAGCCTTGACTCCGAACGCTCCCGACGAAATCCTGATTGACTTGAGTACGGAGTTTCTTGCGATTGCGAGCAGTGCTTGCTCCACGTATCTGGACAGCCTCGCCCTTCTTCAGTGCTTGGCGGACGTTGTGCCGGAGGGCGCTTGTATGCCGCGAGCGGAGATCCGCGAACTCAACCAGTTGATTAGTCGCGTAAAGCAGCTTCAGGGCACGATCTCCTCAATCCAGTCCGCTGCCTCTGTTGCCCACTGACTCCACCGCACGCTTCCGTTGCTGGGTCTGCTTCTCTCCCCTGTGAACCCGCGGAAACCTTGTCTCCAGCGAGCAGCCGACACTCGCGTGTGTGGAGGGCTTCTTGAGTTGCTCACTTCGCACCAGGCCCCATAGGGACCGTTTGCGGTAGAAGTTAGCAGCCGCACCGCGGCTAGTGGACAACTCGTCGTGCTTGACTTCGGGTTCGAGTACCGACGGCAACCCCTGTCGCCGCGCTTGGCCGCGATCGCGCAACTGCGCTGCGCAGAATGCAGTTTTGCGCACCGTGTAGACAACATCACCGACCTGTGATGCGTTCATCGATGCATGAACGCCGACCCTAGAATCTGTGGCGTCCAATTAGTTCTTCGAAGGCGAAGTAAACAAGGCCGGAATCGATCAGCCTCAACGTGTCCCGGCCAATTCAACTGCCGTCTTTGTGATTACCAGCGTTCCGCCTTCAGCGATGGTCTTCAGTCGTTGCGGTCGGTGGAAGCACCGACTTCCGCACAGATGAAGGGTTTGCGGCGATCTCGCTATGCATCGATGCCCACGTTCTAGCGCCTAGCCTTTACCTTACTGCGATCCCGGGATATGCACATCAACGCAGAGCAACTCACCCTCCGACGGTATGATCCCTGAGGTAGCCCAGTTAGGGATTCACGCGGCTTTATGTGCCTTTCTTGAGGGAAAGTCTGCCATCTCGCTTTCTGTTGCGTTCATCCAACGCGGCCTACGACGGGTGATCGCTACTATCAGTCGTCCGGTTGTTGACATTCGCGTGACGTTCGAAATCTCAAGATTCAGCAGGACAACTTGAGCGCGATCCCCTTCTCACTGGCAACCGCGAGTACACCGGTGGTGGACGCAACTACGGCGCGCGTTGAAGCCAGGCGACCGCAGGTGCTGAAGACCGACTATCGAGTACGCCTTGTCCGCACGGAAGAGCAGCTCGAAGAGGTCTGCAGGCTCCGCATGGCCGCGTATTCCCGTCGGCTTCCAGACATGGCCGAGATGATGCGGGAGCCCGAACCGGACGACACCGCTGAAGGGACGTTTCTGTTCTTGGCGACACGCGCCTCAGACGGTCAAGCAGTTGGAACTTGCAGAGTTCGGACGAACGCGGCGCGCCCTATCGAGGTCGAGACGCATCTCCTGCTTCCCGAATCCTTTCGGGGCCGACTGTTGGCCCAGGGAACCCGACTGGCGGTTGCAGCAGGCGTAGACACTCCTCTAGTGACCAGGCTGTTGCTCAAGTCGATGTATCAGTTATGCCAAGGAGCCCAGGTTGCTCATATCTTGGTAGCGGCGGAACCTCCGCGCGACCGTTTTTACCGAGCTTTCGGTTTTCGTGATGTGTTCCCCGGAACGCGTTTCCACGTCGAGTCCGCGCCGAATCATGCTTGCGCCCTCCTTACTTTCGAGTTCGCGCGAGCGCGCGATCAGCTCGCGGCCAGCCCTGGGTTCGTAGAGTTTCTACTCGACACTTACTGTCCGGACATCGAGATCTTCTCTTCTTTGGCGCCGTCCTGGACAGTGCCACGGATGCGTTGACCTAGAGAACTTCAGGCAGGAAGGGTGCCGTTTTCCATAAGGCCCCCGTTCATCTATTCGAGGCCGGCGTCAATCGGGCAGATGGGGCGCCTCTAGCTGCGGAGCGGTAGTGTGGGGGTCGCTGAATCTTCGGCCCTCCCTGTGTACCGTACTGAGCCGGGCAGATCCCGATATTCGTTTCCAGCTGGCGTTTCTGCCGCCGTCGGAAGGTGGAGATCCGCCCTTTGGCTAGGCCTGACGGTAACTCTCCTGGCAGTCGCTGTCGGACTTCTGACAGCATTGTTGTCTTCTAGTGCGATCCAACCGCTTAAGGCGCGAATAGGGGTCGCGTTCGACGACCAAGGGGTATCTGACCCAAAGGCTTTTGAGACCGCGAAGCGTCGGCTGTCATTGAGCCTGGCGTCCGCAGGGTCATCGGGTTCATTGGTACCTGAAGGACAGTTTTGGCTCCTCGTTGAAGCGCCGTCTAGTTCGCAGACCGACTTGATTCTCGAGATCCGTCATCTCCGAATCAGTGCGGGCGAGTTCCGTCTCATGTCCGAATCTGGCTCGGCAGATCAACCACTCGAGTGGCATCACTCCAAGGGCGGGGTGGTGATCAAGCTGCCCGCGAGTGAGTCTGGTACCCATCAGGTGGTGGCGCATGTCTCGCCTCGCTACACGACGGTGCTGAAGCTATTCGCGTGGAAGCCAGACTACTTCGAGAGAAGCATAGAGGGCTTTAACCGGATGGGTGGCGCCCTCGCCGGCGCTTGTACGGTGCTTGCCCTAACCATGGGCCTGCTCGGCTTGCGCAATCGTGACCTGGTCGCTGTGCTTTTTGGTCTCACGATTCTCCTAATGCTCCGAATTGCTGCGTTTAATTCGGGCTGGGACATGCAATGGCTTGGCATCGAGGTTCCCTCTGACTTTGTCATGACATTGCTCCGGGCGACGCTACCGCTGTATGCGATTGCCCAAACTTCACTGTTCATCACGCTCTTTAGGCGAGAGCTAGAGCAGGTACGACACCTTCGAATCGGGTTCGGGTTTTGCTTCGGCTTCACCGCCCTCGTTCTGTCCAGCCCCTTCGTTGCGCACGACTTTTTTCTGCGAGTCTGGTGGGGAATAGCGGGCCCCGGAGCGATCTGGCTGATTTACGCTCTTGCTAAGGTAGTGACTCGAACCAAGGATCGCGCGGGGCAGCTTTACGCGTTGTCCATCGCAGTCACCATGGCCGGCGCATTGGCGGAGATCGCGTACATGCTCGGCTACTGGGACACACGAGTTAGCTCTTCGCTGCTTGGTGTCTTGTTCGGTTCAGCCTTGAACGCTGCTGCAGTCGCGGAACGCTTGTACACGGATCGTGCGCGCGCGATCGAATCCCAAAGCAGGGAGATCAACGCTCTCAAGGAGAAGGAAGACGTCTTCCAGTCTAGTCCCGTTGCGCTATTCGAGTTTGACGCATCTGGGCGACTCAAACACTGGAACGCAGCTTTCTCAAAGTTGATGTCCGAGCTGGAGCTTTCGAAAGGCGGGGCGCTCTCCGAAACTACGTGGGACGAGCTCTTCTCGCACGTTGGTAGGTTCGACCTTCTATCCGACCAGGGCCTTGTCGAGTCGACTGTACTTTCGCGATCCGATACCGCTACCGACGTTGATCGATACATTGACCTAACGTGGAGCAAAGACGGTCTTGAGGTTCGTGGAAGCGTCCAAGACGTCACTGACCGCGAGATTGCACGTCAGGCCATGCAACGGCTGATCAACTACGATCAGCTAACCGGAGTACTGAACGTCCACGGTTTGCTTCAAAGGGTTGAGGAGAGTCGCGACAGCGGCAAACGCGACACCTACAGCCTTGCCCTCGTGGACATCGCGCGCTTCGAGTCGATCAACGAGCTGTTCGGACACGAGGCCGGCGACGTGGTGCTCAAGAGCTTCGCGCGACGACTAGACGGGCACTGTACGAAGAACGAACTGCTGGCTCGGGTTGGTGCGGACACCTTCGTGATCGTGTTCATGGACACGACCATCGAGCAGGCGGCGGCGCAGATCAAGGAGATCGCGACCGCAGTGACGCGCCATCCGGTGGGCGTCGGCGGCAAGGCGATCGCGCTGTCGGTGTGCATCGGGGTGGTGTCGCCCGCGGGCAACGTGACCCTGGACCAGGCGATCGGCGCGTCCCTGCGCACCACGCAGCGTGCGAAGCGCAAGCGCAGCGGCGCGGTCAGCATCGCGCTCGAGACGTTGGAGAGCCTCGGCGAGTACCTCAACGAGAAGCGCATCCTCGGCCGTATCGCAGACCGTCTGCCGACGGAGAACTTCTTCCAGGTGCTGCAGCCGATCTTCGACATCCGGCAGCCGCGCCGGAAGTTCGCTGCGGAAGCCCTGATCCGGATGCGCGCGGACAACGGCGACATCATCCTTCCGAGCCACTTCATCGCGGCCGCGGAGCGCAACGGGATGATGCCGGAGATCGACCGTTGGACGCTGCGCACGGCCTGCGAGTGGCTCCACGAGCATCGGGGCAAGCTCGACGCGCTGGAATACCTGACGGTCAACGTGAGCGGGGTCTCGCTCAACGACGTGCAGTTCCATACGGACGTACGCTCGATCCTGGCGGACTTCCCGCTCGAGGCGCGCAAGCTGTGCTTCGAGATCACCGAGACCATCGCGGTGAGCGACATCGAAGCGACGACGCGCTTCACGGAGCAGCTGCGGTCGATGGGGGCGCGCGTGGCGCTCGATGACTTCGGGGCGGGCTACACGTCGTTCGGTTACCTGCGGACGATCCCGGCGGAGATCCTGAAGATCGACGGGGAGATCATCAAGTCGGTCGCGGTCGATCCGTCGAGCACGGCGATCCTGCGGGCGATACGCGACATCGCCTCGGACCTGGGAATGCGATGCGTGGCGGAGTACGTGTCGAACTTCGACACGCTGCGGGCGCTGCGCGAGCTCGACATCGACTACGGACAGGGCTTCGTGCTCAGCCGGCCGGTGGATCCCTCCAGGTTGCTGTCGGTCGCCTCGGGCGCAGACCTGTTGAACGATCCGGAGGTGGTGCGATACCTCGACGCCCACGCCGGACGATCGTTCACGGCGCCCCGCCAGCGCGTCACGAGCTGACGGGGCGGCACGTCGCGGCGCGGCGGCGGCATGCCTGCGCCGATCGGAACGCGCCCGCAGAGCAGGCGATATGATTCGGCATCCTGCGTCCGCATCCGGAACCGATGTCGTCGACCTCCCCCCCCCAGACCGTCCCCGCGGACCTGTACTCGGCACCCGTGGCCGCCGCGCTGCTGACCGAAGCCCTTGCACTCGTCGGTGACGGCGTTCCGGCCGCGGACGTCGAGCAGGCCGCCCTCTCGATGGGCATGCCCGCCGGCCCGCTCGCCACGATCGACGCGATGTCGCTCGACGTCATCGACGAGGCGCTTCATGCGGCCGAGCACGGTCACGGGCATGACCACGCGCACAACCACGGCCACGATCACGGCCACGATCACGGCCACGATCACCGCCACGGCCACGATCACGACCACGCGCCTCGCCACGGCCACGATCGCGACTCGGCCGCCGGTTCGCCCCCGATGCCCGAATCCGCGGTCTACGTGCTCGAGAAGATGGCGCACGGCTTCAAGCGCACCGGCAGGGCGAACGGCGGGGGTTTCTACGACTACGGATCGCAGCCACCGGAGCTGTGGTCGGGCCTCAAGACCTTCGTGCGGCGCAGCCGGGCGCTGCCGCAGGAGACGATCGTCGAACGGCTGGCGCACGCGGCCCCACTCGCGGCGCTCGCCCAGCCCGACGGCGTGGCGGAGAGGGACCTGTCGAGCTGGCTGGGCACCGGGCTGCCGGCGGATCGCGCCACGGCGCTGCGCATCGCCTCGGCCGACCCGGCGGGCTTCGTCGCGCGCTCCCGGGCGCTGGCGACGCGCTTCGGTCCGCGGTTCGAGCCCTCCGCGAAGGCCCTGGCCCGTCTCGGCGTCGCCTGACCCGCGGCCGGGGGCGACGTGATCCGCGTCGAGTCCGACGGTCCGGTCCGCGTGGTCACGCTGGACCGGCGCGAGGCGCGCAACGCGGTCGACCGTCCGACCGCCGAGGCGCTGGCCGAGGCCTTTCGCGCGTTCGATGCGGACCCTTCCGCCTCGGTCGCGGTCTTCGCGGGCTCGCACGGCACGTTCTGCGCAGGCGCGGACCTGAAGGCGATGGCCGACCCGTCGCGCCGCAATCGACTGGAGCGCGACGGCGACGGCCCGATGGGGCCGTCGCGCATGCTGCTGTCGAAGCCGGTGATCGCGGCGGTGTCGGGCCACGCGGTCGCGGGTGGCGCCGAGCTGGCGCTCTGGTGCGATCTGCGGGTGTTCGAGCGCAGCGCGGTGTTCGGCATCTTCTGCCGTCGATTCGGCGTGCCGCTGATCGACGGCGGCACGGTGCGGCTGCCGCGGCTGATCGGCCTGTCGCGCGCGCTCGACCTGATCATGACGGGGCGGCCGGTCGACGCCTCGGAAGCCCTGGCAATCGGGCTCCCGAACCGGGTCGTCGACGACGGCACGGGCGTCGACGCTGCGATCGCGATGGCGCAGCAGCTCGCGCGATTTCCGCAGATCTGCCTGCGCAACGACCGGCTCTCGGCCTACGAGCAGTTCGGGCTGCCGCTCGACGCCGCGCTCGCCGCGGAATTCGAGCGCGGCCTCTCGACGATCGCCTCGGGCGAGCACCTGGACGGCGCGGCTCGTTTCGCGGCCGGCGCCGGCCGCCACGGCGCGCCGACCTGAACCCTTCGACACACGTCACACAACGGTCCGAACCATGAACGCACCCGTCGCCGCCACCACGTTCCGACGCGAGAAGCTGCTGCACGGCTGGCGCGAGCCGGTGGTTCCGCGCCCCGCGGCCACCATCCTGCTGCTGCGAGACTCGGCCGAGGGCCTGCAGGTGTTGATGACGCGTCGCTCCTCTACGGCGAGCTTCGCGCCGGGCGCCTACGTGTTCCCCGGCGGCGCGCTCGACGAGGCGGACAAGTCGGATGCGGCGGTCGACTGCGCCCGCGCCCGTGCGGACCAGGACGACCCGCACCGGCACTATGCGGCCGCCGCGCTGCGCGAGGCCTTCGAGGAGCTCGGCGTCCTGCTCGCCTACCGGCGCGGCACCGACGAGCCGGTGGACCCGGCCGCGATCGCGACGATGGACCGCACGCACGACGGCGACCTGTACGCGCAGCTCACGCGCGCAGGCCTCGAGCTCGCGATCGACCGCACCGGCTGGTTGTCGCACTGGATCACCGACCGCGACCTGCCCAAGCGCTTCGACGTGCGCTTCTTCGTCGCGCCGATGCCCGCCGGCCAGGAGGCGATCGCGGACGGTGCGGAGCAGTTCGAGCCGGTGTGGGTCAACCCGGCCGATGCGCTCGCGCGCCACGAGCAGGGCACGTTCAGCATGATCTTCCCGACGATCCGCACGCTGCGACAGCTGCAGCGCTTCGGTACCGTCGCGCAGGTGCTCGAGGCCTGCCGCGCGCAGACCTCGGTGTTCACCTCGTGCCCGCGCGGCGGCAAGGTGGCGGGCAAGGACACGCGCTTCACCGAGGACGAGATGGCCTTCGGGGAGCTCGAGATGGTCTCGCCCGACGGGCAGGTCGTGCACGCGCTCGACTGGCGCACCGACGAGGTGGTGCGGCTGCGCCGGAACGTGCTCAGGCTGACCGCGCCCAATCCCGGGATGATGACCGGCCCGGGCACGAATACCTACATCGTCGGCGAGGACGGCGCGTGGATCGTCATCGATCCGGGCCCGCCGGACCGTGCACATGTCGAGCGCATCGCCGCGGCGGTGCGCGGCGGGCTGCAGGCGATCGTCTGCACGCACTCGCACCCCGACCACTCGCCGGCCGCACCGATGCTGCGCGAGGCGCTCGGCCGCGACGTGCCGATCCTGGGACTCGCCTCGCGTCCGACCGCACGCGCGCACTCGAGCTTCGTGCCCGACCGCGAGCTCGCCGACGGCGAGCGGCTGCGCGTCGGTGACTCGACGCTGCGCGTGGTGCACACCCCGGGCCACGCGGCCAACCACCTGTGCCTGGTCCTCGAAGAGGACCGGCTGCTGTTCTCGGGCGACCACGTGCTCAACGGCTCGACGACGGTGGTCGACCCGCCCGACGGCAACATGAGGGAGTACCTCGACTCGCTGGAGCGGCTCGCGGCCGAGCCGGTCGACTTCATCCTGCCGGCGCACGGCCACGTGCTCGCGCCGGCGGTCGGCGCGATGCGCAAGCTGGTCGCGCACCGGCTCGGGCGCGAGGCGAAGGTCGCGGGCGCGCTCGCGCGCTCGGGCGGCGGCACGCTGGACGACCTGGTGCCCTCGGCCTACGACGACGTGAAGCCCGCCCTCTTCCCGGTCGCGAAGCGCTCGCTGCTCGCGCACCTCGAGAAGCTCGTCGAGGACGGGCGTGCGCGCCGCGACGGAGAGCGCTGGCTGCCGGCCTGACGGCGCGACGCCGCGGCCCGCGAGGCCGGGCTCCGGACGAAGAAGACCCCCGAGGGGCTCGCGCCCGTCGGGGGTCGTGGCGACGCGGAAGCGGCCCGCAGGCCGCCCGCCGCGGGGATCAGCCCGCGTTCGCCGCCGCTGCGTCCTGCTGCGCGGCCGCCTTCATCGACAGGCGCAGCCGACCCTTGTCGTCGGCCTCGATGACCTTGACGCGGATGACCTGGCCTTCCTTGACGTAGTCGGCGACCTTCTCGACGCGCTCGTTGGCGATCTGAGAGATGTGCAGCAGGCCGTCGCGGCCCGGCAGGATCTGGACGATCGCGCCGAACTCGAGCAGCTTGAGCACCGTGCCCTCGTAGACCTTGCCCATCTCGACCTCCGCGGTCAGGTCCTCGATGCGCTTGCGCGCCCGGGCCGCCGCCTCGGCGTCGATCGCGGCGATGGTGATGTCGCCGGTGTCCTTGATGTCGATCGTGGTGCCGGTCTCCTCCGTGATCGCACGGATGGTGGCGCCGCCCTTGCCGATCACGTCGCGGATCCGCTCGGGGTTGATCTTCATCGTGTACATCCGCGGCGCGAAATCCGAGAGCTCGGCGCGCGCGCCGCCGATCGCGGCCTTCATCTTCTCGAGGATGTGCAGCCGGGCCTCGCGGGCCTGCGCCAGCGCGACCTGCATGATCTCCTTGGTGATGCCCTGGATCTTGATGTCCATCTGCAGGGCGGTGATGCCGGCGTCGGTGCCGGCCACCTTGAAGTCCATGTCGCCGAGGTGGTCCTCGTCGCCGAGGATGTCGGTCAGCACGGCGAAGCGGTTGCCGTCCTTGATCAGGCCCATCGCGATGCCGGCGATGTGCTTGTCGATCGGCACGCCGGCGTCCATGAGCGCGAGGCAGCCGCCGCACACCGAGGCCATCGACGAGGAGCCGTTCGACTCGGTGATCTCGGAGACCACGCGCAGCGAGTAGGCGAACTCGGTGACCGGCGGGATCAGTGCGGCGAGCGCGCGCTTGGCCAGCCGCCCGTGGCCGACCTCGCGGCGCTTCGGCGCACCGAAGCGGCCG
>CAZPJE010000079.1:0-15536 GCA_964586725.1 uncultured Steroidobacteraceae bacterium | reverse complement strand
TGCTCCAACTGAAACGCCCCAACGCTTCTTCAACTGCACGAGGTGCGACAACACGGGAAACCTAGGGGCCAAGGACAAGACACTGGCTCGCGGCATCAAGAACGCCGACGCAAAAGCGTCAGCCTCTCTCTCGAGGTGCTTCCCTTGTGGCGGTCCATGTCGGTGCAAAAGCAGATGACCCAACTCGTGGGCAGCATCAAAGCGTGAACGCTCCGCAGATTTCCTCATGTTTAGGAATATGAACGGGGTCGATCCATGCCACATCGAGAACGCATCGACGTCGTCTGCATCAACGGAGAGCGAGAAGACGCGAACCCCCTTAGCTTCGAGCAGATGGACCAAGTGCGTCACCGGCAGCTCGCCCAGACCCCAATGAGTACGAATCGCAGCGGAGGCAACCTCTGGCGACAGGTCACGGCCCAGGTCCGGGAGATCCGGTTCAGGTAGTTCGAATCGACTGCTAATCCAGCGTTCCAGGTGGAGCGCAATGGCTCCCTGACCAAGCGCCATGTCCCGCTTGCTAGCGGTCATCGTCGACAAGGCGCGGAAGCTTGCGGCGTCCGGTGACGGCTCGCTTAGGTCCTCGCCAAAGAAGAAATCGTCCGGAAACGCCAGTGCCTCTACAAAGCGGCTAAGCGTTTCTTCGCCGGGCGAATACTCACCCGTCTCGAACCCGGAGATGGATCTGACGTCCACTCCCGCGAGGGACGCAAGCTTGGTTTTCGTGAGGCCACGCCGCCTTCGAGCAAGTGCAAGCCGGGTGGGGTTAAACCCAGCCCGAGAGTCAAGCACGCTCGCGTACCTCAACGACGATTTCCGATCCGAAGCCACCATCTCGGCCAACATCGGCGCCATCAAACGGCAGGGTGTCTGCAGTCCCGTCGAACGAGAACGGAGTTAACAGGATCCGTTCTCGCCATCCGTCTACCCGCCCATCGGTACCAAGTGCGACTGGCAGCGAAAGCTCCGATCGAACTTCACGAGCGGTCATGTCGCGATGAAACAGGAGAAGCCACGTCTCGCGGGAGTTCAGGGCGTCGGCCTCTTCCTCCGACAGCATTGTCGACTCGGGCCAAAAGGCCAGCTGCGCATTGGTGTCAACAGCAGCAGCAGTACGAGGTCCCTTACTGGATCGGGTACACGGGGTGCACTCGGCCTTACCCGTGCCTTCATCCCCAGTCGAAACTGCGATTGCCAACTGGCCCCCTCGGCTAATCGCGAGGGACAGATTCCCCTGATCGGAGCGCGTCCAGCCTCGACCGCATAGGTACTCCCGCAGGGCTCCCAGCGTCTCGCCCCAGTGGAGGACGCCAGGCAAAAGCGGCGGGTGATGCGCGGTGCAGGATGCCCACGCGCCAAAGCCGCGCTGAACCGCTGCGACGAGTGCTTCGGCCTGCAATCCGAGTTGCCCCAAACGGGAGTCCACGTCAGCAGGTGCGATACGCGTGAGATTGGATGCCGGCATCGAGTGCCCTACTTCTGGTTTTGGAGTCTCAATTGTGGCAGAAAAACCGGAAGTCTGCATGGCACCCGGTCGACGATCTGTCGGCCTGGAGATGGACATGAAAGGTTTGCCAGCGCCGTTCATGTCGGCTGTGTCCCTTCCAGCTCATCACAGACGTTGCGCCACGACGAAGGTCGGTCGACGGCGCGGATTCGATGAGACGTCATCGATATCAATCAGGCTTTCGCTGGAGTAGGGTCTGGGTGTCGACCCGGCTGCACTGTCAGCCGTCGTTGTGCGAAGGCCTTCAACTCGCGCTGTGCTTGCTCAGCGGGGCCCGAGGCGTAGATCGTCGTGGTCTGAATCGACGCATGCCCGAGAACCGCTTGGACGACGTTCAGACTTGCCCCATCCGCGAGTGCGTGCCTGCCGAACGTATGACGTAGCCAGTGTGTAGACGCGCGCTCGAAGGCTTCGGAATCGATCTGCCACTTCTGGTACGTGAGGCTCGATGCGATGTCGTCGAAGCGCGCGCGCAGCATTCTGTATAGGGAACTTGTACCGATCGGTCTACCAGGTGAAGGCGCGCCAAGCGCGGAAAGAATGGGTGTGAGGGGATCGCATTGGTGCCAGATCGGAAGACCTCGAGTTCGAAGGTAGTCGTCGAGCATGAACTCAACCTCCGGGGCGATAGGTATGTCCCGGACCTTGCTACCCTTTCCCACCACGCGAAGCACCACATCGCGAGGCACAGTTGATTCGTTGTTGAGCGACGAATCCGCAGATGTGGCGCGAACCCGAAGCCGCCCAACTGTTGCCGCCACCAGCTCGGAGGCGCGCAGCCCCGTTGCGTATGCCAAGGTGATCGCGAAACGCGCCCGGATCCCCGCCTCGTCGACCGCGAGATTGTCGAGGTACTCCCGAAGCATCCGCCACTGCGAGCCACTTAGGTACCGGTCGGTTGATAGATGAAGCATCGGATCGGCCGTAGCCGGATCGACAGCACGGACCGCGGGCACTGCCACGATTGGGTTGAAGGCGAGGTATCGCATTGCCACCAACCAGTCGAACATCCCCCGCACCACGGTGAGCGCGTGCCCGACGCTGCGCGCCGACAGTGGCCCAGTGAAGGGCCGCCACTGCGGCGAAAAGCGAGGCGCGCTCGAGGGTCCGACCCAGGTCTCGCGCGGGCAGGGATTGAAGAGAAAGTCCCGGTACGCGATTGCGTCGTCGACGTTGAGCGACGACATCGCCCTCTTCCGCGCGAAGACCGCCCATAGCAGCAGCCGCTCGGCCTCCTTGCGGTAGGCACGCTCGGTGTGAGGGCTGCCCGCCGCGCGTGCTGCGAGCCAGGCGGCGATCGCCGCGAGGTCGTTGACCGCGCTGATCTGGCAGGCGTCCGGTGCACGGTTCGAGCCGTCGTGACCGTCGAGGGTCGCTGGCAGCGCAAGCTTCTCCATCGGCACGACGGCGAGCACGGGTCGCGCAGTGCGGACCGCGTCAATCAGCTGCGCGCGTGGGATGAGTGAGGCGGGCTCGATTTGGGCGCCAATCGAGGGCTCGTTCGCCTGGAGCCACTTCACGAGCTTGTCGGCCGCGATGCGCCCTACCCCGGAAATGCGGCGGTACCAGGTCAGCCCGCCGCGGTTGACCGCGGCGACGAGCTCCGCTGGCGTGCGGATCTCGAAGGCAACCAGCCGCGCGGCGAGCCGCGGATCGATCCACGTGTCCAGCGGGTCATCACCAGCGGGCCGCTGCACCAGGACTGGCTCGAGTACGGCGAGGGCACGGCGCTGGCGGTCCCGAACTCGAGCGATCTGCGCCCTTCGGCGCTCCCCATCGTCAGGCGGGTGCTGCTCCGCATAGAGCTCGAGGGCCTCGGCCTGGCTGTAGAACCCGTCCGGGTCGATCTGGGCGACGAAATCTTCGAAGCTTGGTCGGGGCGGGCCAGAAGGCGACTTGGCGGTCGGGAGGGCCGCCATGTCCAGGGCCAGCGCGCGTGCGTCCCCGAAGTGTCCCGCTCGACGTGCCGCTGCCAACAGCGCAACCCGCAGCGACTCGAACCGGCGCTTCGCGTCTGGCAACGACAGCTCGGGCGACCAGTACCGGGCGGCAGCGTCTCGGAGCGGCATGCCTTGAAGGACCGCCCGCAGGACCGCGAAATCTTCCGCGCTGACCCGGGGGTTGGCCCGCTCGATCATCGGTGCTCCCGCTGGCAGGTGGACGTGGCGAGGCTGCGCATGGTCACTGTCCAGCCGGCACCAGCTTCCAGTCCTTGATCATGGTGCGGATGCGCTCGTCGCCGTTCGGAATGAGGTTGTAGAGATCCGACTTGCCCCATCGCAGCGCGTCCAGACACAGGAGCATGTCGTCGGAGATGTCGACATCGACCGCACGGAGCTCGAACAGGTCGAGCGGGAAGGCGGTGCCGTTGTAGGTCGCGGCGATGAACCGCGCGATGCGGGCGGCTTGGCCACTCGAGCCTTCTTCAGCCTGGCGTAGCAAGCGTGCGTAGGCCTGGGCGCCAGCTGCCTGGGCCTTGGCGGCACGGTCTGCCCACTTCCGCATGTCTTCTAAGGGATCGTCGCTCATGGTGTTCTCCCGCCGAGGGGAAGGGTCGATCGGGCGGCTTGAACAACATGCGGCACCCTCTTCCGGCGCCTCGGCCGCGCCGTGCACGCATGATAACTACTATTATCGTGCGTGCATATCTGTGCGTTTTTTTCGACTTACCGATTTGGGTCGAGGCCCCCGATACGATAAGTGCTGACGAATCATGGGGTTACAACGTTGCCCTAGCGACGCCCATAGGCAGTCACCTTGCCGATTCCTGGCTTGGCGGTCTCGGCGGCTGGCTCCCATGAACGGTCACCTGAAGCGACCGACTCCAAGCCTTTCCGAGCATCCTGTTCAAGGTCGAGACCGCTGCAGCGACCGATCGCAGAGTCGATGGTGGGGCTTTCAGGGGCAGGAACGACCCAAGAGCGCCCTTCGGCGCTAGATCGTTTGGCCTATCCCATAAGTGGTCACCCATTTGGCCTAGTTGGCGCTCATCGCGGCAGCGCGGGGGGCGACAATCTTCGCTACTGGTCGCCCGCGCTACCCATAGACGGTCACCTGAGGCGTCCTGAGACCTGCTTCGCGAGCTCCCGACGAGGGTTTCGACCCCGAAATGGTCCTCGCGACCCGGAGATACGGCCGGGACAGGCGGGCAGCGAGCGCAGCGCTCGGACGACGCCAATGTCCCATGGACGGTCACCTACAGCGGCTTTCCATCCGCTCGAGACGTTGCATGGGACAAAACAGGCAAATCCAGAACATCTGGAGCCAGGAGGACCACGGAACTTCGATTTGATTGCCGAAGTTCGAGGTCGAGCGCAGAATTCGCTTCGACCTCGAAACTACCAGAAGAAGCCCGTGTACGACAACCTGTTGATGCCTGGCGCGCAGCGATTTTCGCTGGATGCCCTGAATGAATTGGCGAGCAACGCCACGAATGTGCTCGACGGGCTTCGCGCAAAGATGCTCGAGCCGCATCCGCGCAAGAACCCTCCCCGCTTCAGCGGCGCACAGTTGGCTGCGTTGTGCGGGATCGAGGCGACGCAGGTGCCCTACCTTGCCAAGCGGGGCGATCTTCCCGCCGGGACCCACGAGGGTAACGGAAAGCGCCGCACGTTCACGCTCGCGGAAGCTCGCACGTGGATCGCACAGTTGGGACATTTCCCGCAGCGCCCTGCCGGCGTTCGCGGTGCGACGATCGCCGTAGTGAACTTCAAGGGAGGGTCCACGAAGACGACCACGGCCTTCAACCTGGCGCAAGGACTGACTCTTCGCGGCCGGCGTGTTCTGCTGGTTGACCTCGATCCTCAGGGTTCAGCAACAACCCTGACCGGCCTGCTTCCCGCGGCCGAAGTCATGGAGGAGCACACGGTTGGCCCGATCACCTACCCTCCCCTCGCCGACGCACCCAAGGACTTGAGGTACGCGGTTCAGGACACTTACTGGGACGGTCTCGATCTGATCCCTGCGGCACCCCACCTGTTCAACGCCGAGATCTTTCTTCCCATCCACTCGCGCGATCCAGACATCGCCTGGTGGGACATCCTGAACCAGGCGATCGCGCCCCTGCGGGAAGAGTACGACGTCATCATCTTCGACACCGCACCCGCCCTCTCCTATCTGGCGGTGAACGCAGTGATTGCCTCCGACGGGCTGCTGATGCCCATCCCCCCGGAGAACCTCGACTACGCGTCCTCAGTAGCGTTCTGGAGCCTGCTGTCAGAGACCCTGGGCGCGCTCAAGAGCAATCGCGGCTATGACAAGGACTTCGCATTCATGCGCGTCCTGCTGTCGAGGGTGGACTCTCAGCTCTTTTCCGCGTCGGTGGTACGGGACTGGATCATCCGGACATACGGGCAATACGTGCTGCCAGTTGAAATACCTAAGAGCCCCGTCAGCACGGTCGGTGCGGTGCAGTTTCAAACGGTGTACGACATCGCCCGCTACGAGGGCGCCATGAAGACCTACGCGAAGATCCGCGATGCCTACGATCGTTTCGTCGAGATGATCGACCAGTCGGTGGTGACGTCGGTCTGGGGAGTGAACACGAAATGAGCCTCAAAGACCTCAAGTCGAAGAGCGACCAGGCGCTCGCCAGCATTCCCAAAGCCGCAGCCGCTGGCGATGGACGGGCAGCACGCCCGGTCACAGCCCCAGGCGCTACTGCCTTCATGCAACCGACGATCGACGCGCTGAACGAGCGTGCCAAGAAGGCGGAGGCACGCGCAGCCGAGGTGGAGCGCCAGCTCGAGTCCCAGCCGACGGAGGTGTCGCTGGATCAGTTGGATGAGGTTGCGAGCCGGCGCCGACGCCTCACGGACGAGCAATTCGAGGAACTCAAGGCCAACCTGGCCAACAACCCGCTCGTGCATCCGGTAGCGGTCAAGCGCCGAGCGAACGGACGCTTCGAGATCGTTTCCGGCCACAACCGAGTGGCGGCCTTCCGCGCGCTGGGACGAAACCAGATCCCGGTCGTCGTGCTCGACATCGACGAGGAGAAGGTCGACCGGTCAGCCTTCTACGCGAACCTGCTGCAGCCCTCTCTGCCCGACTACGAGAAGTACATCGGCTTTCGAGCCGAACAGGAGCGTACGGGAGTAACTCAGAAGGTTCTAGCCAAGGAGGCGGGCGTTTCCGAGGCAATGCTGTCCCAGCTCTTCGCGTTCGGAGATCTTCCTCAAGCGGCGCTGGACTCCATTCGATCGAAGCCCGACTGCATCGGAATGCGCTGCGCCTACGAGCTCGCCAGGCTTGCGCAGGCCGGCAAGGCAGCCGCGGTGATCGAGGCGGTCGATCTGCTCGCGCAGGGCAAGCTGACACAGAAGGAAGCGATACGGCATGCCGGACGAATCACGCCCTCCGCGGACCGCCCCGCCCCTCCGTCCGCGTCGACCGTCAAGATTCGCTCCGGCCGTGCGCAGTACTGCCAGTACGTGTCGCGCGGGACGTCACTGCGGATCGAGTTCCGCAGCGAAGCAGAGCGAATCAAGGCGCAAGAGCAGGTCGACAAGATCCTTCGAGCCCTTGCAGACGACGAAACCTGAGAGTTTGTAGAACAAAGTCCTTGTGAAACAGGGACTTGTTTTTTCTTGAGCGCAAACAGAAAGCTCTCGGCCACCGTCTGCCAACGCACGGCAGTTCGGGGTGCCGACCTTCCGGCAGCCACGCGTATCGTCCAACCCTCCCCGACCTGCCGTCCGTCAATATCAGCTTGATATGAGTTTCGGCATCCCATATCCTGTCACCTATGCACATCATCTCCCTGCGCATGCTCCGCGACTTCTGGCGGGTGCATCCAGCAGCTGAAGGTGTGCTTCGGCATTGGCATTCGATCGCGGAAGCCACCGTCTTCGACGACTTCAACGACATTCGCCGAACGTTCCGATCAGCTGACTATGTGTCGCCCTATACCGTCTTCAACGTCGGCGGGAACAACTACAGGCTGATCGCGGTGATCCATTACGACGCCCGCCGGATCTACATCCGCGGCGTCATGACCCACGCGGACTACGACCGCTGGTGCGACGACTACAGACGAGGCAGACGATGAACGTCACCGACTTCGATACTCAGCGCGCCGCAGAACGATGGAATGCGTTCATTGCGGAAGTGCCCGTACGCCCGATCCGTTCGGACGCCGACTACGACCAGATGGTGGGTCTGATGAACCAACTGCTCGACGTCGTCGGTGACAACGAGTCGCACCCGCTCGCGCCGGTACTTGCCTTGATCGGAGACCAGATCGAAGGCTACGACAGTGACCATTTCGCGATCCCGCGATCCGAGCCGCGCGAGGTCTTGCGATACCTGATGGATCAGCAAGGCCTCAAGCAATCGGATCTAGGCGACGTGATCGCTCAGCCAAACGTCTCCGCCATCCTCAACGGCCATCGCTCAATTAGCCGCGACGTTGCAAAGGCGCTCGCGCAGCGCTTCAATGTGGCTGTTGACGTCTTCCTATGACAGCAGGGCAGGGCAGCCAACCCCCGTTAGCCACCCGGGACCCGACCCAGCAACGACGATGACTTCCCCGACCACCACGACCCCGACGCCTGAAGAGGAACTCGCTCGCTTCGACCGTCAGCGCTGGGCGACCGCAGCGAAAGCGAACGTCGAGCTCGAGGGGTTCGTCGCATCGCAGGAGTTCGAGCTACTGAACGCGCGATACATCGCCGGCGAAATCAGCATCGCCGACATGCTGCGGTGGCTTGATGAGCGACACCCGGACAAGCCCGCGGTCTGACGACGATCGGCGCGAGCTCGAAGCCCGCTACGTACGGGTCCGCCTCGCCGAATTGCACAGCCGGCCGCCGGATCCTACGTTCGACGAGACGCACCTCCAGGCGATCCACCGCCACATCTTCCAGGACCTCCCTCGCAGGGGCCTTCCCGAACACCATCCAGGTCAATACAGGCCTGCGACCGGGGAGGGCGCAGACTGGATCAAGCATCGCCAACTCGAGACAGTGCCGACGCGTCTGTACGTCCCGTACTCGGCGATGGATGACGGCGCGCGAAGTCGGCTGACTCGAGAACTCTCGGCCGTTGACATCTACGGCCTACGATCGCTCCCTCGCGACCACCTCGCAACCGAGCTCTCAAGCCTCTACGCCCGGCTCGACTACCTGCACCCCTTTCACGAAGGGAACAGTCGAACGCTCCGCTTCTTCTTCACGCAGCTCGCGGACGAGAGCGAACATCACTTCGACTGGGACAAGCTCTCTGGCTCACCACAGCAAAGAGACCGCCTGTACATCGCACGCGACGTGGCCGTCCTGCGCCAGGCGCTCCCGCACGTCCGCGGTGAACGGGCGCTTCAATTGGCCACCGCAACCCTGGATCGATTGGAGGGAAACCTTTCCCTCGAGCATCTCTTTCGCAACTCCCTTCGCCCGCTACGCGCACTCGCATTCGAACAGCTAACGCCCGGCGCAGCGACCATGCGCTACCCCGCTCTCAAGGACGTATACGCAAGCATCGAGGTAGCGACACACCACTTCGCCGAGCAGTACAAACCGACACCCGCCGTCCTAGCCCGCTTTGGCGAACAACTTAGAGATGCGGTTCAGAAAAGCTTGGACCAAGGCCGCATTTTGTCGGCGCGCGACGTTCGCGTCCCATTCGAGATACTGATGCGCCCTGACCATCAGCGGTCGACGTCAGACGGAGCAGAGCGCTGACTACCTTCAGACGCAGCCGCCCCCAACAACTCCATCCACCATCGGGGTAAGGCGCACTGAAGTCTAGATCTTCAAGGATCGCCGCACACCGATATCCGCAGGCCAATCACCCGCGCGAAACCTCGACTGTTCGTGAAGCTTAGAGCAGGCACGAATAGCCACGGCAAAAAGCACAGACGCCGGCCCGCATGGCGTGCAGAGATGCGCACTCGATGGCTACTCTGCCGACCGTCGCTTCCAGTCACGAGGGATAAGTCCCTTGCCCGACGCCTTGGTCCAGCGCTCCTTCGTCGCAGACACATAGCGAGCGTCCGACGGGAAGTACGCATGCTCCAGCAAGAGAACTTGCAAGCCACTGCGCGCCTCAACCTCCTTAAAAAGGAAGTCAATGTGCTGTCGCATGGCCACATAATCCTCGTCGTTGGAAATCAGAATCTCGTCCGGCCGGGCTACATTCACGTCAGATTCGACCTCGTCGGGGATATCCTCATCCCCTTCGTCCTCGCTTTCATCGGCGTCCATTCCCTGATTGGGGAAGTAAGGACGGCTGAGTTGGTCGAGGACGATGACGCCGGGTACGGGCCTACGCTCCTTCTCGAAGTGCCTTTGCAGTCCAAATGCTAGTGCTACGTGGACCGCCAGCCAGTTCTGATCCGAGCCGAGGTCCGCCATCGAGAGCACCGCACCTTCAGGCCCGGCCTCAATGACAGAGACCGAGGGCTCGCGAGCGGAGAAAACTAGCTCCGCATCCACACAGGGCTCAACCTTTGGCAACCTTGCGAACGCTTCGGTGGCGTACTGTGAGACGGCGGCTTCCGCACGGCGCATGCGAATACGTCGGTTCTCTGCATCAACCTTCGCTTCCAGTTCAGCAATCTCATCCCGCTGTTTAGTCAGGTCTTTGGTGGGCTTCAGAAGCTGATCGTCGATGGTTTCAAGGAAGTACGATGCCTTGCCGCGGAAGTAGGACTGCAACTGAGCAAGGTCGGCAAATTGCTTGGCCTCGGCAATCTGGTTCAGCGCAGATGCGACTGCAGCATCGAGTTCCCTCAAAAGCCCGCTGAGTTCTTCAACTCGCTTGTTCAGTTGCGCTGCCGCTTCGCCGATCTGTGGCCGAAGGCGCCCAACTGTGCTCGTCTCTGCACGAATAGTCTCGAGCGATCGCCGCATGGCGACCGCGATTTCGGCACCAGCGGTTGTTTCGGACTCACAGACCGGACACTTGGTGGGCATCTCCAGCAGGTGAAGATGCTCGGCAATCCGGAGTTTCTGCTGCTGGGCACTTACCGCAGCTTCGTAGTCCGACGACTCCTGTTCCGTCACGGCCAGCGCCCGAAGCTTGCGCTTAGTCAGGCTCAACTCTTTCAGTGTGGCTTGGCGGCGCTCCTGCAAGGTGTCCAGTTGGTCAGCGCCCGGGTATTGCAGCGGACGAGCTTCAGGCGATGCTGCCCTTTGCAACATGGCGATAAGGAAGGCTTCGTCCGCTTCTTCGGGCGGGCGCTCTACAAGTCCGAGTTGCTGCGCTTCACCGAGCAGTACCCGAGACCTTTGCTTTTGCAAGCTGTCCTTTGCGACGCGGGCCTCTTCACGAGCAACGTCGATCTCCAGAGCTCTGCGTGCCTGCCGAAGGCGCCGTTCGGCAGCCACCGTTGACCCAGTCACCACGCCTAGAAAGTAAGGCATCGTCGAGATGATCGGTGGGGCTTTGCGATTGTCGTCAAGCCCATGTAGCAAGACCGTCTCGCTGTCGATAACCTCCTTGGTGACGAACACGTATGGCGTGAACTGGCGGATCGACGGTCTGCCTAGCGAGCTTTCTTCAAGTTGTTCGGAGTCTCCCGTGGGCATCGCCTCGATGCCGAACGCCTCGCCCAACCTAGCCTTGCTGACGGCAACGAGTCCTCTGCCTTCAAACTCCTCCACAGAGCGCGGCACCTTGAGATTCCTGCCCGTCGTCACATACATGTAGGAGTTGGGTGCTTTGCCGACGAGAGGGACTTGGCGGCACGAGATCATCTCGTCCGCACCTCTTACCCATTTCACTCCAACAGCAACGCAGCGGCGTCGTACATAGACAGGAAGCTGGCACTTTG
Source organism: uncultured Steroidobacteraceae bacterium (assembly GCA_964586725.1). Taxonomy (GTDB): domain Bacteria; phylum Pseudomonadota; class Gammaproteobacteria; order Steroidobacterales; family Steroidobacteraceae; genus UBA964. The sequence continues at coordinate 4,260 of CAZPJE010000079.1, read as the reverse complement.
ACGACCCCAAGCAAAAATCCAATGCCTTGATGACAGCCGACTTACCTGTGCCCGATGCACCGGTAATGATGTTCACACGGTCAGCGTCGAGTTCGATGATGCGGAAAGCACCTTCCTCACCAATGAAGAAGACGCTTGCGATATTCCAACGCGTCATACAGAAACCCCCAGTGCTTCCAAGACGGACCTGGGCGAGCCCATCCCGGCCATCCAAATTCCCAGCAGGCGGGCCCGCTTCAAAGCAGCGCCAGCCACACCAGTTGTCACCGCTGCCGGCAAAGTCTTCCGATTGCTCTCAATACCGCCGTCAGCCGCGAGCTTGAGGATGCCGGCAATGCAGCCAAAGCGAATGGCGGTCGTTGTGATCTCAAGCGTCAAATTGACCTTCATTGCTAGATCGACAGACAACCCCGGGTTTCGACTCATCCACAGAGTTAATCCGGTCTCCCGGTTGCAACCATCAAATGTCGGTGCCAAGTCTTCCGAGATCACAAGGGGTACAACTAGGTAAACCAACGCAGCCGCCGGGCGGATTCCAGGCCGGGCCGCTTGGTAGGCTGCGCAAAACTGAGTGAGCACCGCTCCGCAAAACGCCGGATTGGTCTCGGCAAAGACATCACGCGCGGCAGTCATGAGCGGCCATTCAACAGAGTCATGTAATCAGGGTGCCAACCAACAATCTGCTCAACTGCAAGAACCTGATAGCTTCCACGAACGTAATAGGAAGCGCTCCAATTCTTCGCGAAGGGATCAACCTCCTGGTGGGCTTGGCGGAACGACCACCGAAAGACCTCTAAGCCTGCAGTCCGCTTCTTTTCTTCCGACGCCGACTGATTTTGCTCGACCATCGGCTCGTGCCGGTCTTTCCATTCCTGCACCAGATACTTGTCGTATCGATCGATCCGCACAGCCATGTCAGCTCGATCCTTTATCCACTTATGGCGTTGGGACCTTGCTTTCCACTCTTCACGCTGCGCTGACCGGATCTCGGACTCAGTGCAGTTCACGAGCTGTAGCTGCGCGGAGATCATCGACGGGGGATTGTGGTCGTCGGGAGGGAGGTCGAACTGGAAGTCGGCAAGCAGTTCGTCGCGCGATAGCTCGCTGGCTATCTCGAGCAATCGCTGCTGTACCTCAAGCCTAGTGATGAACCGTTCTCGTTTTGCGCAAAACGAGTAAACGATCTGCAGATCCCACCACTCCATAAGCCGATGCGAAATCGCCTCACGTGGCTCGGGCGGAAAGTTGGTGAGCGCATTCGTGATGTCGCGCCGAATCTTGTTGATGTCGCTCGCGGCAGGTTGGATCGTTACCCTGGAGAGGAACTTCTCGCGGGTGACTTCAGGGAGGGCGAGAAAGGCAGAACAGCCGGGTAGCCGCTCGACATGTGGCAACGGGTTCTTGCCACTCTCTTTCGCCGCCGCGTGCTCACTTACTACGCGTTGAGCCTCTGCTTCCAGAAGCTTCAAGAGATCTGTACGCGACGTCGCTTCATCAAGGAGCGGCGCCAAAACGCTGCCAGTCGGTAGCGGCGCCACGGTAACGAGTTGGAAGCGGGTGTCATCGAGGCTGACCTTTGGCAGCACGTCGATCCATGCCCTGAGTGTCTTCCAGAGCGCCACAGAGGCCAGGGTGACTGCCGCCGGCTTCTTGCTTAAGGAGTGCTTCAGCTGAAAGAACAGCGATCGACCGTCTACGGCGATCTCAACATCATCAAGACGCTCCAGACATACCGTGGCATCGTCTTCAACGGCTATGACAATAGCCAGCAGTCCGTAAAGCGATTGATAGTAGAAGCCCAACGCCGCATCGATGGCGGAGTGATCTCTTGCTGTCACCGTCGTCGCAGAACTCACGTCGTCCTCTCAACCTCCGCTGATTAGCCCCGAGACGCGACTCCAACCGATCCAACGCGTGGGACGGTCGATCATTTTCCACGAACTATAACAACCTTCAGGCGCAATCTGAGACATCCGACTGCAACCACAGCGAGCGATTTTGTTGGCTCCAGCCGTGCGTACGCACGCACATAGGAACTGCCCTCGCAATCGGTCATGGAAACCGGCAGCCTAGCGGTTAAATCGAAGACAGCTTCATGCAATGGAGCGGATACTCTGCCCCGAACGGCGAACGACCGCGACCGCCGCTGAGTGGACAGCCTGTAGTCCGAGCGGATCTTAGTTCCTAGCTGTTATGGATTGCCCGAATCTCGATCTACTCCAAACCCGTGGACCAGTTCCACGACGCACACAAACTAACGTTCCTTTTCCAACCTATCTCCCAAAGGCAAAGGCGAGCCTCGCTCAGCCGCGACGTCGCTGTCTGCCCGTTGCAAGCCGGCACGAACCGCGCTCCCGAGCGCTTGATCGCTCAGCTCTGTAGATCGCTCGAGCAAGTCCGCTACGGCATACAAATCGCTAAGCACCCGCTCGCGAGTCGCTTTGTTCCTTGAGACTGCCAACTTCGGCTCGACGCGAGGATCGCCTCGCAGAGTCTTCACTCCGCGGGCGACTAGCTGTTGAACCTTCTGCCCCCGACCAGGCTCACGCTGCAACCGTACCTGTCGCCGCGTAGCACTCGCCTCGATACCCTCATCGCGCAATCGCGCAGCGAACCTCTCTCGCCATCTTTGAAGGTCTGGCTTCCTGGGGTTGAGCCGCACACCGGAAAGAGCACGGGCCTTGATCGTGAGATGAACATGCGGGTGAGGGGAGGGCTCCGGATCAGGATCCGTGGTCGGCGTGTGCAACGCCATCACGTACTGATACCCACTGAACTCCTCTGCAGCGAACTCCCGCACAGCTCGCTTCAAAGCCATCTCCGGAGTACCGGCCGGCATCGACAGCACTAGGTGGAACGCCTCGCGCCGACGTACGTCTCGCCCCTCGGTCTCATCACCGCGCCGCTCCTCCGGAATGGGGTAGGCCGACTGCCAGTCCGCTCGGACCTCCGCCAAACCGTCGGGCCCGTTCATCACCTGCCCGTCCTGGTCCTCGAGCTCAATCTGCCCGTCGCGCGAGATGTACGAGAAGTGCGCACGCAGGTGCCCGAACCCACGCGACGTACCAGATACCTTGACCATGACCTCAGGCGACCGCCTCGCGATCGCCTGGAGCTTCTGACGCACAGCGCTCGATCGCTCTTCCCGTGAACCGGTTGTCGATCCGGCGGTCCCGCCACCATTCCCGGCGCTTCGCGCCCTCAAGCCTCGAGGCTCCGCCGCGCCGAACAGGCGTTCACCGATCGCCAGCAGCGCGTCCTCGTCCGTCGAGATCATTGGCGGACCTCGACCTTCCAGCGTTCGATGTTCGACTCGATCAGCCGGCGCACCAGGTCGAGGTGCGCGTCGATTCGCTCGGATAGGTCCGCAACGAGTTGCCCTCGCATCCGCGCCGCTTCAGTCGCGTCGGCATTCACCGCGCGTACGAACTGGTTGAGGTTCCGGCCGATCGCACGCAGCTGATAGCTCGAGTCGGCGATCCGCCGGAGTTCTTCCTCACCTAGCTGCGCGCCGCCGACCAGCCGGGCACGGACGCCTGCACCGATCCACCGCGCCAGAGTGAAGCCTTCCGCCTGCGCGATCTCGGACGCAGCCGACCACTCGCTCTCGGACAGCCGGACCACGACTCGGCGTCGCCGGACATCGGCCTGGCCGCGTACTTCGCGACAAGGCGCCTGCGCGGCCTCACTCCGGCGTCGCTGCTCGCCATTGCGAGTTCGAGTGCGCTTGCTGTCGCTCACAAAGGTGGCCTCGCCCGGGGAGTTGAGCGAGGCAGAAATCAAACGCCTCAGACCTTCGCTCGGCGAGATCCCGGCATCGGTGCAGGCGGCGACGAACGGATCGCGAAGCGGGCCCAGATCGACCGTCGTCGTGCTTCTTCTGTTCGAGGGAGGGCGGTCGGAAGCGGGGTCGCGCATCGACTAAGTGTAAGACACATGGCACCAAGTGCCTATCCTGCAATCGCGTTAAGTTCGTCCTCATTGCGGTGCCTAGACTCGCGCACGAAACGTCGAGCGGAACAAGGCGGAACACATCGGAACAGCGCGGAGTCATCGGGATCAGATCGGAACGAAAGGCACGGACTTTCCGCCGAAGCCGCGTACCCCTAACATGCCGAGATGCCATCGATTCGCGACGACCTACGAGCACTGAGCCAGACGCCCGCACCGCCGGCACTGGCCGCCGTGATTCGGGATCACCTCGCGGAGATCGAAGAGGCGCTGCGAGCTGGAAGACGCTACTCGGAGATCATCGACAGG
>CAZPJE010000078.1:0-11946 GCA_964586725.1 uncultured Steroidobacteraceae bacterium | reverse complement strand
GAGCCATACCCGAGCCTGCGGGCGGCTTCGTGCAGGACGACCGCCCGTGCGGTCTTCTTGACCGATGCAACGATCGTTTCGATATCCAGCGGCACCAACGTCCGGAGATCGATGACCTCGACCGAGATGCCTTCCTTCGCCAGCTTGTCGGCGACCTTGTTGGCGAGCAGCACCATGCGCGAGAACGCGACGATGGTGACCTGGTTGCCGCGCCGGGTGATGTTGGCCTCGCCAAACGGGATCAGGTATTCGCCGTCGGGCACTTCGCCCTTCTCCTGGTACAGCACCTTGTTCTCGCAGAAGATCACCGGATCGTTGTCACGGATCGCCGTCGCGAGCAGGCCCTTCGCGTCCGCCGGCGACGACGGCAACACGACCTTCAGCCCCGGGATTGCGGTCAGCATCGCGTGCAGGCTCTGCGAATGCTGCGGACCTGCGCCGTAGCCCGCGCCCATCAGCGTGCGGATCACGACCGGCACGTTGCACTTGCCGCCGAACATGTAGCGGAACTTGGCCTGCTGGTTGAGGATCTGGTCGAGGCAGACACCGAGGAAGTCCATGAACATGACTTCGGCGACCGGCCGCAAACCCGTGAGCGCGGCGCCGTTGGCGGCGCCGACGATCGCCGATTCCGTGATCGGCGTGTCGATGACGCGACGTCGCCCGAACTCGGCCGCAAAACCGGCCGTGACGCCGAACGTGCCGCCCGCCGCCTCTTCTTCACCCGCGGTACCCCCGAGCCCGCCGACGACGTCCTCGCCGAGGATGATGACGCGCGGGTCGCGCCGCATCTCGATCTGCAGCGCCTCGGTGATCGCTTCGCGATAAGTCTTGATGGGCATCTCAGTAGCTCCCGTAAACGTCGGCGTACAGCGCTTCCTTGCCGGGCCGCGGCGCGGCCTTGGCAGCCGCGACGCTCTCGTCGATCAGCTCGACGATTTCCGCATCGATCTCGGCGAGTTCATCCGCGCCGATGCCGTGCTGCGTGGTGACCCGTGCAGTGAAGATGCGCAGCGGATCAGACGTGGCGCGCAGCCGCTCGACCTCGCCGTCGCCGCGGTACTTCTGCATGTCGCCCTCGAAGTGGCCGTACCAGCGGTAGGCAAAGGCCTCGACCGCACTCGGCCCCTCGCCGGCCCGCGCGCGCGCCACGGCGCGCCCGACGGCATCATAGACGGCGAAGAAATCCGTGCCGTCGACCTTTTCCGCCGGCATGCCGAAGGCGGCCGCGCGCTTGGCGATATCGGCACCGCCCAGGTGATAGCCCGTGCCCGTGAACTCGGCGTAGCCGTTGTTCTCGTACATGAAGATCATCGGCAGCTTCAGCACCGCAGCCATGTTCAGCGATTCCGCCACCGTGCCCTGGTTGGAAGCACCGTCACCGATGAAGGCCATCGCAACGCCATCCGTGCCGAGCGTGCGGTGCGTCAGCGCGGCACCGACCGCGATCGGCGGCGCGCCGCCGACGATGGCATTGGCGCCGAGCATGCCCTTGCGCAGGTCGGCGATGTGCATCGAGCCGCCCTTGCCGTTGCAGAGCCCGCCCTGCTTGCAATAGATCTCGAGCAACATGTCGCCGATGTCGCAGCCCTTGGCGATGCAGTGGCCATGCCCGCGGTGCGTGCTGCCGATGTAGTCGGTGTCGCGCAGATGCATGCACGCACCGACGCCGACAGCTTCCTGGCCGCAGTACAGGTGCACGAAGCCAGGCACGGTGCCGGCCTGTACTTCGCGGCGCATCCGCTCCTCGAACTCGCGTATCGCACGCATGCGGCGATACGCGTCGAGCAGCATTACTGGATCGTAGGACATTGCAGATACCCCCTCAGGCATGATCAACCAGGCTCGCAAAAAAAACAGTCAGTCCGGTTTTTTTGTACCATAGACCAGTCTTGCAGCCGCCGTCAAAGCGCAACGCCGCACAGGGAGAAAACCCATGCTGATCAATCTGGAGCGGGCCCGTCGCCTGATGGACGCCGCCGGCCTCGACGCCCTGATCGCGGCGGCCCCACGCAATGTTTATTACGCGTCCGGCTTCTGGACCCGGATCTCCGAATGGGGTTTCCAGGAGAACCAGGCGGCCGTACTGATTCCGCGCGACCCGACGATCCCTGCCGTGCTGATCGTGCCGGAGTTCGCACTCGCGGGCCTGCTGGAGTCACCGACCTGGATTCCGCAGATCCGGACGACGGAGTTCATGAACACGTCGTACATCGCCCACGAGCCGGAGCCGGTGCGGCTCGACCCGCTGCAAGCAGACGTCGAGCAGCTCTACCAGCAGAAGGTGCGCGGCGGACTCGCGCAGGACATCGTGGCCGGCACGCGTGAGGCCATCGCCGACGCCGGCCTCGCGGGCGCGCGGATCGGCTTCGATGACCTGCGTCTGGCGCAGCACGTCGCGGCCGAGCTGCCCGGCCTGCGCTGGGTCGACGGACACGACCTCTGGCTCGACACCCGCAAGGTGAAGACGCCGGCTGAAATCGAACTGCTGCGCAAGGGCGCCGCGGTCAACGAAGCCGGTTTGCGCGACATCCTGCCGGCCATCAAGCCGGGCGTGCGCTGGAACACGATCGCCACCCGCTTCCGCAACCACGTGCAGGCGGCGGGCGCGAACCTGATCTCCGCGCAGAAGGCCCTGCAGTTCGGCGCCGAGTATGGCGGCGTCTACTTCCCCGACCTCATGTTCGCCGACAACGACTGGCTGGTGCGCGATGGCCAGACCATCATCTTCGAATCATGGGGGACGTGGTCCAACTATGCGTTCGATGTGTCGCGGACCGTGCACGTCGGACAGCCGAGCGCCGAGTATCGCGACATCTGCGCGATCATCTCCGCGGCCCAGCAGGAGGCGGTGCAGCATTTGCGCGCCGGCGTCACGACCCACGAGGCGTGGGCGAAGATCAGCAAGCTCGCCTACGCGATGCCCGTGCCCACGCCGCGCAAGACGCTCGTGTTCTTCCATTCGATCGGCCTCGACATCATCGAGCTGCCGAGCCGATACCCGGCCTTCGGCCGGCTCAAGGACTTCGCACTCGAAGCCAACACGGTCGTCAACTTCGAGTTCCTGTACTTCGGCCACTCGGTGGCCCCGTACCACCTCGAAAGCAGCTACCTGATCACGGCCAACGGCGCCGAGTGCCTGCACACCCTGCCGCACGAGCTGTTCGTCGTGGCGTGACGGGCAGCCTATTGCGCCGTGAAGCCGCCATCCACGCTGAGCACCGACCCCTGGCACAAGGTCGAATCGTCTGACGCGAAGAACAGGATCGCACCAGCCACTTCTTCCGACGTGCCCATGCGGCCGATCGGCATCACGCCGCGCAGCATTTCCTTCGCGGCTTCCTGATCCGGCATCAGCTTGGTCCAGCGCTCCATCATCGGCGTCAGGATCACGCCCGGGCAGACGCAGTTGATGCGCACGCCAGATTTCGCGAGCTCGATCGCCATGTCGCGGGTGAACACGACGAGGCCGCCCTTCGCGCTGCCATAGGCGGTCGACAGCGGAAAGCCCACCAGGCCGTTCAGCGATGACACATTGATGACGCTGCCGCTCGCGCGCTTCACCATGTGCGGCACGACATGCTTGCACATCAGCCATGGGCCCTTGAGATCGGTGTTCAGCACCATGTCCCACTCTTCGGACGTGGTCTGGTCGTAGGCGCGATTGAGTTCGCTGCCGGCGTTGTTGACGAGGATGTCGATGCGCCCCCACAGCTCCATCGCGCGCGCCGCGACTGCGATTGCACTCGATTCTTGCCGCACGTCGCACTCGATCGCGCTCGCCGCGGCGCCGAGTTCTGCCGCGAGCGCCTGCGCGGCCGCGAGATTGCGGTCCGCGATCAACACGCGCGCCCCCTCGTCCACGAAGCGGCGGACCGTCGCCGCACCGATACCGCTTGCACCGCCCGTGACGATGCTCGTCCTGTCCTTCAATCGCATCGAACCCCTCCTGCTGAAATCAGTTGCGCGGCATGCGCCGCAATTCCCTCACCCATGCGCGGCTCGCCGGCGCCTGCGTGCCCGTGACGACGAACACGCGCCGCCGTGCATCGCGATGCACGGCGCTGACGATCGCCACTTCTGCCAGGTCGGCGCGGCCGATCGTGCCCTCGGGCGGCGGCCCGTTCGGATCCGGTGCCACGGCCGGCGCGCGCATCCGCAGCTCTTCGAGCGAGGCGTGGTAGTCATCCTGCGCGACGACGAGGATGCCATAGCGGTGCGGCGGCCGCGCCAGTATGCCGGTGGGGCGCAGGATCACATAGTCGATGCCCGAGGCGATCAGCAGCTTCTCGGCCTCGCGCTTCGCAGCAAAGCCGCGCTTGAACGGGCCCTGCGGCCAGTCGGCCTCGGGCCGACCGACGGTCATGCCGGTGATCAGCACGATCCGCTTGATGCGGGCCTTGCGACCCGCCGCGATCAGGTTGCGCATGCCGCCGAGATCGACTTCGTCGACGCCGTTCGGGCCTTCGAGCGCGCGCGTCGCCGCGGCGTTGATGACGACATCGATGCCGGCGAGCGCGGCGTCCAGCGTCTCGGGTTTGGTCAGGTCGCCCTGCACCCAGTCACGGTCACCGCTCCAGCGCTCTTTCGCACGCGCGACGTCGCGCACGAGCAGGCGCGGCCGCGCGCCGATGGCGTCCAGCGCTGCGACGATGTCGCCGCCGTTGTTGCCGGTCGCACCGATCACGAGGATGCGGCTATTGCGGATGCGCTCGGCAAGCTCGGCCGATGCCGGGCTGTAGGTTGGCGCCACCTGGTCGGGCCGCGTCGGCTTGGTGGCCAGCGCGGGCACGGCGACCGCACCGAGCAGCAGGGCGATGAGGGTGCTGAACAATATCCGCATGGCGATGCCTGCAAACCAGTGATGGCAGACAACGGTATACCCGGGAGCGCTGCGATGCGCCATCATTACGCCCTCGCGTGACCTGGCCGGGGTCGCGCCGCCAACCCGGGGATTCACGATGATTCGATACCTCAAGAATGGCCGCTCGGCCGACGATGCCGCCACCGACGACGCGAAGGTCCGCGCCACGGTCGAAGGCCTGCTCGCCGACATCGGTCAGCGCGGCGATGCGGCCGTGCGCGAGTACTCCGCCAGGTTCGACCAGTGGTCGCCGCCCTCGTTCCGCCTCACCAAGGCCGAGATCGAGGACTGCTATCGGCAGCTGCCACAGCAGGCCATCGACGACATCCGCTTCGCGCAGGCGCAGGTGCGGCGCTTTGCCGAAGTGCAGCGTGCCGCGCTGCGCGACGTCGAGGTCGAGACACTGCCCGGCGTGATCCTGGGGCATCGAAACGTGCCGATGGAGTCGGTCGGCTGCTACGTGCCCGGCGGCAAGTATCCACTCGTCGCCTCGGCGCACATGAGCGTCGTGACGGCCAAGGTCGCCGGCGTGCCACGCGTGATCGCGACGGCGCCGCCGTGGCAGGGCAAGCCCGCCCCCGCCATCGTCGTGGCCATGGACATGGCCGGCGCCGATGAGATCTACACGCTGGGCGGCGTGCAGGGCATCGGTGCGATGGCGCTCGGCACCGCGACCATCAAGCCGGTCGACATGCTGGTCGGACCGGGCAACGCATTCGTCGCTGAAGCCAAGCGCCAGCTGTTCGGCCGCGTCGGCATCGACCTGTTCGCCGGCCCCACCGAAACGCTGGTCATTGCAGACGATTCGGTCGATGGCGAACTGTGCGCCGCGGACCTGCTGGGCCAGGCCGAGCATGGCCCGAACTCCCCGGCCGTCCTGCTGACGAATTCCGAGAAGCTCGCACACGAGACGATGCGTGAAGTCGAACGCCAGCTCACGGTGCTGCCCACGGGCGAGATCGCCGGCAAGGCCTGGCGCGACTATGGCCAGGTCATCGTCTGCGACACCTATGAAGAGATGGTGCAGAAGGCCGACGAGATCGCCTCCGAGCACGTGCAGGTCATGACCCGAGACCCGGACTACTTCCTGAACAACATGCGCAACTACGGCGCGCTGTTCCTCGGCCCCGAAACCAATGTGTCGTACGGGGACAAGGTCATCGGCACCAACCACACGCTGCCGACGAAAAAGGCCGCGCGCTACACCGGCGGCCTCTGGGTCGGCAAGTTCATCAAGACCTGCACCTACCAGAAGATCACGAAGGAAGCGTCGCTGCTCGTCGGCGAATATTGCTCGCGCCTGTGCGCGCTCGAAGGCTTCGCCGGCCACAAGGAGCAGGCGGACATCCGCGTGCGGCGCTACAGCAAAGCGTGAACCTCTCCGTCCTCGACATCTTCAAGATCGGGCTCGGGCCCTCGAGCTCGCACACGATGGGGCCGATGAATGCTGCGCGGCGCTTCGCGCAGGATCTCGAGGAACGCGCTCTGCTGCCGCGCGTGCATTCGATCGCGGCGCAGCTCTACGGCTCGCTTGCCCTGACGGGCAAGGGCCACTGCACCGATCGCGCCGTGCTGCTCGGGCTCGAGGGCCTGGCGCCGGACACGCTCGACCCGGACGCGATCGAGCCGACGCTGGCTCGGATCCGTGGGCAGCAGCGGCTACGGCTCGCAGGCTCGCGCGAGATCGGCTTCGACGAGCCGATGGACCTGCTGTTCCATCGCGACCAGACCCTCCCCGGCCACCCGAACGGCATGCGCTTCACGGCACTCGATGCGGGCGGTGCGGTGTTGCATCGCGGAGAGTTTTTCTCAACGGGGGGCGGCTTCATCGTGCGCGCGGCGGCGTTGGGCCAGCCGCCGGGCGATGCGCGCGCGATCCAGGTGCCGCTGCCGTTCGCGTCGGGCGACGAACTGCTCGCGCGCTGCGCTGCTCGGCATCTGGCGGACGATGGAGCAATGCATCGAGCGCGGCTTCCGCAGCCAGGGGTTGCTGCCGGGCGTGCTCAAGGTGAAGCGCCGCGCGCCCAAGCTCTATCGGCAGCTACACGAATCGGGCGCAGACGACCCGATGCGCGCGCTGGACTGGCTGAACGCATTCGCGCTCGCGGTCAACGAAGAGAACGCCGCCGGCGGACGCGTCGTCACGGCGCCGACCAACGGCGCAGCCGGCATCGTCCCGGCCGTGCTGGCGCACTACCGGCGTTTCGAGCCGGGTGCGAGCGACGATGGCGTGCTGCGCTTCCTGCTGGTCGCCGGGGCGATCGGCATGCTCTACAAGACCAACGCGTCGATCTCGGGCGCAGAGATGGGCTGCCAGGGCGAGGTCGGCGTCGCCTGCTCGATGGCTGCCGGCGGACTGGTCGCGGCGCTGCATGGCAGCAACGAGCAGGACGAGAACGCGGCGGAGATCGGCATGGAGCACAACCTCGGGCTCACCTGCGATCCGATCGCGGGCCTGGTGCAGATTCCCTGCATCGAGCGCAATGCCATGGGTGCCGTGAAGGCCGTCAACGCAGCGCGGCTCGCGCTGCGCGGCGATGGTGACCACAAGGTGTCACTGGATCAGGTCATCAACACGATGCGCCAGACAGGCCATGACATGTCGACCAGCTACAAGGAAACCTCGCAGGGCGGCCTTGCGGTCAATGTGCCTGAGTGCTGAGCGCGGCGCGATAGTGAGGCAGCGAGCGCCAGATCAGCCAGCTCGCAATGGCCGCAGCACCGCCGCAGACGATGCCCAGTGAAGCGCCGACGCGCGCCGGGTCGCCGAACACGTGATCGGTGATGAGCGCCACCAGTGTCGGCGCGAGCCCGAGGCCGGACACCGACGCAATGAACACCCACAGCGATGACACGACGCCGCGCATCCGGTTCGGCGTCGCAAGCTGCAGCGCCGTCGCGAACAGCGCCTGCGGCAGGCTGAAGCAGAACGTCGCGAGGCCCGCGCAGGCCAGGACGGTCGCGTAGGTCGGCGCGAAGGGCAGCGCGATCGCGACCGGCAGCAGGCACAGCGCGGCGATCATGGCAGTGCGCACCGGACTGTCGAGCGGATGCCGCTTCGCGATCCAGCGTCCGACCGCGGGCCCGGACAACACGCCGGCCGAACCCATGATGAGCACGAGCGCGCCGTACTGCAGCCCGAGGGTGGCGCGGTCGGCGTCGAAGTTGCGGGTCAGGTAGCTCGGCACCCAGGCCGGCAATGCGTAGAGCACCATCACCAGCATCGCCATGCCGGCGTAGAAGCGCAGGAAGAAGGCGCGACCGCGCCACAGGAACGCGGCGACTTCGCGCAGCGTGAACTGCTGTTCGTCGCTGCCCTGCGCACCAGGATCGACGGTGCTGCGCCGCACCGGCTCGCGCACCCAGACCCCGATCGCGGCGGCGAGCAGCAGCCCCGGTGCGCCGACGACGATGAACGTCAGTTGCCAGGGCGTGAAACCTTCCAGCAACGGCAATGCATCGCGGATGCCCGCGACCGAACCGAGCACGAGTCCACCAAAGATCAGCGCGAGACCGCCTCCGAGATAGGGCCCCATCAGGAACACGCTCATCGCGCGCGGCAATTCCTGCTTCGTATAGGAATCGCTGAGGATGGACCAGGCGGCCGGCACGAGGCAGGCCTCCGCGGCGCCGACGCCGGCGCGCGCAATGAACAAGCCCCAGTAGCTGTCGGTGAGTCCGCAAGCCACCGTGCAGGCGGACCAGATCGCGACGCCCGCGACCATGATGTTGCGGCGATTGCCTGCATCCGCCATGCGCCCGAACACGGGGCCAAACAGGATGTAGGCGCCCATGAAGGCGAAACCCTGCAGCAGGCTGATCTCGGTATCCGACGCGATGATGTCGCGCTTGATCGGGTCGACCAGCAGGTTCAGCAGCTGGCGATCGATGAACGCGACGGTGTACGCGAGCGTCAGCAGCAGCAGCATGCTGCGCAGGTAGCGCGCGGAAGCGGGTGTCACGCTGCAGTGTATCCGCCGTCGACCGTGAACACGGCGCCGGTGATCCAGAGGGCCTCGTCCGAGGCGAGATAGACCGCCATCCCCGCGACGTCGTCCACCGAACCGAGCCGCCGCAACGGATAGCGCGCTGCATTGGCCTGCAGCGCCTCCTCGAGCGTCTGCTGCGACCCCATCGCGATGCCGCCCCGCTCCTCGTAGGTGCGCGTGACGAGCGGCGTCACGACCGTGCCAGGACAAATCGCATTGAAGCGGACATTCTGCGCGGCGTACTCCACGGCCGCCTGACGCGTCATGCCGATCACACCCGCCTTGGCTGCGGCATACGGCATGATGCCGCTGAAGCCGACCAGGCCGCCGATGGAAGCCTGGTTGATGACCGAGCCGCCGCCCTGCGACTGCATGTAGGGCAGCACCGCCTTGCTGCACAACCAGACGCCGGTCAGGTTGACTGCGAGGACGCGGTCCCAGGTCTCGCGGGATGTCGACGCGATCGAACCGACGCCGGCAATGCCGGCATTGGCGAACAGGACATCGATGCGGCCGAACTCGCGGGCAGCGACTTCCGCCATGCGCTCGGTGTCGGATTCCAGCACGACATCGACCCCGAGGCCGCGCGCGCGGCCGTTAGCCGCAACGATCTCGGCGGCAACCCGCTCAGCACTGGCGAGGTCGACGTCGGTGCACAGCACCGCGGCGCCTTCGCTCGCGAATCGCAGGGCGCTGGCCCGGCCAAGGCCGGAGCCAGCGCCCGTGATCACCGCGACCTTGCCGCGCAGCCGGGCACTCATGCGCGGGTCAATCGTAGCTGTAGGTGAGACGCACGCCGAACGTGCGCGGCATGCCACCCCAGGTCTGGGTCGTCAGTGCGTTGTCGAGCGCGAAGTCGAAATAGTCCTCGTCCGCGAGGTTTCGCCCGAACAGGGAGACCTGCAGATTCTCCTTCTCATTCGTGTAGCTGACACTCGCGTCGATCAGGCCATAGGCTTCCTGGCGGATGATCACGGAGTTCAGTGCGTCGTTGTAGAACTCATCGGTCCAGTTGTACGACAACCGGAAGCCGAGTTCGCCACCTGACGCGAGCGGACGGTCATAGCTGGCCGCGATGTTGTAGGTCATCTCGGGGACCCGCTCGAACTTCTTGGCCCGCGCGGCGGCCGGATCCGTGAGCGGGTTGTAGCCCGGCACGCCGTCCGCGTCGAAGCCTTCGAACTTGTCGTAGGAGGCATCGACGTAGCCGATGTTCGCATCGATCTTGAACCCCTCGGCCAGGATCGCCGAAAGCTCGACTTCCACGCCCTTGATGGTGGCCGACGCCGCATTGATCAGTCGCTGGATTCGGCCCGTCGAGTTGACGCTCAACGGCACTTCCTCGAGGGCGAGGCGCTGGATGTCCGTGTAGTCGGACGTATAGACAGCGGCATTGAGGCGCAACCGACCATCGTTCATGGTCGTCTTGAACCCAAGCTCATACGCCTCCACCGTTTCCGGGCTCGGCGTGCTGTTCAGGAAGGAGTCCACGGTGTTGGCGCGCGCATCGAATGTGCCGCTGCGGAATCCCTCGGTGCGGCTCACATAGACCATCGTGTCATCGTTGAAGCTGTACTTCAGGGCGATCTTCGGCGTGAAGTCCGACCAGCTGTTGTTGCGACGGAACACGTTCGTGCAGCTCGAGAAGTTCAGCGTGCAGGTGCCGAGCGCAGCGAACAGCGCCGTTTTCTCCTCTCGCGAATGGCGCCCACCCACCGTCAGATCCCAGGCATCACCGAGCTTGAAGTTCGCTTCGGCAAAGAAGCTCAGGTTGTCGTGGTCGACATTGGCGATCTGCGCGCGGTCAGTGAGGACTGCATCGGCAAGGCCCATGCCCGTGATGATCTGGCGCCGCTCGCCGACGAAATAGCTCTGGTCGAAATAGAAGGCGCCCACGACGAACTCGTAACGATCGGAGAACTTCGACGCGTAGCGGATCTCCTGGCTGCGCTGTTCGGCGTTCTCGGAGTTGTCCGGGAAGTGGAAGATCGTGAACGGCGTGCCGTCGAAATCGGTGCTCGAATCGTAGTCGACATCCCGATAGCCGGTGACGGACGTGACGACACCATGGCCGAGATCCCAATTCAGCTCGCCGACGACGCTCTTGGCCTCGGCGTCGTTGTAGCCGATCAGATCGTGGTTGATCTCATACGGATCCGCAGGCGGCGTATAGCCGTGGATCGTCTGCGGCCGACGACCGACGACCGTATTGACGATGTTGCGGCTGTTGGCCGTGCCGCTCTGGTCCTTCAGGTACTCGCCAATCACCGTGAAATCGATGTTGTCGGTCGGCGTGAAGCGCAGCATCGGCCGCACGATCAGCATGTCGACATCGGGCTTCGTGCCCGTCGGCGAGGAAGGCAGACCCATCGGGTTGATCGCGAGGTTGACCGTGCCGCCGTTGTTGTCCTCCCAGAACCCGTCGCGATTGCGGCTCATGACGGCAACCTTGGCCGCAAGCTTGTCCTTCAGCACCGGGCCTTCGATGCTGAAGGATGCATCCAGCCGGTTGTAGTTCCCGGCGAGCACCTCGGCGCGGATGCCGAACTCGCCATCGGGGCGACGCGTGCGGATGTTCACGGCGCCACCGGTGACGTTGCGGCCGAAGATCGTGCCCTGTGGGCCGCGCAGCACTTCGATGCTCTCGCGATCGAACACGTCGACGACGGTGCCGACTGGAAAGCCGAGATACATGCCGTCGACGAACACGCCCACCGCAGGATCGAGCGAGCGCGTCGAACCGCTGATGCCGATGCCGCGGACGAAGAAGTTGGGAAACGAGGCGAAGGTCGACGACGGCGCCAGCATCGCGCCCGGCGCAAGGCGGCCGATGTCAGCAATGTCGATCGCGAAGGTCTTGGAGATCAGCGCCTCATTGACCGCGGTCACGGCAATCGGGACATCCTGCACGGATACGCCGGCGGCGCGCTTCTGCGACGTGATGATGACTTCTTCGATCAGGTCGTCAGCCGCTCGCAACGGGCCCGCAGCCGAAGCGCCGATCAGTGCAGCAATGCACAGGCTGAGCATGGATTTGCCGCGTCGTGTCGTCATAACCCCCCCCCCCAAGAAATGAAACGCTGCCAACGGAAG
>CAZPJE010000077.1:0-2984 GCA_964586725.1 uncultured Steroidobacteraceae bacterium | reverse complement strand
GTCCGCCACGTACACCGTGGAGCCCACGCAGGATGGCGAACGGCACGTCACTCTGCGTCGCGTCGGCGACCTGCAGGTCACGGCGGCCGGCTACCACGTGCCCGCCGGCTCGCATCCGGACTTCGCCGCAGTGCAGCTGCTGTTCGACGTGCTGACCAGCGAGCCGACCGGCCGGCTCTACAAGGCGCTGGTCGAGCCTGGCCTCGCGTCGCGGGTAGGCGGCTTCGCGTTCAGCCTCAAGGAGCCGGGCTACGCCTACGTCTCGGCCGAAGTACTGCGCGACAAATCGTTGCCCGATGCGACGCGAGTGCTGCTCGGCACGCTCGACACGCTGCGGGATGCGCCGATCACGGCCGAAGAAGTGGACCGGGCGCGCAACCGCTACCTGCGCGCTTTCGAACAGACCTATTTCAACAGCGAGCGCGCCTCGCTGCAGCTGTCGGAGTACATCGCACAGGGCGACTGGCGGCTGTGGTTCCTGCAACGCGACCGGCTCGAGAAGGTTACAGCTGATGATCTCAACCGCGTCGCCGCGGCTTACCTCAAGCCTTCGAACCGCACGACCGGGCAGTTCATTCCGGACGCAGCCCCGGACCGCGTCGTTATTCCAGCTGCGGCACCGGCAGCCGAGCAATTGAAGGACTACGTCGGCCGGCCCGCGCCGACCGCCGGCGAGAATTTTGATCCTTCACCGGACAGCATCGCCCAGCGTCTGCGCACCGAGACACTGCCCGGCGGTGCGCAACTGAGCTTCATCAACAAGGCCACGCTCGGCAACACGGGCAACCTCAGTCTGTCGTTGCGGCTCGGCAGTGTCGAGTCGCTGGCGGGCAAGTCCGTGCTGTCGCGCCTGACCGCCGAGATGCTGCGCCGGGGCACGACGACGCGCACGCTGCAGCAGATCAACGACGCGTTGAGCAACCTCAAGAGCAGCGTCGGCATCGCGGGCAACGGCCAGACGGTGTTCGTCAACATCAGCTCGAAGCGCGATCAACTGCTGCCGACGCTCGAGATCGTCGCCGATCTGCTGCGCGCGCCCAGCTTCCCCGAAGCGGAGCTGCAGAAGCTGCGCGACGAGTATCTGGCGCGCATCGACGGCGATCGAAGCGAACCCAGCGATGTGGCGGAGCGGGAGATGGATCGACTGACGGAACCCTACCCCGTCGGCGACTTCCGCCGCGGATTGAGTGTCGACGAGGAGATCGCAGCGATCAGGGCGGTCACCGTCGCCGACATACGCCGCTTCTACGCCGAGTTCTACGGCGCCACGCATGCGACGGTGGCTGTGGTCGGCGACTTCGATCCTGCGACGACCCGTGCCGCACTCAGCGCGATGTTTGCGAACTGGGCGGCGCCCGTTGCGTATGTGCGCGCGCCCCGGCAGCACTTCGATGTGCCGGCCGTCCAGAAGCGCCTCGCCACGCCGGACAAGACCAATGCCTTCTTCTTCGGCGCACTCAACATGCCCCTGCGAGACGACAACGCCGACTATCCCGCCCTGGTCATCGGCAATTTCATGCTGGGTGGCGGCTTCCTGAATTCGCGCCTCGCGACGCGCATCCGGCAGCAGGATGGGCTCAGTTATGGCGTCGGCTCGCAGCTGGGCGCCGATCCGTTCGAGGAGAGCGCCAGCTTCATCAGCTTCGCGATCTACAACCCGGGCAACTCGGCGAAGCTGCTCGCCGCATACCGCGAGGAGCTCGAGCGCGTGCGTCGCGACGGCTTCCGCGAGGAAGAATTGCGCGAAGCGAAAACTGGCTGGTTGCAGGGTCGCAATCTGAGTCGCGGACAGGATGGCACGCTCGCAGGACAGCTCGCCACGCAGCTGCGAATCGGGCGCACGCCGGCCTGGGATGCCGACTTCGAACGCCGCGTCGCTGCGCTGACCCTCGATCAGGTCAACGCCGCATTCCGTAAATGGATCAGGCCCGAGGCGCTCGTGATCGTCGAAGCAGGGGATTTCAGCGCGACGAACGGAGCGGCAGGCGGCGCGGCGTCAGCACCTGCGCCTGCGCCCGCGCCCGCACCCGCGCCGGCGCCGTAGCGCGCAACATCGCCCGCATGGTACCCGGCGCTACGGCTGCGGACGGCGCATCACGCCCGCGACCGCCGCGGCATGGGCGTCCTGGGTCTCGAGCAGCCCCGCGACCACGCCGTGCTGGTCCGCGACGCTGCGGTTCTGGCTCATCTTCCATTTGCCGACGAGCCGATCGATCGGGATCTCGACGCCGACGATCGCACCGAGCATCGCGTCAATGTAGTCTTCGGGCGCATCGCCAACCGCCCAGGGCGTCGGCCGAGCCGCTTCGTGCGTTTGCGTGAGCCGCGAGACCTGCGCATGCAGCCAGCCTTTGTCGTCGATGAACTCGGGCACGCCATGCGCATGCACGACTGCATAGTTCCACGTCGGCACCGCCTTGCCGTGCTCATGCTTGCTCGGATACCACGACGGCGAAATGTAGGCCTGCGGCCCCTGGAAGGTGATCAGATCAGGCACGGCGCCGCGCCCGCGCTTCCAGACCGGATTCGCGCGCGCAACGTGCCCGATCAGCGTGCCGCAGTTGCCGCGCGCCGGGTCGAGCATGAACGGGACATGGTTCGGCAGCAGCGCATCGCCCGCGAGCGACACCCACAGGCCGAGCGGATGTGCACGGATCAGCTCGTGCAGCACATCGAGGCGCGTTTCCTCATTGGGCTTGGGCAGATACATGTGCGCTCGCTTGCGTCAGGCAGTGCCGCGCGTCGCGGCGGCCCGCGCCGTCAGCTCGGCGATGAAGCGGTCCCGCTGCATCGGCGAGACCAGCATGGAGCGCCGGTCGTGATCGATGCGCACCCGCTGCAGCGACAGCGCCGGCGCCAACCACAGCGAGTGGCTCGGCGTCACGGACGTGACGTCGGCATAGTCGATCCGCAGTCGCAGCGCGCCGGACTGGACCAGCAGGTGATCAGCGTTGAACGTGTATCGGCATGGATAGCAGAATGTC
>CAZPJE010000076.1:0-17066 GCA_964586725.1 uncultured Steroidobacteraceae bacterium | reverse complement strand
AAGCTACGGGCTGTGGCGGCGCGGCAACTCGGACAGCGCACCTCATCGGCTAACGCGCGCGGCTGGTACCTGACGGAGGCACTGCAGAACGAAGGCGGGATGCAACTCAAGGGTCAGCCACTGACGGTCGACGCAATCCGTCGCTTCCTCGGTACGCCCACCGCGCAGATTCTCATCGCGGCATCCGTCGAACAGAATCTGCAGTTCGTGCGCTACCTCGTGGATCCGCGCAAGGCCGAGGGGCTGCGCCAGTCGTTCACGCTCGCCGTTGAGGGCGACCCGCGCATCCGGCGGCTCGAACTGCGCAACGGCGTGCTCGTGATCACCGACGCGGACGCCGCGGAGCCGACGCACCTCGCACTCACGCGACAGGAGCTCGCCGCCTTCGTGCTCGGGACGCGCCCGCCGTCGGATACGGATGCGCTGAGCCAACTCGACCGCGTGCTCGATCGCAGTCACCTGATGCCCCCCGGCGCGGTGGAGTCCATGCTGAAGGGAATGAATGATGGCAACGGACCTTGAAGCTGCAGGACCTTGAATCTGTTATCCGACTCAAGTCCGCGCCATTGCGACGGAAGCCTACAGCGGGTCCATCTCGTCGAAGGGCTGCAACGCCAGGTCGATGCGCCCAGCGTCGTACTGGTCGAAGGTGTGCAGCCCGTACTCGTCGAGCAGGCCCATCACGTCGTGCATCCCGACCGACACCCACTGTGCCCCCAGGTCGAAGCCACGAACGCCACGGCGCTGAGGTGTTCGTCGAGACCGGCGCCGCCGAGGCCAGCGCCGTGTCCTGCCGCGGCACCGCGCTGTGGAACTCGATCAGTGCACGACCTCCCCTCGGATTGAGCCCGAGGATGTGCCGTACACCGGCGTCGTGGGGAAGACTGGCAATGAAGGTCATGTTCGTCCCCGGAATGGGGTCATCAGCGTCCGGGCCCGGGGGTCAGCTGGAGATCGGCGATGTAGCCCAGGCTCTCGCCGCGTGTGTTGTCCGCGTCGGCACCCACCGCGATGGCCAGCAGCCCGGGGACGCGGGTGGTCTCGTCACCGAAGGCCTTCACGAAGTCCACCGCCAGGTCACGCCGCACGGCTTGCCACGATCGCGGTGCCGAGCCCAGCGTGATGTAGCGGACCCGCGCACTGAAGGCGTTGGGGACGACGCTGCCTTCGGGCCAGGACGGGTCCCAGGCATAGCACAGCGTCGCGTTGGGCAGGCTCTCGCCGGTTCGATTCTCGGCAAGGCGCAGGAGCTGCCGCTCCTTGAAGGGCACCGCGGAGCGGGGCATGTCGAACAGCGCACAGACCTTGAGTGCCACGTCGTCGCCCTCACGGCGGCGCAGGTCCACCGAGGCCAGCGCCTGATCGACACGCCAGCGCCACGACAGCCACCCCGCAGGGACGTGTTTCAGCGGATGCACCAGACTGCCGTACGAGGCGACAGCCCGGACGCGAAGCGCGATACCGATGTCCTGGTTTTCAAGTACGAAGCGCGTGATGGGCAGCGTCTGGCTCGGAAGCCCGGCGAAGGCCCAGGGCGCCGGAGGCAGGGTTCCCGGAGGCCCTGCAAGCGGTGCCAGGGTGGCCGCAGCCACCAAGCCAGGCGTCAGCAACCCCATCACCGCAGCGGCGACTCGCACGCCGGCCTTCACCGGCCTGGCCAGGCGGGTCTTCGCGACCAGGGTGTTCACGCGCGGAGCACCGACAGCCACGTGGTCTGTTCTGCGCTGAGCGCCGCATCGGGTGTCAGCACGGCACTGTCCAAGGCCTGGCGGCTGTCCGGCTCGGGTTCGGGTAGCGGAGCGCGTAGCGATTCGTCGAGAACCTCTCGCGCCAGGGACAGAGTCCGCCCACAGCGCTCGAAGATCGCCCCCACGCTCACGTGCCGGGCCGGGTCGTCCAGCCAGCTGTCGTAGTCCGTGACCAGCCCGACGGCGGCATAGGCCATCCGGGCCTCGCGTGCGAGGAGAACCTCCGGCACGTTCGTCACGCCCACCAGGTGGCAGCCCAGCTGCCGCAACAGCTGGCTCTCGGCCTGCGTGCTCAGGCGCGGCCCCTCGACGCAGGCGTAGGTCAGTCCCCTCGCCAGACGCGCACCCACCCGTTGCGCCGCCGCCTCCACGGCAGCGACGAGCGCCCCACTGACCGGACGCGCCATCGAGACATGCGCCGCTACACCACCACCGAAGAAGGACCGTTCGCGACCTCCCCGCGTCCAGTCGGCGCACTGCTCAGGCATGGCCGGCATGCCCGGCGCCACCTCGAGCGCGAGGCTGCCGACGGCCCAGAACCCCAGCAACATCGTAACCCCCCGCCCGCTTGAGCGCGAAGACGTTGGCGCGGTAGTTCACCTCGTGCGGCAGCACGCGATGCCCCGCGCCGTGACGGGCGAAGAACAGGACCTCGCGGTCGTGCCGGCGCACCCGGACGATGTCGCCCGAAGGCATGCCGAAGGGCGTGGGGCCCGACCGCGTGTCAATGAGCTGCAGGCCCGGCAGGTCGTAGAGGCCGGTGCCTCCGATGATGGCAAGCATGCCTGGACTCCTGGGTTCGATGGAACGTCATGGCGGCCCGCTCAGCCGCCGCCCCGCTGGGTGGCCAGATCGAAGCGCCTCTGGATCTCGCGCCGACGGTCCCCGTCGAATCCGCCGTAGCGGAAGGTCACTCGAAGCTGCGGTATCTGCAGCAAGGCGATGCGACGCGCCGCAAGCGCCTCCCATGCCAGCGTGAGCGAGCCTTGCGGCCAGTGCGCGAAGGCCCGCTGCGCTGTGTGCTCGACGCTGACTTCGGCGTTCGGCAGGGCCACCGGCAGCCACGCCAGCAGTTCGCGGGCCTCGCAGCCCATGACTTGCTCGAAGGTCTCCGGGACGTCAACGGGCGTCATGTCAGGGGCTCCGCGTGCGCATCTCGCAGGGCCTGGTTGGGCTCGTAGGCGGGTCCCTCGGCGATGCGGTCGAAGTACGACAGGTGCGCATCGCTGCTCGGCGGCCACTGTTGGCCAAAGCGCTCCAGCCACGCATCGGCATCGAAGTCGACGCCGATCGCATCGACATGGACATGTCCGTCTGCCGCAAGCAGCCCGAACCGGCGCTCACCGCCGTCGAACGGTGCCAGGGCCACGCGGGTCAGCAAGCCCGCCCGGTCCCCGCGGAAGTTGGGCATCCCGGTTGCGCCGTTGTTCAACACCCAGCGCGGCTCGGCGCCCTGCCTGCCCCTGATCGCCTGGAACACCGGCAGGCAGGTGTGGGTGCAGGCGAAGGCATCGACGCCGGCGCGGTCGAACCACCGCGCGACCTGCTCGCGGTGCCCTTCGTCCCGCAGGTGCTCCTGCGCGAAGCCCCAGCCGGCCAGCGAGGTGGCGTCTCCGTGGACCAGCCCCAGGCGCAGCGGTCCGACATCGGCCCGCAACCACATTGGCAGCGCGGCGAGCTCGGCCCGCTGCGGCGCCGTCGCGGCCTGCCGCAGGCGCCGCAGGATGCGGTTCGAGCGCTCGACCACGCCCTGCCCCACCCACTCGGGGTAGGCGCAGCCACAACCAACCTCGTCGTCGCCGCCCTCGGACGACAGCTCCGTCTCGACGTTGCCGCGCAGCGCCTCGTGCGCCAGCACGCCAGCCTGCACCCGCGCGAAGGCGTCTGGGTCGGCATCGAACCAGTGGAAGTCGCCATTAAACATCAGCCGCTTGCGGCCCCGCTCGCGGTCGAAGAGTTCGAGCACGTGTTCGAGCGCCAGCTCATTGCCATAGAGACCGCCGACGACGTACAGCACTTCGAGCGACTGCAGTCGCGGGGGGGGCTCGGCCCGGAAGACTTGCGGTTCGTAGCGGTAGTGCAGCGGGCAGCTACGACCCGGCGAGGGGCTCTCAGGCACCGCGTTCGTCGCGGTCACCGGTTCGTCGTCGATCAACATGGAGGTATTGTCCAGAGGAAAGTGATGTGGGCTTCAGACCTGGTCCAGGCGAACCGTCGAGATGGGACCCGGCAACAGCGCTTCCGCAGCCATCTCGGGCCCGGTCCCGTACACGCCCTGCAGCAGCGCCGGCGTCAGGTCGTCGATGGGCAGGTCCCACTGCAGCCGCCCAGCGGCCAGGCCGATGACCCGCGTGGCCAGGCGCGGCAGCAGCTCGAGGTCGTGAACCACCGTCACGAGCGTCTGCCCGGGGCCGGCCACCGCGGCCATCAGCGCGGCACAGACCTGCTGTGTTGCGGCTGGGTCGAGCGCCGAGGTGGGTTCGTCGGCCAGCACCAGCCGCGGGCGCTGCAGCTGCAGCCGGGCCAGGGCGACTTTCTGGCGCTCGCCGCCGGACAGGCGGTCGGCGCGGGCGTCGGCGCGAGGTGCCAAGCCCAGCGTCGCCAGCGCCGCATCGGCGTCCTGCACACACGCAGCCGGGTACCAGCGAAGCAGGCTGCGCCAGGCGTCCTTGCCCTCGAGCCGCCCCAGCGTACCGATCAGCACGTTCTCGCGCGCGGTCAGCCGCGGCACCAGGTGCAGCCCCTGCATCAGCAGGCCGGTCTCCCGGCGCAGAGCCCGGCGCACCTGCGCCGAGGCGCGCGGGTGCCGCCCGCGGGGCGCCGCCTTGCCATCTGGCGACAGGGATAGCCCAAGCACCTCCACCCGGCCCTGCTGCGCATCGACGAGGCCGCCGATCAGCTTCAGCAAGGTGCTCTTGCCGGCGCCGTTGGGACCGACGATGGCCACGCACTCGCCCGGGGCGACCGTCAGCCGCGGCACCTCCAGCACCACCCGATCACCGGCCCAGACGCGAACTGATTCGAGATCGACCGCGGCCGTCACAGCAGCGCCTCCCGGATGCGCCGGGAGGCGGCGTCGAAGGCCACCACCAGCGCCGCCACGACGATGAGCAAGGTCGCCAGCCGGCTCCACTGGAACAGGCTGACCGCCTCGCTGATCAGCAGCCCCAGACCGCCGGCGCCGATCAGGCCCAGGATGGTCGAGTCGCGGATGTTGAACTCCCAGACATAGAGGTGATGGCTGACGAACTGCGGCAGCACGGTGGGCCAGACGCCGTGGAAGAACACCTGCGCAGGGCCGGCGCCAGTGGCCCGCACCGCGTCGACAGCCGCCATGTCCAGCGACTCGATGCTCTCGGCGAACAGCTTGCCGTAGGTGCCCATCGAGTGCAGCGCGATGGCCAGCACGCCGGCGGTGGGCCCCAGGCCCACGATGCCGACCAGGATCAGCCCGAACACCAGGGTGTGCACCGCGCGAGTGATGTCCAGCACGCCCTTGGCCGCCCAGGCCAGCGGCCGCGGCGCGCGCAGGTTGCGCGCCACCAGCATCGCCAGCGGCAGAGACATCAGCGCCGCCAGCAGCGAGCCCAGCGTGGCGATCTGGAAGGTGACCCAGGTCGCGCGCCCGATGGCTGCGAGGAAGCTCGCCTCGACCTCGCGGCGGTTCTCCACCCGCAGCACGGTGCCGTCGTCGCTGCGGTACTCCAGCCGCTCGGGGCCGAACCAGACGTCGAGAAAGCTCGGCCGCGCGAACTCGCCCACCGTCTTGAGCAGGTTGTCCCAGGGGTTGCGGCCTAAACTCAGGTCGCCGGCGCTGGCCAGCGTCGCCACGCACACGGCGACGACGCCGGCGTACAGCACCACAAGCAGCGCAAAACCGCTGCGCCCGGTGGGCAGCGGCAGCGGCCAGCCCAGGCGGGCCGTCGTCACCGCGCCCCCAGCTTGCCGGTGGCCAGCCCGGCGTCGCGGATCGGCTTGTAGAAGGTGTCGTCGCGGGCCACGAAGCCGGTGTAGTTGGCGGGCAGCAGGCTGGGCTGACGCGCCAGCAACGGGCCAACCTCGGCCAGCGCCGCCTGCAGGCGCTGCACAAAGGCCGAGTCCTTGGCCAGCGCCGCGCTCACCGCGAAGGCGTCGTTGGGCAGCGGCGCCGACTGCCAGATGACCTTGCTGCGCGCGGCCGAGATCAGGCCCTGCGCGATCATCACGTCGCGGTTGCGGTTGAAGTCGGCGCCGGCGTCGAGCTGGCCCGCTGTCACCTGCGTCTGGATGGCTTGGTGCTTGGTGTACAGCACGCGGGCAAAGTGCTTCTCGGGGTCGATGCCGCGCTTCTGGAACTCGTGCACGGGTACCAGGTAGCCCGAAGTCGAGCCCTTGTCGCCGAAGGCGAAGCTGCGGCCACGGCCCTTCGGCCCAAGCAGGTCGTCGATGCTGTTCAGCCCAGAGTCGGGGTGCGTGACGATCATCGCGAAGTATTCCGGCTTGCCTTGGTACAGGATGGTCGAGACCACCTGCGCTTCAGCGAAGTGGTTGGCCAGCACGTAGCCCCAGGGGCCCATCAGCGCGAGGTCGGTCTCGCCGTTGGCCAAGCTCTTGGCCAGGCCCTCCCAGCTGTCGACCGTGCGCAACTCCACCTGGCGGCCCAGGCGTTGCGCTAGGTGCATCGCCAGTGGCCGGTAGGTGGCGTCGTTCCTCTCGCGGTCGGGCTGGAACATGCCCACGCCGAACTTCAGTGGCGAGCCTTGCGCTCTGGCGAATTGGGGCAGGCCCAAGAGGCTGGCCAGGGTCATGGCGGTGGCATGGCGACGGGTGAGGTTCATCGGGTTTCTCCAGGTTGAGGGGCAGGGACCTCGGCCGCCGCTTCGAAAGGGTGATCGGGGCGGGGCGCCGCACTCGGCAGCTCGAACTGCCGCAGGAATCGGCGGTCGATGCGGTCCTTCCAGCGCCACGCCCAGGCGCCCTCGGCACCGAAGGGCCCACGCGACGCGATGGCGCGACCATCGCCGGTGGCCAGCAGCGCGAGGAAGTGACGCTGCGGACGATGCACCTCGAGCGCACCGGCGTCGGTCGGGCCCAACAGTGCGGCCCGCAGATTGCCCGCCAGCACCGGCCCCATGCGCACCGCATGCACGCCAGCCTTGGGCAGGGCGTGTCCAGGCCAGCTGGCGCAGTCTCCGGTGGCGAACACCTGCGGGTGCGACCCGGACCGGAGCTGCTCGTCGGTGCGCACGAAGCCCCGGTCGTCGACCGCCAGCGCGCCGCGGCGCGGGGGGTCGAGCTGCCAGTCGTGGGCCTCGGCGCCGGTGGCCCAGAGCACGACATCGCTGCCACGGTCGACCGGTTCGCACCAGCCGCTGCCCAGCTCCACCGTGACGCCGGCGCGGTCGAGGGCGCGCAGCGCGGCGCGGCGCGCCGCCGGTGCCAGCCCCGGCAACAGGCTCGTGCCGCGGGTCAGCAGGCTGCCTTGAACGGCACGCTCGGGGCGCATGCGCCGCAGCCTGGCCAGCACCGCCAGCAGCGCCTCGAAACCGGCCGCGCCGCCGCCCACGGCGGTGACCACGAAGGGCCGGTCACCGGGCTCGCGGGCCCAGCGCTCGAGCACCTGCTGGTAGCGCAAGCGCAGCATCGCCAGCGGTCGCAAGGGCAGCATCTGCGCGTGTCCGGCGTGCGGCGGACGCAAGGTCGAGCCGACGTTCAGGGACAGCAGGTCGTAGTCCAGCGCCGTGCCATCGCCCAGCCGCAGCTGACGGCGCGCCGGGTCCAGCGCCTGGATCTCGCCGGGGCACCAGCGCGCACCGGCCGCAGCGGCCAAGCGGGGGAAGTCAATCGCGATCTCGTCGAAGCGGTAGTGACCGGCCAGCCAGCCCGGCACCATGCCCGAGTAGGGCGCCAGCGGTTCCGGCGATACCACCACGACCTCGACGCCGGGCATGGGCTGCCGCACCAGCGTGCGAAGCACCAGCGCATGGGCGTGGCCGGCACCGGCCAGCACTAGCCGCTTCATGGCTGCTGCTCCTCGACAGAGCTCACGACATCCAGGCCGTCGAGCCAGTCCGTTGGAAGGTGCACCAGGTCGGCTGGCTCGTCGATGTCGGCCACCGCAGGCAACTCGGCCCAGCGCACGCTGGCCGCGCGGAGCCGTTCGCGCGTGTCCTCCATCACGCGGTCTTGGCTCCAGCGCATGTCGGCGAACCAGCGCGGATCCGCACGGCGCTGGCCGACCAGGGCATAGCCGCCATCCAGCGCCGGCACGAACACCGCATCGTGGTCCTGCAGGGCCGTTGCAGCCCGGCGCAGCACGGCGGCATCCAGCGCTGGGGCATCGGTGCCGATCAGCAGCACGCGGCCGTGGCGCATCAGGCTGCGCGCCAACGCGCGGTGCATGCGCAGGCCGAGATCGCCGGTGCCTTGCTCGGTCAGGCGTATACCTTGTGCGGCTGCCGCGGCCTGCAGCGCGGGGTGCGTGGCGTCCGGCGCGGCGCACAGCTCGACCGGTCCGACATCCGCCGCGACGGCCTGCGCCAGCGCCTGGCGCAGCATGCGCTCGGCCAGTGCCGCGGCGCCGGCCTCCCCTAGCGCGGGGGCAAGTCGCGTCTTCGCAAGGCCGGGCACGGGCGCTTTGGCGAACACGACGATCGCCGTGCTCACCGGTAAGCCTCCGCCAGCCGTGCCGCCGATTCGCCGCGCCAGTAGCGCCAGCGCAGTCTCCACATCAATACGATCGTGCGCCAGACGCCCCGCTGCACCCAGCGTCGTCCCGAGGTGCAGACCTTGGCGCTCAGACAGGCCGGCGGCCCCAGTCGCCTCAACCGGCGGGAGATCTCGACATCCTCCATCAGCGGCTGCGCGGGAAAGCCGGCCACGCGCTCGAAGGCCGCACACTGGACAAAGATCGCCTGGTCGCCCGTGGCAATGCCGCTGGCGCGCGAGCGCAGGTTCATCAGCGCCGCAACGACCCGAAGCATCCACGGCCGGCCTTCGATGCGCACGTCGAAGCGGCCCCAGCGGGCACCCGTGGCCAGCGCCTGCAGCACAAGCACGTCGGCCAGCGGCGGCAGCCGCGTGTCGGCATGCAGGAACAGCAGCGCTTCGGCCCGGGCCCGTTCAGCGCCCGCGTTCATCTGCAACGCACGCCCGCGCGGGGCGTCCACCAGGGCATCGACCCAGGGCCGGGCCAGCGCCGGCGTGCCGTCGCCGCTGCCGCCATCGGCCAGCACCAGCTCGACACCGCGCGCCCGCACGGGCTGCAAGGCCTGCAGCGTGGCCTGGATGCCCGCGGCCTCGTCCAACGCCAAGATCACGATCGACAGGGCAGGCTTCATCGCGGGTCGCGAAGGTCGTTCAGCGCCCAGTCGTAGTCGGTGAAGGCGATGTCCACGCCTCCTGCGCGGATGCGCTCACGGTCTGCGGGCGCGTCGGCCAGCTGGTCAGCGTAGCGGGCCGCGAAGGCCGCGAGCGAGCCGATGCCGCGGTGGCCGAGCCGGAAGTCGTCGCCGTACCAGTCGAAGATCTGCGAGAGCTCCAGCCGCCCGCGCTGGGCATTGAAGCGGTTGCGCGTGCGATCGCTCATGAAGCGCAGCGTCTGCTCGTCCATCTGCGCGTCCAGCCGCGCGGCCACGAAGGCCTCCTCGCGCAGCGCCGGGCAGCCGATGCTGGCGCAGTTGACGGCGAAGTGCACCCGCGGGTCGTCGTAGTCGCCACGCTTTCTCAGCATCGCGTGCTCGATGTCGTCCAGCGACACCTTGCCGCCCAGCAGCGCGATCCACTTCGGCTTCCACGGGCTGCTGATGAGGCTGCCGAGGTCCTTGATCGACTTCAGGTCCGGGTAGCGCGTGAGGATCAGTTCGACCGTGAAGGCGTTGTAGGCGTTGATTAGGAAGGCCTGGCGCTCGGCCTTCGTCCACCCGGCGAAGGCGGCGGAGCTCACCGCCGACAGGCTGTCGAGGTAGGCCTTCAGCGCCGCACGGTCGGCCTTGAAGCCGGCATAGGCCACCTGCGTGGCCTGGCCGCCGCGCACGAGCCGCACATGCTTGCGCAGCAGCGCCGTCCAGGCCGCGTGCTGGTGGTCGACATCTGCGGACTGGGCGTGGGTCGGCACGGCCAACCCCGACAGGCTCAAGGCCAGCGCGCCGCCCAGCAGCTGGCGTCGGGTGACGGTCGTCATGCGCGCTCCCAGGCGTGGTAGCGCCCGACCCACTGCAACAGCTTCTGCGGCGCGTGGGCGCGCTTCCATTCGCCAGCCACGTACTTGTTGGCCTCGGCCAGCGTCGGGTAGGTGTGGATGGTGCCGAGGATCTTGTTGAGCCCCAGGCCGTGCTTCATCGCCAGCACGTACTCGACCAGCAGGTCGCCGGCGTGCTCGCCGACGATGGTCACGCCCAGGATGCGGTCCTTGCCCGACACGGTGAGCACCTTGACGAATCCGTGCGCAGCACCGTCCGCGATGGCGCGGTCGAGATCGTCGATGCCGTAGCGCGTGACCTCGTGGGCGATGCCCTGCTCCTGGGCCTCGCTCTCGCTCAGACCCACGCGCGCCACCTCGGGATCGGTGAAGGTGGCCCAGGGGATCACGCTGTAGTCGGCCTTGAACTTGCGGAAGCGACCGAACAGCGCGTTGACAGCGGCATACCAGGCCTGGTGCGCCGCCGTGTGCGTGAACTGGAACGGCCCGGCCACGTCGCCCACAGCGTAGATGTTGGGGTACAGCGTCTGCAGGTAGGCGTTGGTCTCGATGGTCTTGCGCGGCGTGAGCGGGATGCCCAGCTCCTCCAGCCCGTAGCCCGTGACGCGCGGGCTGCGGCCCACGGCGCACAGCAGTTCGTCGAAGGGGATCACCACGTCGGCATCGCCGCGTTTGGCGATGAGCCTCTTCTCGCCATCGACGACTTCCACCCGCACGGCCTGGTGCCCGGTGAGCAGGTTCACGCCGTCGGCGCGCAGCGAGGCTGCCACCAGATCGGAGACCTCCGGGTCCTCGCGCACCATGATGCGCGGCGCCATCTCCACCTGTGTCACGGCGCTGCCCAGCCGCGCGAAGCTTTGCGCCAGTTCGCTGCCGATCGGGCCGCCACCCAGCACCACCAGGCGCCGGGGCAACTCGGTCAGGCCCCACACCGTGTCGCTGGTCAGGAAGCCCGCCTCCTTCAAGCCGGGAATTGGCGGCACGAAGGGGCTGGCCCCGGCGGCGATGACGATGTTCTTCGTCGTCAGCGTCTGCTCGCGGCCGTCGGCCCCTGTCACTTCCACGGTCCACGGGCTGGTGATGCGGGCATGGCCCTGGAGCACCTCCACGCCCAGGCCGGTGTAGCGCTCGACCGAGTCGTGCGGCTCGATGTCGGCGATGACATCGTGCACGCGCTTCATCACGGCGGCGAAGTCCACACGCCCGGCCGCGTCGGCGACACCGAGTTCATGCGCCTTCTTCAGCTGCCGCGCCATCTTGGCCGAGCGGATCAGCGCCTTGCTCGGCACGCAGCCGAAGTTCAGGCAGTCGCCACCCATCTTGTGGCCTTCGATCAGCGTGACCTTGGCCTTGACGGCCGCGGCGATGTAGGCCGAGACCAACCCGCCGGCGCCGGCGCCGATGACGACGAGGTTGCGGTCGAAGGCGCGAGGCTTCGTCCACTTCGCGTAGACCTTGCGCCGCTCGAGCCAGGCCACGCCAGCCTTGGCCAGCAGCGGGAACAGGCCCAGCAGCACGAAGCTGCCCAGGAGCCCCGGCGAGAGGATGTCACCAGGCGACTGGATGGCCGCCAGCTGTGTGCCCGCGTTCACGTACACCGCCGTGCCGGCCAGCATGCCGAGCTGGCTGAACAGGTAGAACCGGCCCGCGCCCATGGGCGTCAGGCCCATCAGCAGGTTGATCAGCCAGAACGGGAACACCGGCACCAGGCGCAGCGTCAGCAGGTAGAAGGTGCCGTCCTTCTTCACGCCGTCGTTGATGGGTGCCAGCGCCTTGCCGAAGCGCGCCTGGATGGCGTTGCGCAGCAAGTAGCGCGCCGCCAGAAAGGCCAACAGCGCGCCCAGGCTGGAGGCGAAGCTCACCAGCAGCAGACCCCAGCCCAGCCCGAACATCGCGCCGGCAGCCAGTGTCAGGATCAGTGCGCCGGGAATCGACAGCGCCGCCGCCGCCACGTAGACGGCGAAGAAGACCGCGGCCGTGGCCAGCGGTGCGCTCAGCACCTGCGCCTGCAGGGCATCGCGGCTGGCCTTGAGGTTGTCCAGCGTCAGCAGCGCGCCCAGCCCGAAGTGTTGCCAAGCCCACACAGCCACCAGCGCCACGGCGGCCGCGCCGGCCCACAGCAGGGGTTTCGAGAAGCGGACCATCAGCGCACGCCCTCGGCCATGCGAATCACCGCCACGTCCGCAGCAGCTGGCGCAGCGGTCTCCAGCGCCCCGCCGCAGCTGCTGCCCTGGCCGGCGGTGCAGCCGTAGCAGTGATCGGCGATGCGGATGTCCGTGCCAGCCGCATCGTGCTGCAGCAGGTCACGCAGGTGCGGTCGCGCGCTCCGGCCCACGCTGGCGCGTAGCCCCAGCATCTGGTTGAAGTCGCAGTCGTAGAGAAAGCCCTGCCAGTCGACGCTGAGCAGGCTGCGGCACATCACCGTCTCCAGGTTTTCGGGGCGGTAGCTGTCGCGCAGCAGCTGCATATAGGTGCCGAACGTACCCTTGCTGACCAGCGTGCTGCCGAAGCGCTGGATTGGCATGTTCGTCAGCGCGAACAGGTGGTCGAAGCGAATGCCGAAGTGCAGCAGCAGTTCGCGCTTGTAGTCGGCCCCCAGCGGCCCCTGCGGCGGCGGCAGCACCGCGCCCTGGGGGTTGTAGACCAGGTTCAGCACCAGACCGCGGGCCGGGTCGCCATAACCCATCGCGTTCAGCTGGCGCAGCCCGGCGATGCTGCGTTCGAAGACGCCATCGCCACGCTGGCGGTCGACGTTGGCCGGCGAGTAGCACGGCAGCGACGCGGTGACTTCCACACCGTGCTCGGCCATGAATGCCGCCAGGTCTTCCTGCCCTGGCTCGGACAGGATGGTCAGGTTGCAGCGGTCGATGACACGCACGCCCAGCGCCCGGGCCCGCCGCACGAGATGACGGAAGTGCTCGTTCAGCTCCGGCGCACCACCTGTGAGATCCAGCGTCAAGACCTGGCGCGCACGCAGCACCTCCATCACGAGCGCTACGGTGTCGGCGTTCATCATCTCCGTGCGCTGCGGGCTGGCCGCGACGTGGCAGTGCAGGCAGCTCTGGTTGCACTTGTAGCCCAGGTTGACCTGAAGCGTGTCGAGCGAACGGCGCCGGATCGGCGGAAAGTCGGTGGCGGCAAGCAAGGGTAGCGTGGCGTGCATCGTGGATCCGATCGGAAGGGAGCGATGCCCGGTATTCGCTGCCGGGCCTGTAGCGGTTACAGCGAACGTAAGCTCGAAGACCGAAACCGGTCAGACCGGCCTTTGCTTTGCAGGACGAATGACTACGATTTCGGCAGAATCGAAGCCCGATCGTCTTGCTACATCGTCGCATCTACGGCCGCCGCGGGCGGTGTAACCATCGGACACTCAGCAACGAAATGACCGTTGATGCCAACTCCGGCGACCTCGAGTCCGCCCTGAAGCCGCTTTGGCTGCGTGCGCAGTCGGGCGACGAGGTGGCATACCGGCAATGCCTGGTAATGCTTGCCACGCGGCTTCGCGGTTACTTGAGGCGCCGCCTGGCGG
The DNA here is from genome assembly GCA_964586725.1 of uncultured Steroidobacteraceae bacterium. Taxonomy (GTDB): domain Bacteria; phylum Pseudomonadota; class Gammaproteobacteria; order Steroidobacterales; family Steroidobacteraceae; genus UBA964. Next base: position 3,610 of record CAZPJE010000076.1, on the reverse strand, counting down.
GAGTGCCGGACGAGGTGGAGGATCTGGTTCAGGAGACGCTGTTGGCCCTGCATCTGCAACGTGGCACGTACGATCCATCGCTGCCCGTCAGCTCCTGGGCCGTCGCCATCGCGCGCCACAAGTTGGTGGATCTGTGGCGGCGGCGCGGTCGCCGGGATGACCTGCACGACGCGCTGGACGATGTCGACGAGCATCTGCTGGTTGCCGAGCCTGACGACGGTGGCGCCAAACGCGACCTGGCGGTGCTGCTGAAGGGCCTTCCCGAAGCGCAGCGGCAGGCGATCGTTCTGACGAAAGTGGAGGGACTTTCGGTGGCCGAAGCTGCCCTGCGCGCAGGCGCATCTGAGTCGGCGATCAAGGTGCAAGTGCACCGTGGCCTCAAGCGGCTGGCGGCACTCGTGCGGCGCAGCGGGTCGGATGATGTCGTCGTTGACAAACAACCCACATGAGAACCGAGTCCCTTATCGACATGCTGGCGCGCAATGCCGGCCCTGCTCCTCGCGCACTGGCGGCAAAGCGTCTGTGCCCTGCGATGGCTGCAGGGCTGCTGGCCAGTGGCTGGGCAGCCATCTTCTGGTTTGGGCTGATCCCGTGGTCGCTGTTCGGCACGCCCGTACCCTGGACCAAGATGGTCTACGCCAGTGCGCTGGCGGCCGCAGCTGGCTGGTGGGTTGCGCGGCTGTCGCGGCCTGCTGCGTCTGCGGTCCGCCCCAGGAGGGTCGTCATTGCTGTGGTGCTCGCGATGGCGGGCATCGGTCTCGTATCTTGGCTGTCCGAGCCGGCGGACCGCCGCCTCGTTGCCCTGCTGGGGCATTCATGGTTGAACTGCCCGCCCAGTGTGCTGGCACTGTCCCTGCCGGCACTGGCCGCAGCGCTCTGGGCGGTTCGAGGCTTGGCACCGACGCGTCCGCGGATGGCGGGCTTCGCTGCCGGCTTGTGTGCGGGGTCGGTTGGCGCCTTTGGCTACTCGCTGTCGTGCCCGGAGGCGTCCGCGGCATTCGTCGCCGTCTGGTACTCGCTGGGCATCGCGCTGACCGGCGTCGCCGGTGCAATCCTCGGACCGCGTGTGCTCCGTTGGTAACACTGCGGATGCCGCCGCCCGCAGCATCGTCGGACCGTGCCGCCTGCGTTGAGCCGGGCGGGCGCAGCACGCCAACGGCCGGTTCCGACGTCAGCGGCCGTTCGGTCTCGGGCCTTGACTGACTGTATCCAGTCTGACGCAGGTGCCCGGCTGAACTCGACTAAGGTCAACCGATGGCAGGATCCTGCCCGCCACCTCGCTCGCCCGTGCAGCTGCTGTCCGTAACCGGCCAGGCATCACGCCTTGCCCGGTGTGCTGAACGGTGTCAGGTCGCCGCGCTCGGCGTCCACCCGGAACTGGTCGCGCATCGACGTGGTCACGCTCAATCCCGAACGCGACGACGTCGTCGCTCCGGCTGCCACGGCTCAGACCGAAATACAGCGATCGGCTGCATGACTCAGGCGACAACTACCTGGACGCGCGCCGCCTTGGTGCGGGTAGTAGGCACCTCCCCGCAGAGGCCGACCACCGTGAAGTCGAGCAGCGCATCCAGCGCCGCCTTCCGCTCTCGCTGCGTGGGCGCCGCGGCGAGGCCGTCGATCGAGAGAGACGCAAACCCGTGGACAACGGTCCACACCTTCAGCTCTGCACCCACCCGGCGCTCGGGACGGAGGAATCCATCGGTCACCAGCGCGTCGAGGGCATGACCGAGGAGCGTCCAGGGTGTCGCCGCCTCCTGGTTCTCGGGCTTAGCGCTCCGGCACTCGGCCCCGCATTCGCCGAACATCACGCGGAAGATCTCTGGGTGGTCGGCTGCGAACCCGACGTAGGCGCCGCCGGCGGCCTTGAAGCGAGCAATGGAGACGGGCTCGTCTCCCCGACCGGCAGACGCGCTGGCCATTGCGCGCCGCATGCGCTCCGCGAGCCGTGCGAAGCCGTCGGCAGCGACCGCGGTGATCAACGCGGACTTATCGTCGAAGTGGCGGTAGGCCGCGTTCGCCGAGACGCCGACCTCGCGCGCGGCCTCGCGCAGACTGAAGGCGCCGGGCCCGCTCGCTTCGATGAGCCGCACCGCCGAGGCCACGAGGGCGTTGCGGAGATCTCCGTGGTGGTAGGCGTCGCGGGCCTGCGTCATGCTTTCATGTTGACATCGTGAACTTAGGATGTCAAAGTGGACGGTGTCAACATAGAGGGTTATCTCATGGGTGTCCACAGTGTCGTCGGCGGGAACGGGACGATCGGCGCGGTGGCGGTGCGCCATCTCGCAGCGGCAGCGTGCGAGGTGCGCATCGTCCAGCGGCATCCCCGACTGATCGAGGGGGCGGTCGCGACCGCGAGCGCCGACGTCTTGGATCTGGATGGACTGACGAAGGCCGTCGAGGGTTCGGACGTGATCTACCTGATCCTCGGCCTGCCCTACGACGCGAAGGTCTGGCTCGAAGGGTTTCCGCGGGCGGTCTCCCATGCGGTCGAGGCGGCGCGACGGGTCGGCGCGCGGCTCGTCTACTTCGACAACGTCTACATGTACGGCCCGGTGCAGGGCGTCATGACCGAGGACACCCCGGACAATCCCACGACGCAGAAGGGCCTCGCCCGTGCGCGCGCTGCCCGCGTCCTGATGGAGGCGGTCGAGAAGGGAGCCATCCGCGGCTTGATCGCGAGGAGCGCGGACTTCTACGGCGACTACCGCCCCTTCGATCAGGTCAAGGCTATCGCCGAGAAGCTTGTGAAGGGCCAGAAGGCGCAGCTGCTGCTCCGCGACGACAGGGTCCATTCCCTGACCTACATCCCGGACGCCGGACGTGCGGTCGCGGCGCTCGGCCAGCAGGCCGACGCCTTCGACGCCATCTGGCACATGCCGACCGACCCGAATGCCTTGACGGGCGCACAGCTGGTCGCGTTGATCGGAGCGCTCCTGGGGAAGGATGCCCGGCACACCGTGCTCCCGAAGCTCCTGCTCCGGATGGTGGGACTGTTTGACGGCACCGTGCGCGGCCTGCTCGAGATGTCCTACCAGTTCGAGCAGGACTACCGCGTCGACAGCTCCAAGATCGCTCGGGCCTATGGCCTCACCGCGACGCCGATGCGACAAGGCCTTGCCGAGCACCTCAGTTTCTTGGGGTATGCGCTGGCGGCGGATGCCCATCGGCCGGCCGGTAGCCTGAGCCGCGCGGGGACGAGCCGATGAAGCTCGAGGTCCTCTTTCGCTGGGTCACCGCCATCCTGATCACGGGGGCCGCCGTCTCCGAACTCACTCGACAGCCGATGGTGAAGACCGGGCTGGGGGGATGGGGATAGGAAATTCAAACGCCCCCACCCTGGCCCGGCGCACGCGGCGGGTCGGATCCAAGGCGGCTGAACGGCGCGAAGCTGACCCGCTTGTCGCACCGGGCCGTGTCTGCGATCGGGCTGCAGGCGTTCACGGCGTACGATTCCGGCCTCGCTCCGGGGCTCGGCGGCGCGCTCGGGCACGTTGCGCGCACATCGCGCGCAGCATCCCCCAGGCTGCACGCCAGCCGCTGCACGCCACGGGGCGGGTACCCGCGTGGGCCCCCGCCTCTCAGGCGGCGAACTCGAGCCCCGCCTCGC
>CAZPJE010000075.1:0-12319 GCA_964586725.1 uncultured Steroidobacteraceae bacterium | reverse complement strand
CGAAGAGAGCCTGCAGCAGACGCCGGTCACGTTGTCCGCGCTCACCGCCGAGCAGCTCGTCGACCAGGGGATCGTGAACCTGCAGAGCGTGACCAAGACCGTGCCGAACCTCGTCATTCAGCCGATCAGCGCCAATCCGTCGGCGCTCCAGATCGGCCTGCGCGGCGGCATCGAGCAGACGGGCGGCCTGATCGTGTCCGAACCTGCCGTCGCGCTGTATGTCGACGACGTGTATCGCGCCCGCCTGCAGGGCGCGAACATGCAGCTCGGCGACATCGAGCGCATCGAAGTCCTGCGCGGCCCGCAGGGCACGCTGTACGGCCGCAACAGTTTCTCCGGCGCGATCAAGCTGGTGACCCGCACACCGTCGGCTGACAACGAGTGGCTGGAGCTGTCCGGCGGCGTCGGCAGCTTCAGCGAGAAGCGGCTCGCAGCCACCTGGGGCGGCGGGCTCTCCGACACGCTGGGCGCATCGCTGTCGGCGATGTTCCGCGACCAGCAGGACGGCTACATCTTCAATCCGGCGCGCTTCGAGGAAATGGGCGCGGAGCGCAACATCCTGATGCGCGGCAAGCTGTCGTTCCGCAACGATCCGCTCAAGGTCGACTTCACGGCGTCCTATTCCAAGGACGAGAACGACGGCTGGATTCCGCTCGCCGTCAGTTTCGTGCCGCCGTCCGTGCCGATGAGCGCCGCAGCGGGTCTAAGCACGGACCAAGTGGTGCCACGGGTCGGCACGAACCCGTACGTCACTGTGTACCCGCAGCCCTCGAAGGGCGAGACCGAAACGACGACCGCGACGCTGGACATCACGCGCGAGTTCGGCGCCGCGTCGCTGCGGTCCATCACGGCGTGGATCACGCTCAACGACTACTTCCGCTTCGACCTCGCGGGCAGTCGCGTCACGTCGCCCGGCGTTTACGCGTCCGGCTTCGATCGCCAGTCTGAAGCCAAGTCGACGCAATACACGCAGGAGCTGCAGTTACTGGGTTCGGCGGCCAACGATCGTCTCGACTGGATCGTCGGCGCGTTCTGGTTCAAGGAAGAAGCCGACCAGGCCATCAGCGACAACCTGCCGATGTACTTCCTGCTGAACCTCGCCCCGACGCTGCTCGACACGAACACCGAGAGCGTCGCGCTGTATGCCCAGGCGACCTGGAAGTTCACCGATGCCTTGAGCGGCACGGTCGGCCTGCGCCGCACCGAGGATGACAAGCAGTTTTTCGGCAGCATCCAGACTGGCTTCGGCGCACCGGTCCCCCGCACCACCGTCACGAACGATCGCACGTTCTCGGCGACGACACCCAAGGTCGGCCTGGACTGGAAGATCAACGACGACACGTTCGCCTACGCCAGCTTCTCGCGCGGCTTCAAGGCGGGTGGCTACAACGGCCTCGCGGTCTTCAATGCGACGGCGTTCCGTGCCGTGTATGAACCGCAGGAAGTCGACGCGATCGAAGTCGGCCTGAAGGCCGACTGGGCCGATGGGCGCCTGCGCACCAACTTCGCCGTGTTCGACAACGACATCAGCGGCCTGCAGCAGACCAGTGCCGTGGGCGCTGGATCGTTCGCGGTCCAGAACGTCGGCGACGCGTCGGTGCGCGGCATCGAAGCCGAGATCACCTGGCTGCCGACGGCGGGCCTGCGCCTCTACACCAACCTCGGCTACTCGGATGGCCAGTACGACCGGCTCCTGCCCACGTCCCGTGCCTTCGCGTTCGGCGCGACGGATCTGCCGCTGCTGCCGGACCTGACCCACCAGTTGGGCTTTTCCTATGAGCGGCCGATCGGCAACGGCTTGCAGCTGCGCTTCGGCGCCGATGCGGCGGGCAGCAGCGGCTATTTCACCGAGATCGGCAACACCCTCAAGGTCGAGTCGTACACGCGCTACGACGCCTATCTCGGCATCGGCAGCGCCGATGGCACGTGGACCGCGACGCTCAGTGGTCGCAACCTCACCGATGAACTGACCTACGTCACCGGCGTCATCGATCTTCTGAACACCGGCACCCAGGCGCTGGCGGCGCTGCGGCCGCGCGAGTGGGCGCTGAACGTGACCTACAGCTTCAAGTAGGGATGATGCAAAGATTCTACGCCGACACCTCCGGCGGCCAGATCCATGGCCGCCGGACACCGGGCGACGGCACTCCCGTCGTGCTGCTGCACCGCACGCCCGTCAGCTCAGCTGGTTTCGAACCCGTGATGCAATTCCTGGCGCGCGAGGGGCAACCGTCGATCGCCCTGGATACGCCGGGCTTCGGCGCGAGTTTCATGCCCGCAGGGCAGCCGCGTGCCGCCGACTACGGCCGCTGGCTGCTCGAGGCGCTCGACTCGCTGGGCGTTGCGCAGTTTCATCTGGCTGCGCATCACACCGGCATGCACTTCGCGACTGAGATCGCGGCGGCCGCACCCGAGCGGGTGCTGACGCTGACGCTGTCGGGTGTGCTGCTGGCCCCTGCCGAGGAACGCGCGCGACTGCGGGCCGACGTCGGCCACGCGCCTGACATCGACCTGCAAGGCAGCTACGTCAGGAGCACCTTCGAGCTGATGCGCTCGCTGTTCCTCGATCCGGTGCCCGAGCTGGTCCACGCCGAAACGATGGGCGCGCTGGTGGCCGGTAAGGGCCGCGATCTCGCTTTCGATGCGATCTTCGCGCAGGACTTCTCAGGCCTGATGCAGCAGGTGCTGCAGCGCGGCCAGGTGCGCGTCCAGGTCGTGCAGGCAGCGGATGATCCGCTGACGCTGACGGGCATGCTGACGCGCTTTCGCGATCTCTTTCCGCAGGTGCCCGTCACGCTGACGGGCCCTGCCTTCCTCGCGCTACCGGAACGCCAGCCAGGGGCTTTCGCGCGCAGCATTCTGGATTTCATTCGAGGCGAACCGCGCATGACCGACAATCGACGTTACACACTGCGGCGCGCCGCACAGGGTTACGACCTGCAGCGGGCCGACGCCGCCACGCCCGTGCCCGGGCCCGGCGAAGTGCGGGTACGCGTGCATGCCGTGTCGCTGAATCGCCGCGACCTCGGCGTGCGGGATCTGTCCTACCCCGTCAATGGCGCGAATGACTTCGTGCCCTTGTCCGACGCAGCCGGGGAAGTCGTCGCCGTGGGCGCGGGTGTCACGCAATGGCGGCCGGGCGACCGCGTCGCCTCCACGTTCTTCCAGAACTACCCCGGCGGTCGGCTGACGCTGCCGGCCGTGATGTCGTCGCTCGGCGCCGGTGGGCCGGGCGTGTTCGCGGATCACGTGGTGCTGCAGCAAGACGGCCTGGTTGCACTGCCCGAGAGCTGGAGCTACGCCGAGGGCGCTTGCCTGCCCTGCGCGGGCGTGACGGCCTGGGCCGCACTCAAGACACTGGGACAACTGCAGACAGGCGATCATGTGCTGATCGTCGGCACCGGCGGCGTCGCGCTGTTCGCGTTGCAGATCGCCGCCGCCTCAGGCGCGCGACCCATCGTTCTATCTTCGAGCGATGACAAGATTGCCCGCGCGAAAGCGCTCGGCGCGGTGGCGGGCATCAACTATCGCGAGACGCCGGACTGGCCGGCGGCCGTGCGCAAGCTGACCGGTGGCGCTGGCGTGCAGCATGTCGTCGAACTGGGCGGCACTGGCACGCTCGCGAAGTCGGTGGCGTCGCTGGGGCTCAACGGCCATCTCGCACTGATCGGCGCGCTCGATGGTTTCGGCGGTTCGCTCGATGCCGTGCCCCTGATTTTCGCAGCGCTGCGCGTCAGCGCAGTCATGGTCGGCTCGCGCGCGGATCAGGTTGCGCTGACCGAGTTCATGGCGCAGCACCGACTCAAGCCCATCATCGACAGCGTCCATGAATTCGATGCGGCCGAGGCGGCCTACGCGCGCGCGGCCGGCGGCGCCTTCGGCAAGGTGGTCGTCACGCTGTGACAGGCAGCGCCCCAGGCACGCGATTCAACCGGCGCACCTGGGGCTCTGCGCGATCGCAGCAGATCAGGAAGCCAGGTCTTCCTTCAGCGCGTCCGACCAGTCCTTGATCTGACGCTCGGCCACGTCTTTCGACACGCCGTAGTGTTCCTGGATCTTGCCCGCCAGAATGTCACGATTGCCCTTCGTGACGTTCATCTGGTCGTGCGTCAGCTTGCCCCAGCGCTTCTGCGCGTGTCCGGCGAATTGCTTCCAGTTGCCTTCGATTCTGTCCCAGTTCATGTGGTGGTCCTCAACGGTGGCGGATACGACGCGGCGAGCATGAGCGCGAGAGCTCGACGGGTCTGTCGGCCCAGTTGAGTGGCGCGCGTAGGCTGCGGCCGACGATGCATGCATGTAGCGGTCGGGCGTCGGCGCTCTCCGACAACGATGACCGGCGCCCGTCGACGGCATGACCTGGGCCGATGGATCTACGCTCGCGCCGTGTCCGTCCTCGTCGTCATCGTCAATTTCCGCACGGCGAGCCTGGCCATCGAATGCCCGGTAGGACAACGACTACAGTCATCCGTGCGGCAGTCCGCTATCCCGCGGGCCCTGAACGTTGCGATCCTGTTGGTCACCCGGTCGCCACCGCAGGCCACTCAGATCATGCTGACACCAGCGTCACGCACGCCTGCAGACATCGAAGCAGCGGCGTCGCCACGGATGTTCGACCACATTCGCGCCGACCTTGCCGCGCACGGCGGCCACTGGGGCGCGCAGGGCTTCTGGGCACTGCTGGTGTATCGCTTCGGCCGCTGGCGTTATGGGATCCGCCGGGCGTTGGTTCGCAAGCCGTTCTCCGCGCTCTACCGGGTGCTGTTCAAGCTGGTGCAGACACTGACTGGCATCGAACTGCCCTGCGAAGTCCGCATCGGGCGCAACTTCGTCATCGATCATTTCGGCGGCATCGTCATCAGCGAGTATGCGAGCTTCGGGAACAACTGCCGAATCCGCCAGGACGTCACCGTCGGGCTGGCAAGCGTCGAGGACCCGTGCGCGCCCACGATCGGCAACAACGTAGACATCGGCGCCGGCGCCAAGCTGCTTGGCCGCATCACGATAGGCGACGACGTGCTGATCGGCGCCAACGCCGTGGTGCTGACGAACGTGCCCGCATATTCGGTGGCCGTCGGCGTGCCCGCCGTCGTGCGCCGCAGGCGGGCGAAGACCGAAGTGCGCGTCCGTCGCGGTGCCGCCTAGCGGCGCGCTGCAGCGGAAACATCATCAAGATCGAAGCAACGCCCGTTTACACACCTGGAGATACACATGCTTTACACCATCGCAGTCATCCTGATCGTGCTCTGGCTGCTCGGTCTCGTGACCTCATACACCATGGGCGGCTTCATCCATGTGCTGCTCGTCATCGCGATCGTGGTCGTGCTGCTGAACGTGATTCAGGGTCGCCGCGGCTAGGCGGCGCGGCGCTCGCGCCCATGGGACAGCAGCACGCTCCGCTGCCCGTGGGCCGACGCTGGCCCTGGCGCGCCCGAGTGCGCCAGGGCCTTGATCGGCTAGCTCAGGCGCGTGGTTCGCCCTTGCGATTCACCGTCACCGTGCGGCCCGGGTCATACGTGGTCTGGATCCTGTGCTCCTTGCCGCGATACACGTAGGTCACATCCCAGTAATCCGGCCGCGCCGAGCGCCGGTCCGAACGCAGGTCGTTGTCATCACAACGCTCGACGTCGCGGTACCGGCCATCCTTGTCGCCGCCGACGTTGTAGCCGACGGCGCCGCCGATCACGGCCCCGCCGACCGTCGCCGCGTCCTGCCCCCTGCCGCTGCCGACCTGGTGGCCCAGGATGCCGCCAATGACAGCGCCGAGCAGCGCGCCACCGACGTTGCCGCTGCTGCGATCGTCATGAACCTGTTCACGCTCCATCCAGCAGCGTCGCTCCTCGTTGCTGTAGACGGCCCGCGCCGATGTCACGGTCGCCTCGTAGACGCGTTCGTTCTTGCGCCTGCGGTTGTCATACACGGGCATCGGCGCTGGTGGCGCATAGCGATCATCAGGCACCCGAGAGCGCGCATTGAGGTTGCGCGCCGATGACACCCGGTCGTTGAGGCTCATCGCGCTGAGCGACGGATATCGCCCCGTGCGCAGGACGACGCATCGCCCGCGATACTGCGCCGTATCGCAGACCTCCCATCGACCCGCGAGCACGACGATCGATGAGGCGCGATCGTTGAAGCCGCTTCTCGTGAAGTTCTCGATGGGTCGATCAGCGCTGAACGACCTGCCATCGAAGTTGTCGTGCTCGTAGAACACGACCTGGGCGTCAGCCTGGGATGTCCAGAACAGCGCCGTCAGCGCGATTGCGCCCGTGAATAGCCGAATCATGATGTGCTCCTTCCGAAAAATGCACAGAGGTTCCCGGAAGGAGTTTCATCGTGGCGATGCGCTGCGAATGCCAGCGCACTTCGTGGCCCGCGGTAGTCTTTCTCCGACAGCAGCTGGGCTGCGCGATCGCTAGCCCTGCTTGAGCGCCTGCACGGCCGCGAGCGCAGCCTGGACATTCTCGGCGGGTGACAGGCCGCCGATGGTGGTCGCGATCTTGCCGTCCGCGGTCACGATGAACGTGACGCGCTCGCTGAAATTGTGGCCGATCTGCTTGCCGCGCGTGTCGAGCATGGTGACGGCCTGCTTGCCGCCGAACGAGTCGATGATCGTCACGCCGTAGGACTTGGCGATCTCGCCCGCGGCGTCAGACGCGACGGGGAGCTTGCCACCGCAGTAATCCGGGTCGGCGGAGAACTCGTGCAGCCGTTCGATGCTGTCGAGCGACACACCGACGACGGAAGCCCCCGCGGCCTTGAACTGATCGATCTGCTGCGCAAACGTGCGCGCCTGGATGTTGCAGCCCTGCGTGTAGGCGGACGGATAGAAGTACACGACCACCGCGCCCTGCTTGCGCGCTTCGGCGAGCGAGAACGCGATCTCCTTGCCATCGAGCGACGCGCGGGCGGTGAAGTCCGGCGCAGCGTCCCCCTGCTTCAAGCCTGCGAGCGCCGCGACCGGCAACGACAAGGCAACGAGAGCCAGCAGCAGATTCTTGGCGGTCATGATGTTCCTGTTCCGTGACTCGAAGGGTGGGCTAGATACGAATAGTGAGGGAGCACGGGCTACCGCGCCAGCCTGTTTGCGCTGGCGCTCCGCGCGCATTGGCCATCTCGACACACCAGCTAGGAATGTTATTGTATAACGTTAAAGCCCTGGATTCACCGACAGCGAACGGAGACCCCCTGCAATGTCTGCCATCCACGTCGACATCGCCCCCGTCGTGCACACGCGCACCGTCGCCGGAATCGAGGCGCTGTTCGAACCGCACGTGCACCTCGTCGTGTGGGAACGCCCCGACAGCGCCATCGATGCCTGCGCCGTGCACTGGCCAGCCACGACTGGCCGGCTGATGCGCCCGATTCGCAGCCGCGACCTGGGCGTGGAGAACGTGGCGGAGACGCTGTCGCTGCCGGCCGATTCAGCGCTTGCCGCGGACGTGCTGTTGTTGTGCGACGTGTTCGCGACGCTGACGGGCGCCGACACCCTTGGCCTGCGCGTCGACATCACGGAACTGGCCACCTGCCCCCGCTTTCACGCCGACCATGTGACGCTGCGCCTGATGACCACCTACCGGGGTCCAGCGACGCAGTGGCTGCAGGATGACGGCCCCCAACAGGCACGCGCGGGCGACGTCCTGTTCGCGAAGGGCGACCTGTGGCCGGACTTGCGCTCCGGCCCCTGCGTGCACCGTTCGCCGCAGCCCGAGGCCGGAATGACGCGGGTGCTGCTGACCCTGGATGCCCTGTGATACCCCGCCGAGAGCCGCACCACACCGGGGTCGCGCTATTATATTAGTTGGTGCTAACGTACTGGTCTGCAACCGGTACAGCCGCCATGAACATCGAGAGCTTTTTCGATCCCGCCACCTCCACGTTCACGCACGTCCTCTGGGATGGCGTCATGCGGCGGGCAGCCATTGTCGATTCCGTGCTCGACTACGACCCGAAGTCCGGTCGCACGCGCACGACGAGCGCCGATCGCGTCGTCGCTCGGGTACGGGAGCTTGAACTCAAGGTGGATTGGCTGCTCGAAACCCACGTGCATGCCGATCACCTCTCGGCCGCGCCTTATCTGAAGGAGCGCGTCGGCGGCCAGATTGTGATCGGCAGCGAGGTCACGCAAGTGCAACGCACGTTCGGCACGCTGTTCAATGCGGGCGACGAGTTCGCGCGCGATGGTCGCCAGTTCGATCGGCTGGTTGCCGGCGGCGACCACCTCGATGTGGGAGGGCTGCGCATCTCCGTGCTGCCCACGCCTGGCCACACGCCCGCCTGCGTCAGCTACGTCTTCGAGGACGGCGCCGCAGATCCGCCGCAACGGGTCGCCTTCATCGGCGACACGCTGTTCATGCCGGACTTCGGTACGGCACGTTGCGATTTCCCAGGCGGCAACGCGCGCGAACTGTATCGCTCGATCCGCAAGCTGCTGTCCCTGCCCGCGGACACGCAGCTCTACCTGTGCCACGACTATCCGCCGGTGGACCGCGCGCCGCAGCACGTCACGACGGTCGCGGCGCAGCGCAGTTCCAACGTCCATGTGCATGATGGCGTCGACGAAGAGGCGTTCGTCAAGCTGCGCGACGCCCGCGACGCGACGCTCGCGATGCCCGTGCTGCTGCTGCCTGCGGTGCAGGTCAACATGCGGGCTGGCCACCTGCCGCCGCCGGAGGACAACGGCATCGCCTATCTGAAGATTCCGTTGAACGCGGTCTGACGGGGTATATCGGGCGGTCGGTATGGATGTAATATCATTGCAGCCATATTCCCACGCTGCGGTCCACTCCATGCCTCCCCTCCCCGTTACCGTGCTCTCCGGCTTTCTCGGTGCCGGCAAGACGACTCTGCTGAATCACATACTGCAGAACCGCGAGGGTCTGCGGGTCGCCGTCATCGTCAACGACATGAGTGACGTCAACATCGACGCTGCACTCGTGCGCGACGGCGGCGGCCTCAGTCGGACCGAAGAAAAGCTGATCGAGTTTTCGAATGGCTGCATCTGCTGCACCCTGCGCGACGACTTGCTGCAGGAAGTGCGCCGACTGGCCGCCGAAGGGCGCTTCGATTACCTGCTGATCGAGTCGACCGGCATCTCGGAGCCGATGCCCGTCGCGGCCACTTTCGCCGTGCGCGACGAGCAGGGCTTTTCACTCAGCGATGTCGCGCGGCTCGACACCATGGTCACCGTCGCCGACGCGGCGACGCTGGTCGCCGACTTCAGCTCACCCGACATGTTGCAGGATCGCGGCGAGACGGCGGGCGACGAAGACCAGCGCGCGCTCGTCGACCTGCTGACCGAGCAGCTCGAGTTCGCGAATGTGATCGTGCTGAACAAGATCGATCGGGTCGATGCCGTCGGCCACCGCCAGGCGCTCTCACTCATCAAGGCATTGAACCCGACCGCTCGGATCATCGAGACAAGCCGCGCACGGGTTGCGCTGCAGGACATCCTCGACACCGGCCTGTTCGACTTCGACGCCGCGCAAGGCATGGCGGGCTGGGCCCGCGAGCTCGCCGGCGAGCACACACCTGAAACCGAGGCGTATGGCATCTCGAGTTTCGTGTACCGGGCGCGTCGCCCCTTCCATCCGCAGCGCCTGATGGCGCTGTTCAACAGCGACTGGCCCGGCGTGGTGCGCAGCAAGGGTTTCTTCTGGCTCGCGACGCGCAACGACTGGGTCGGCGAAATGCAACAGGCTGGGGGCGCACTGACGCACAAGGCGACGGGCTTCTGGTGGGCGTCGGCGCCCGCGGCCGAGCAACCGGATCCGGCACGCGCACCGGAACTGCTCGGCATCGACTGGGACGCGCAGTGGGGCGACCGGCGGCAGGAACTCGTGTTCATCGGCATCGACATGGACGAGGCGGCGATGCGCCGCGCGCTGGATGCCGCGCTGGTGACCGACACCGAGTTCGCGCAGGGACCGGCACGCTGGTCTACACTCCCCGACCCGTTCCCGCGCTGGAGCGTGGAAGCAGAGGACGCCGCATGACATCGCTACGCACGCTGACTGCACTTGCACTGCTCGCCGCCGCGTTGGCCGCGTCTCCCGGACGCGCCGCCGAGGCACAGCCCGCCGCTGAACCCTTCACGCTCCCTGCGCTCCCGTGGCCCAGCGACGTGCTAGAGCCCGCGATCGATCGCCAGACCATGGAGATCCACCACGCGCGGCATCATGGCGCGCAGGTGGCGGCCTTGAATGCGCAGGCCAAGGCCATTCCCGAGCTCGCGTCGATGTCGCTCGAGGCGATCCTCGCCAAGGTGTCGGGCTATCCCGCAGCGGTGCGCAACAATGCAGGCGGTCACTGGAACCACACGATGTTCTGGCAGAACCTCGCGCCCCTCGCTCGCGGCGGCGCGCCCAGCGCGGCACTCACCGCGCGCATCGACCAGGATTTCGGCTCGCTCGACAAACTGCGCCAGGCCCTGACGCAGGCCGCCGCGACGCGCTTTGGCTCCGGCTGGGCGTGGGTGATCGTGCGCGCCGATGGGTCGCTCGCGGTCACCTCGACACCGAACCAGGACAACCCACTGATGGATGTGGTCGCCGAGCGCGGCACGCCCATCATCGGCGTCGACGTCTGGGAGCATGCCTACTACCTGCGTTACCAGAACCGGCGCGGCGACTACCTGACGAACTGGTGGACGGTGCTGAACTGGCACGACGTGAACCGCCGGTTCGAGCAGGCGATCACGGCGGCAAACTGACGCCACGCCGCGCCGCTACGAGCGGCAGGCGATCGGCTATGCTTGGCGCGTGACGCTCTCACGCCTCATACATCACCGGCATCGCGTCTGGCTCGCGGCTCTGGTGGTGCTGCTGCTGTGCCTGCGCGCGCTCGTGCCGACAGGCTACATGCCGGAGGCGGGGGCCGATGGCTGGGTCACGCTGCAGTTGTGCACGACGCAGGGCCTGGAGCAGCGTCGGGTTCAGTTGGATACGCTGGCCGCAGCGGCGAATCCGGACGCCGGCGCACCCGCCTCGCACTCCGAACGGTCCGACTGCGCTTATGCCCTCACGACGGGCGCCTCGCCCGCAGCAGAAGCGCCGCGGCTGCCGCACTTCGTTTCCATTGCTGCGCGTGTTGTCGTTTCCGATGCCGCCGTTGCATCCGCCGGACCGCTCGCCCGGTCGCAATCAGCGCGTGGTCCTCCTGCCTCGATCGGCTGATTGACTGACGTCTGCCGCCTGGAGGGTGCGCGCTCGCTCGCCGCCCTCCAGTCGATTCCGCCAAGATCCATCGATTCGGGAACCACTCATGAAACTCACCATTCTGGCCGCAAGCCTGCTGATCTCTACCCTCGCCGCCACGCCGCTGCTCGCCCGTGAATTCAAGCAGGGCGCGCTGACGATCACTCACCCCTGGGCCCGCCCGACGCCGCCGGGCTTGACCGTCACGGCTGTGTATTTCGGCGTCAAGAACAACGGCAAGACGGCCGACCGGCTGATCGGCTATTCCTCGAGCGCCGCCGGACGCACGGAGCTGCATGAAACGCGCATCGAGGGCGGCATGGCCCGCATGCGACCCGTCGCGTCGGTGACGATCCCGGCCAAGGGCAGCATCAAGGCTGAACCCGGTGGCCTGCACCTCATGCTGCTCGACCTGAAGCAGACGCTCGAAGTGGGACAGCGCATTCCCGTCACGCTGAAATTCGAGCGCACCGGAAGCGTCGTCGTCGAGGCGGTGGTCGAGGACGCGAAGCAACGCGCCAGCGACGACCACTCGCACCACTGAGCGCGACGCGCGTGCCGCGACATCACTGGCCGTGCTGACCGAGAGCGCGCTGCTGTCCGGGCCGGTGCTGATCATCGCCAGCGCGCTCGCGGCGCTGGCGGTCTCCCTCTCACTGTATGCGCGCCCGTGGCGCGGCTGGCTCCTGGACGCCGAGCGCCGCGCGGTCTGGGTCGGCAGCCTCGCCCTGCTCGGCGCGGTCTGGACGCTGCATGCCGGGTTCGTGCCAGGGCTGTCGCAGCGCTTCCTGCTGGTCACGGCGTTCACGCTGCTGCATGGCTGGGCCCTGGCGATCCTCGGCGCGGCGCTCGTGCTCGCGGCGCTGTCAGCGCTCGGGATCGCCGATTGGACGAGCTTCGGTCCGAACCTGCTCTGCACGGCGGTCGTGCCGGCGTTGTTCGCCGCGCGATTGCACGAGATCGTGCACCACCGGCTGCCGCGCAACTACTTCGTGTACTTCTTCGTCAGCGTGTTCCTGGGCGCAGCGCTCGCGTGGAATCTCGCGACGATTGCGCGCGGCCTGCTGCTCGCGCTGTCGGGCCAACCCGCCATGAGCACGAACACGGGCGAAGACTACCTCGCGATCCTG
>CAZPJE010000074.1:0-12885 GCA_964586725.1 uncultured Steroidobacteraceae bacterium | reverse complement strand
CGCTGCGGCGGCACCTGCGGCGCCCAGCGAGGTCGCGGCGAAGGTTGCCGGCACGCCAGCGGCCATCAGGCGCAGGAAGCCGCGGCGGTCAAAGTCAGGTTGCAGCAGGGCATTGAGCATCGGTTTTTCGTCCATGTCAGGCGGGTTTGGAGCGCAACGCGCGCTCAGGGTCATCGAGCAGATCAGGATGACGCTGCCGCGTCATCGCGAGGAACTCTTCGGGGCACTCGGCCCAGCTGAAGGCTTTCGCGCCGTGGCCACTGTCGATCGTGTGGCCACGCAGGTCGCCCATCTGCATCCACGGGCGCCAGCTCGTCAGCGCGGTGTAGGCATAACTCGCGGGCACGGTGGTACTGCGCGTGCGCGCGAGATCCGCAGCACGGGCCCGCCACAGCATCCATTCGCGGTAGTAGATCGTGTGCGGCTTGGCGCGATCCGGGTACACGCGCCCGTATTCATTCGCGCGCAGCCAGACGTCGTCGCCGACCGCCGTGGCCGGCTCGAGCGAGCGCAGCAGGTGCACCGAGGAGCGCGGCACGAACTGCGTCGCGCCACTGCCGCCCTGCGGCGGATCGAACTCTTCCCACTCATCGAGCTCGACAGCGAAGCGTGCCTTGACCGGACCGAAGCGATAGGTGGGCACCTTCACGACACGACCGGTTCCCGGCATCGTCACGGTGTCGAGCGGCGCATCGGTCACGGGATCGGTGTAGTGCGCCACCTCGAGGATGGTCGCTTCGTAGACGGTGTCCGACAGCCTCTCGAAGCGCTGCACCGCTCCCGCAACCACGCCGCACAGCGGCGTCACATCGCCGTCGATGACGGTCGAGCGACGCGAGCGCAGCCAGCCGTAGACCAGGCCGCCATCGGTGCGGCCGCGCATGCGCACGAGGGCGTCGAGCAGTGCCGGGCCGCGCAGCTCACCGGCAACGCGGCTGGCGCGCGCGCTGGCGAACGTCGGCGCGGCTGCGGCCACGACCTGCCCCGACCCCAGCAGGGCCGCTGCGCCAGCCGTCAACCATTCGCGCCGGTTCAGGTCCATGTCTGCATCACTATACGAGCGCTGCAGCTGCGCGCAATGCAGTCGGTGCATGGCCCGCGTCGCGACTTTAATGGCGTACGGCGACGCAACCGGCGCAGAATGCCAGCACCATGATCGACACCATGCGACGCCTGCTGCTGACGCACGCTCCCGCTGCCGTGGCGTGGAGCGCCCTCACCGCCCCTGAAGCAGCCGCAGCAGCGACGCCGGCCGTCGCCACGCGCGACGACATGGGGCCGCTCGCCGACGGCTACCTCACGTTCGCGAACCCCGCCGACAAGTTCCGCGCGCTGTTCCGCTTAGAGCGTGACCTGCGCGACGAGGGCATGGCGCTCAGCACCTACCAGTTCCTGGTCTACGCGCTGCCGCAAGGCCAGCGGCCGCAACCCATCGTGCGCTTCGAGGGCATGGAGTTCTCGTACTTCCGCCGCATCGGTGAGCTGACCTGGCGCATCCATGCGCACAACCTCAGCTATCCGCGCGATCTGGCGACCGGGCGCTACACGTCATCGGTGCGCAATCCCTTCACCGGCGAAACCCTAGCCGTGCAGCCGATGCGGCTGCTCGAGGATCCGGGCGTGCTGCACTCGCCGCGCGGCTATCTGCCGCTCGATGCCAAGACCGTGAGCTGGCTCGACACCTATCTCGTCATGCGGGTCGAGGGCGACCTGGTCAAATCCGAGCACATCCGGCCGACGCCCGACGGCTGGCCGACGATGTTCATCGAGAGCGGCATTTCCAGCGTGCCGAAGCGCGATTTCGACAATCCGAAGGTCACCTCGCTGCTGTACCAGACCTCTGGGTTCTATGTGTTTCCGTTCCCGGCCTGGATGCGGATGGGTGACATCCCCGGCCACATGCTCGGCGCCTGGAGCGGCCGCAAGATCCGCGATCCGCGCAACCTGCCGCGCTAGTTCCTGGCGCGCGCACGCGCCGAAGATGCCGCGCTGCTCGAGCCGCGCTGGAGTGAGTTCGAGCGGCCTATCAGCGCCGCGCTGCGCAGCGCCTGGTAGGCGCTGTCGGCGCTACGGCCGGCGTCGCGTCAGCGGTCGAACTTCGGCGCCGGGCGATCAAGCGCCGCGATCGGATCCGCGGCGATCTCGGGCGACATCTGCGCGAGCTTGCGGCGAAACACTTCAGGAAGGTCATCGAAGCGCCGCAGCTTGCGACCGGTGAGCCGCGAAGTCAGGCTGCCGGGCGCATCGTCCATTTTCATCCAGCGCTGCCAGCTCGTGACCTCGGCGAAGAACACCGTCGCGTCGCCGACCTTCACGGTTGGGTCCACGAGGTTCTTCAGGCTGCCGTGGTAGACCGCAATGTCGTTGACCTCGAACGGGGTCTTGCGCCCCGGCGTGAACACGCGCGCGACCGATTCATCGCGGATGAACACGTCGTCGCCGACGATAATGGGGGTCGCCGTCGTCGCGCTGGCCTCGAGCGGCGTGCCGCCGATCTCGGTGGGCAGCACACGGCTGCCATCGGGTCGATAGCGGGTGGTCACGGGACCCACGATGTTGTGGCGCGCCGGCATCGTCTCGCCGGTATACGGGTTGCGCCATTGCTCGAGTGGCGCACCGGTCTCGAGATCGAGCATGACGATCATCTCGAGGTGCGTGACGTCGAAGCTGCCGTCGGCGTTGTGCTTCAGACGCTGCGCCGTGCCGACGCAGCTCGTGTACAGCGGTGTCAGCGTCGTGCCGACTTGGCCGATCTTCGGGCCCATCAGCCACCAGAAGATCACGCCGTCGTCGGTGCGGAAGTGCAGCTTGTGGAACAGATCCCGGGCATCGACGCCCGCAGGCGCGGGAGCGCCGCCCGACTGGGCGGCGACCCCCGACATGGCCCACGGCAAGACCAGCGTGCCGAGTGCAGCGCCAGTCAGCAGTTCGCGACGATCGACAGCCAAGTTGGCTCCTCTCAGAAGCGATACGTCGCCGTTACGCCGAAGTGGCGCTTGTGTGGCAGCACCGCCTCGGATGCCGCCAGCTGGAAGAAAAACGGGTCCGCAGCGCTGTCGCTATTGTAGCGAGAGGCCTCGAGAGTGTCGTCATCGAACAGGTTGTTGACGAAGCCGACGATCTCCCACTTCTCCGCTCGCACGCCCGCACGCAGGTTGGCGCGCACCTGGGCCGGCACCCAGGCGAAGTTCGCGATGCTGTCAAAGCGCTTGCCGATATAGGTCACGTCGGTGCGGACATACCAGTTGCGATCGTCCGCCGCGGGTGCCTCGAACTGCGCGTAGGCGGCACCGCTGAACTTCGGCACCAGCGGGAACTCGAAGCCCTTCGCATCGGTGAGGCCGAGGAAGCGCAGCGGCAGGGTCTCGTTCTGGGCCTTCGTGATCTCGGTGTCGGCGTAGGCAGCGCTGCCGCCCACCGTCCAGTTCTCGCCCAGCTTCAGCGCGCCGTCGAGTTCGATGCCGCGCGTGTTGCTGTCGCCGGCCGAGAACGGCACCACGTTGAAGTTCTCACCGGCCGGCGCAGAGCCCTGCTGGATGATGCCGTCACCGTTGAGGTCGATCTGCAGCGTGCGCAGACCCTGGCGGCCGACCCACTCGAGGTAGTACAGCGACGCGTTCAGGTACCAGCGACCGTCATCCTCGCGATGCTTGATGCCGATCTCGTAATTGTCGACCTCGGCCTCAGGCGCGATCGGCGTGAGGCCGTTGGCGAGCGCGACTGCCTGCTGCGCAGCCGACAGCTGGTAGAACGGCGCGTAACCCTGAGTCGGCTGGTTGCCCTTCGCGTAGTTCGCAAACAGGTTCGTCTCGGAGTTCAGTTCGTACTTGACCAGCAAGCGCGGCAGCGTTGCCTTGGTCTCCACGGCAAGCGGAGCCGCCGACCCGACGCCACTGATCTGCTCGTCGTTCTGGCGACGCGCTTCGAGACTCACGCTCAAGGCATCCGTGATCTCGTAGCCCACGCTGGCGAAGACCGCATCGGTCGTCGACGCGCTGCGGATCGGATTCAATGCCGCGGGAGCAGGACCGCCCGCGCCGGCACCGAACAGGGCGCCGTTGATGAAGCCACCGACCACTTCGAAGGTGTTGTCGAGTCGCGCGAGGCCGATCATCCAGTTCAGGCGCTGCTCGGCGGGCGATGTCAGGCGGATCTCGTAAGTGTCCTGCGTCTGGTCGTTGACGTAGAAGAACTGGTAGCGGTCTTCCTGGGCGAGTTCGAAGTCGCGCAGGCCCTGCACGAACTGCTCCTGCGTGCTGGCGATCGCCGTCAGCGTATAGCCGCCGATGTTCCAGTCCGCAGTCAGCGTGCCGAGGTTGTGGTCGATCAGGGTCTTGTGCTCCCTGAAGGGCAGCAGGCTCGACGCCGCCGCCGGCGTATCGATGTTCACACCGACAGGGCCGCTGGGCGTGCGCAACTCGCCGCAGTAGGCGCGGCGCGACTGCGCCAGCGTGAAGCCCGCCGGCAGGCCCGCGAGCGGTCGCGCAGTGAAGCCAGGGAACGGCCCGCAGTTGTGTTCGGTGTAGCGCGCGATCAGCACCGACGGCGCCGGGCCGTCCTCGTCCTGGCGATCGCTGTAGCGCAGGCGGATCGACAGGTCTTCCGTCGGCGTGAAGTTCAGCGTACCGGACAGGTAGCGCTGCTCGGTGGCGCCCAGGCGGCCGCCGAACACGTTCTTGTAGTAGCCGTCGAATTCGTTGAAGTCCGCGACGATGCGGCCCGAGAGCATGCCGTCGATCAGCGAACCCTCGAGCGCGCCCGCGAGGCGTCGGTCGCCGTACGAGCCCGCCGTCACGCTGACGCGTCCCTTGGTCTCTTCGCCCGGGACCGTCGTGATCAGGCTGATGGCACCGCCGAAGGTCGCCTTGCCGAACAGCGCCGACTGCGGCCCCTTGATGACCTCGACGCGGGCCAGATCTTCGCTGCCGATGGCCGACGGGTTGCCGATGTACGGCACGTTGTCGATGAAGACCGTGACGAGGTCCTTGCGGTTGTCGCCGACCGGCGAAATCTGCGTCATGCCGCGGATCGAGAAATCACTTGCCGCGCGCGACGAGCCCTGGTTGAAGGTCAGGCCCGGCGCGAACTTCGCGAGATCGGCGATCGACTGCGCACCGCGCTCCTCGATCTGCTCATCGGTGAACGCCTGGATCGTGAGCGGTGCATCCTGGATGGTTTCGATGCGCTTGCGCGCCGTGACGACGACTTCATCGAGCCCGGATGCTCCGGCTGATTCCTGCGCCGAGGCGGCTGTGGTGCCCGACAGCAGCGCGATGCCAACGGCGTAGACGATTTCGTTCCTGATCTTCATGTGACCCCCTGTGCGTTCGATGCCGGTGACCCGGGCTTGATGCAAAAGTACGACTGCAGGCTGCGGTGCGTAATGCAAACTGCGTATGGCAGGCAGCGCGCAGTGAATGGCGATCGGCCACGGCGCGGCGCGTTCAACGGCGCGCGCACTCGAGAATGTCCTTGTTATCAGGCGCCCAGCCTGTTGCACTGCGCCACTCCCGAATGCCGCTGATCCAGAGCGGTGCCGTGGCGGCCGTCAGCACGATCGAGCCGTCCGCTCGCAGCAGGGTGTTCGTGCGCGGATCGTTGCTATCGCGCAACGATGCGATGAAGCCCAGGAATCCCGCCCGCATCGCCCGGCTGCAGGCCGCCGCAAACGACGGCTGGACCACGCGCTGCAGGCGATCTCGCCGCACCACGAATGCAGCATCGACGGGTTCGGCGACGATCAGCGGAACCCCGATCGCGTCGGCGATCGAACTCTGTTCGAGCACGTGGTCGAACGAGACGATGACCGCGCCTCCCGCGGTGCGGGCGCGCACGCCGATGGGTTCGACCCAGGAGCCCAGCGCCGCATCCAGGCGCTCCAGGTCCGCGATCGCTGCGGCGCCGCGCACGTCGCCGCGCCCGTCGCTGAGCACGAATACCGCGTCGTCGGCGTAATGCGCGGCCGCCGCAGCCGCATCGTGCCGGTTGTGGGCGTCGAGGTAGCTGCGCACCAGCTGGAGGGCGCGCTGCTCGCGTGCCGATGGCGGCGGCGGCGTCACGCGCACCGAATCGATGAAGGTCATCAGCTCGCGGTTGAAGCGCCGCGGCTGCTCGGCGAATGCGGCATGCCCCGCGCCCTCGTAGACCGACAAGGCCGAGCGCGGCAGCTTGCGCGTCAGCGGACCGAGCTGGGTGGCAGGCACGGAGGCATCGGCCGAACCGGTCGTGAACAGCGTCGGCACGCTGATCCGTTCGAGCAGGTCCATGTTGTCGAGCGGCATGCCCATCATCGCTGCGCGCGCATAGCGCGGCAGCTGCAGCGTCGAGACCAGCCAGAGCTCTTCGTCGACCGCCGCGAGCGGCGTTGCCGTCATCATCCGCACGAAGTAGCGCTGCCCGGGGATGTTGTCGGCGAGGGATTCCGACCGGCGCTGCCGGTCCGCCTCGACATAGCCGGCATCGCCGGCGAGCGGATGCAGCCGCTCGGCGAGTCCACCGGTCGAGCCGATGAAGTTGATGCCAGCGAGATTCGCGTCGCCATAGTGACGCACGTAATTCATGACGACGTTGCCGCCGAAGGACCACGCCACCACCACGGGCTTGACGAGCTGCTTCGCGGCGATCACGGCGGCAATGTCATCGGCCCAGACTTTCGCCGTGCCGTAACTGGCGGGCGTCGCTGGTTTGCCGGACGCGCCGTGGCCGCGCAAGTCGACGGCCACGAACCGATAGCGCGCCGCGAGCGCCGGGTCCTGCTGCGCGCGCCAGACCGCCGACGACAGCGAGAAGCCGTGCAGCAGCAGCACCGGCGGACCCTGCGGATTGCCCCATTCCGTGACGGCGAGCGGCACGCCGTCCGAGGCGATCACCGTCGAGTAGGACACCGCGGGCGGCGCACCGTCCGAACGCACGGGTGCGGCGACCATCAGTGCGGCAAGCATCGCCGTGGCAAGCAGTGGCCGGCGCATCGTGCCGCCTCAGCCTTCGAACAGCTGCGGGTGCAGCTTGCGCGTTCGCGTGACGAGCGTCTGCGGCAGATCTTCGACGCGCTCGACCTTGCGCCCGAACAGCCGCCACGAGATCACGCCCGGGATGTCGCGCATGTCCATCCACGGCACCCACGACGCCAGCGTCTGGTAGGCCATGGTCGTTGGCACCACCCGTTTCGGATTGCGGGCCAGATCCGCGGCGTTCGCATGCAGCGTCAGCAGCGAAGTCTGCACGCGCGCGGCGCCGGTTTCCGGGTTCGTCGTGCGCACCAGCAGTTCTTCACTCGACCACACGGAGCCCGAGAAGCGCTGCGGCGCGCCGAGGTAGCCGGTCCATTCGAGCCCGGGGAAGGGCCGATCGAGCACGGGTTCGGTTTTTTCGGCCGTGAAGCGTTGCCGCTGCGGCGAGTAGTAGTGCTTCGGCTTCACGCTACGGCCGCTCAGCGGATTGAGCCATTCGTCGAGTACCTGCCCGGTGGCCAGGTCCGTGAACCAGCCCGCCTCGCGCAGCGAGTACGCATACACGCCGTCGCCGTCCGGCGTGCAGCGGTTGATGCTGATGCCCTCGACACCGAGCAGCGGCACCGTGCGCTGGCCGGAGATCTGGCCGTAGAACGTGCCCGCATAGGCCCAGTACAGCGGCCGACCATCGGGATGCGCGCGCATCCGCACATGCGTCTCGAGCGTGTCGAGATCCGTGGCGCCGGCGGCACCGGCTGCAGCGTTGCCGGCTGCATCACTGGCGGGCGCGGCGAGCAGCGATGCACCCAAGGCACTGCCGCCCAGCAGCGGCCACAGTTCGCGGCGATTCATCACGGTGCTCCTTCGGTGGTCGTGGCCGGCGTGCGCGGCGGCACCGGTTTGCGCTCGCGCATGAAGCGGATCACGCTGGGTTCGGCCTTCGTGCGCTTTTCGGGCGGCGTCAGGAAATCCGGGAAGCGCTCGCGCGTCAGCGCGACGATGTCCGCCGGAATGCCGCGCAGATCATCGGCACTGCCTGTGAAGCAGTTGTAGAGCAGATGCCCGGGCGCGGTGCCCATCAGCATCCAGGGCTGCCACGGCCGCACGTGCGACCACGCGCCCCAATGCTCGAGCGACGTGATCCTGCGGTTCTGCGCCTTCGCGAGCGAGACGTTGTAGCTCAGCATGTCGGAGACCTGCAGCATCGGCCCGCTGCTCTCGCGCACCCAGACCGCCGGATCGAGCGGATTGCGCGCCCAGTAGTGCCCATGCTGCTCGACGAACAGCCGGTCACCGGCGGTCTGCCACGGCAGCACGAAGGGCTTGGCCGACGCAGCCGCGCGCGCGGGGTCGTCGTAGAAGCGCGCGTCGCGTTCCACGGGTTCGATGTCGCGACTGACCGAGGGATTGGCGATGTGCAGCACATCGACCGTCTCCTCGTTGAGCGGGTTGACCCAACGGTCGACCACCTGGCCTGTGCCGAGATCGAAGAAGAAGCCGACCTCGCGCTGCAGCAGCATCCATCCTGGGCGGTCCGGCAGCGGCAGCGCGCGCTGCGACGACATGCCCATGATGCCGAGCAGGTCGCGCGCCGCCGCGCCCGGCGCCACACCCATCACGCGGCCGCGGTACCAGCCGTGCTTGGCGCGCGTGCTGTCGAGGTTCGCGAGGATCCGGGTCATCAGGCGGGCGTTGCCGTCGCCGGTGTCGAGGCCGAGGCCGAGGTCGCGCAGGCCCGACGCCGGTGCTGCGGACGCCCTGGCTCCGCCCAGCGTGACGGCGGCCGCCGCCCCCGCGGCAGCGAGCAGCGCGCGCCGCGAAAGACCCTTGCTGCGACGTTGCGGCATCTCGACCCTCCTCGCCTGTAACTCTGGGGCCCAGCATCACCAGAGGCGGGCGGTGTGACAACGACCGTTACGCGAAGCCGCCTGGCTTTTTCGCCCCAGCGCACCGGCGACAGCCCTGCTGACGCGAATGCGCGTTCGCGCTACGCGAAAATGTCGGCGCGTTGACAGTCCCGGGGCGACCCCCCAGAGTCGGGACACACGGGAGTTGCCATGGAAGCCACGTTTCAGACGCCCGACACGGATGCCCGGCCGGCGCCACGCCTGGCGCTGCGGCGTCCTACGCTGCGCGAGCTCGCGTTCCTTTATCTGGTGCCGCCGCTGCTGATGGCGTTGCCGCTCGGCATGTACCGCGCCGGGCTCGGGCTGCCCGCGCCGCTGTCCTTGATCCTCTGGGGCTCCATCTGCCTGATCTCGTGGTGGTTGTCGGAGGCCTTTGCGCACCTCGCAAGCCGGGTGTTGCGCCCCTGGAGTCCGCCACTGTGGCTGATCCTGACCGTCGGCTACCTGCTGAACCTGTGGATCTCGAGCCTTTACAACGTACCCATCGTGGCGGCCCTGATCGAGTACGGCCGCGTACCGCTGACGCCCGACCTGGCCGCCTACTTCGAACTCGAGCGCAGCCTCGTGGACCCACACTATCTGTTGATGCTGCTGCGCGCCGGCGCCGCTGGGCTCGTGATCTGGCTCACCGTGAATCTGCTGTTCCAGCGCCTGACCGGCACGAACCGCTTTGCGGCTCGCACGCTGGTCTTCGCAAGCGACCCCGAACTGCAGGTCCCAGCGCGTGTCGCGCCCACACCGGGTGCGCCTGCAGCAGCCGAGGCGCCGGCAACACCGGTCGCGCAGACCGTCGCGGCGCCGCGGTTCTTCGACCGTCTGGAGAAGCTGCGCGGACTCTCGCCGCAGGAGCTGCTCGCCGTCGAAGCCGAGGATCACTACATCCGCGTGCACAGCCCGCGCGGCAAGGAACTGATCTACTACCGCTTCCGCGATGCGCTCGAAGAGCTGCGCAACCTCGACGGGCTGCACGTGCACCGCTCCGTCTGGGTGCAGCGCAGCCACATCACGCGTGTCGAAGAAAGCGGTCGCTCGACCTGGGTCGTGCTCGAGTCCGGCGATCGCCTGCCCGTGAGCTTTGCGAATCGCGCGCTGGTGCGCGCTGCTGCGAGGCCCTGCTAGCGCAGCGCTCGCTCAGGACGCGAGCTCGTCGCGCAACAACTGAGAGATCGGCGGCTCGAACACCTGCCAGCGCGGCGCGAGCAATTCAGGGTTCTCGCGTGCGACGCGCTCGCGGAACTCCCGCGGCAGCTGCCCGACGCCGCCCACCACGCGCCGCCCGCTCCAGGAACCGAGCATGTGACCCGCAATGCTGCCCATGCGCGCCCACTCGGGATACGGAAACAGATAGAAGCCCGACGTCTGGTACGGCAGTGCCGTGACGGCCGGATCGTAGAAATCGCGCAGCGACACCGTGTTGCACATGCTCTCGATGAAGATCTTCGGCCAGGTCGGCGGGCCGGGCCGGATGTGCTCGGACTTCACGAGATCACCCTCGCGCCGCAGCAGGTGGTAGGTATCACGCCACTGCACCGCGCTTGCCCGCAGCGACAGATATCCCTTCGGACCGTGCAGCGTGCCCGGGTCACCCAGCAGCTTCATCGGCGGGATTTCGAGCATCTCGCCCGTAAACGGGTTGCGTGCGGTCGACGTGAACGCTCCGGTCGTCAGGTCGCGCGGGAAACTCACGTTGTGCGCATGGATCCGCCAGGTCAGGTCACCGACACGCCGGAAGTACGAGTACTCCATGCCTTCCCAGCGAACCACGGGCTGCGCGCGCTCGCCCTGCGGCACGATGTAGGTCAGGAACTGGTAGGTACTGAGCGTCGTGCCTTCGTCGCGCAGGTCGCGCTCGAGGCGGAACAGCGCCTTGAACTTCTCGCGTGCGTCGGCGAAATGAATGAAGCCGTCTTCGTCAGCCGCGCGGTCGCCCATCGGAGGAGCTTCGCGCCGCGGCAGCGCACCGTCCGCCGCCGCCGTCGCACTCGCGAGCCCCGCAGCCGCGAGAGGTGCCGACGTCAGCAGGGCGCGGCGCGTCGTGTCGGTCGGGTCGTCATCGAGCTGCAGCAGCGTGCGCAGGGTATCGAGCATGCTTGGACGCTAATCCCGCAGGCGCTACCCGACCAATAGATTCGCGGTCCGGTGCGATGCACCTGCCGCATGAGGCGATGCATCAGCCCGTGCGCCGCCACTCCCAGACTTCACCTGCATCCGGATCCTGCGCCGTCCCCACGACGCTGAAGCCCAGTCGCTTGAGGATGCGGGTCGAAGCGTTGTCCTGCATCAACGTGAAGGACTTCAGGCCCACCGCCGGATCGTGGACTCGCGCCACGTCGACCAGCGCGCTCGCCGTCTGCGTGGCCCAGCCACGCCGCTCATGCTCGCTGCGCGTGTAGTAGGCGATTTCGACGTAGCCATCCTGGGGCGGGCCCACGAACGCACCGCCGCCAACGACCACGCCATCTGCCACTGCCACGTAGCCGACCCAAGGCTCCACATAGCCGACACGCCGGTACAGCTCGGCCGTGCCACCACAGTTTGCGGCGACGTCGGCAGGCAGATCAGGCACCGGATCCACGGGGGAGCCGTTCTCATCGCACCGTATCAGGCGGAACTGCATCGCGGCATTCTAGTCTGACTGGGCTGGCGCAGGCCTAAACTAGGGTGTCCTGGCGCCCGCGCCCCTGGCCACCGGAGTGTTCCGACCGATGCAACGACTGTCCCGCCTCGCCGTGCTTGCCGCATCGGCCCTGCTGTGCGCCACGTTGGTGGCCTCGCCCCTCGCCATCGCACAGACTGCCAAGGCACCACCGGCACCGCGCCAGATCACGTCCGCCGAGGGCATCACCGAGTACGAGCTCGGCAACGGCCTGCGCGTGCTGCTGTTCCCCGACCAGTCCAAGTCGAGCATCACGGTCAACATCACGTATCTGGTTGGTTCCCGCCACGAGGGTTATGGCGAGAGCGGCATGGCGCATCTGCTCGAGCACATGGTCTTCAAGGGTACGCCGCGCTTCCCGAACATCATGCAACAGCTGACGGCGCGCGGCGCGCGCCCGAACGGCACGACCTGGTACGACCGCACCAACTACTACGAGACCTTCCCCGCGTCCGACGACAACCTGCGCTGGGCACTCGATCTCGAAAGCGACCGGATGATCAACTCGTTCATCTCCGAGAAGGACCTGCAGAGCGAGTTCTCGGTCGTGCGCAACGAGTTCGAGGCGGGTGAGAACGACCCGGGCCGCGTGCTGCTCGAGCGCGTGATGTCCACCGCATACCTGTGGCACAACTATGGCAACTCGACGATCGGTTCGCGCGCCGACATCGAACGCGTGCCGATCGACAACCTGCGCGCCTTCTACAAGCGCTTCTACCAGCCCGACAACGCCGTGCTCGTGGTCGCAGGTCGCATCGATCCTGCGAAGACGCTGCGCTGGGTCAACGAATACTTCGGCAAGATTCCACGGCCGACGCGCAAGCTGTCCGCCACGTACACCGTGGAGCCCACGCAGGATGGCGAACGGCATGTCACGCTGCGTCGCGTCGGCGACCTGCAGGTCACGGCGGCCGGCTACCACGTGCCCGCCGGTTCGCACCCGGACTTCGCCGCAGTGCAGCTGCTGTTCGACGTGCTGACCAGCGAGCCGACCGGCCGGCTCTACAAGGCGCTGGTCGAGCCTGGTCTCGCGTCGCGGGTGGGCGGCTTCGCGTTCAGCCTCAAGGAGCCGGGCTACGCCTACGTCTCGGCCGAAGTGCTGCGCGACAAATCGTTGCCCGATGCGACGCGAGTGCTGCTCGGCACGCTCGACACGCTGCGCGATGCGCCGATCACGGCCGAAGAAGTGGACCGGGCGCGCAACCGCTACCTGCGCTCGTTCGAGCAGACCTACTTCAACAGCGAGCGCGCGTCGCTGCAGCTGTCGGAATACATTGCGCAGGGTGACTGGCGGCTGTGGTTCCTGCAACGCAACCGGCTCGAGAAGGTTACAGCTGATGATCTCAACCGCGTCGCCGCGGCTTACCTCAAG